>NZ_JBHZAN010000001.1:0-461322 GCF_042754285.1 Streptomyces sp. NPDC059224
GCGGAGACCTCAGGTCTCCGCGGCGCCGGGCCCTCCCCCGCAACCCCCGTATGCGGTGGCCTTCCGGCCGCTCCCGTCAGTCCGTCGCGATCGCCTTCAGGACGTTCATCCGGCCCGCCCGGAACGCGGGGACCAGTGCGGCGAACAGGCCCACGAAAGCCGAGCCGATGAAGACCCCGGTGATCGTCGGCCAGGGGATCTCCAGGACCTTCAGGCCCTGCAGGGCGAGCAGCTTCTGGGCGGTGGCGCCCCAGCCCATGCCCAGCCCCAGGCCCAGCAGGGCGCCGAAGAGGGCGATGACCACGGACTCCATGCGGATCATGCGGCGCAGCTGCCGCCGCGACAGACCGATCGCCCGCATCAGGCCGATCTCCCTCGTCCGCTCGACCACGGACAGCGCCAGGGTGTTCACGACACCGAGGACCGCGACGATGATCGCCAGTGCGAGCAGCCCGTAGATCAGGTTCAGGAGCTGGCCGATCTGGTCCTTCAGCGCCTGCTTGTAGTCGGTCTGGTCGCGCACCGTGTACTGCGGGTAGTCGTGCAGGGCGCTCTTGAGCGACTTGTACGCGCTGTCCTGCCGCCCGTCCCGGGCGGTGGCGAAGACCAGGTCGTCGAGCGGCATCCGGTCGGCCGGCACGTACTTGGCGAGCGTGGCGATCGACATGTACTTGGAGCCGGCGTCGATGAGGCCGTCGCTGCTGGTGATCGCCCGGACCGTCAGGTGGGCGGTACGCCCTTCCTTGAACTTGAGGGTGATCTTCGAGCCGAGGTGGATGCCGTGCGCCTTGGCGAACTTGTCGTGCACGGACATCGAGTCCGGCAGGTAGGCGTCCGCGAGGTTTCCGGCGACGGTCTTGGTCCGCAGGTCGGTCGCGTACGTCGGGTCGGCCGCCGTGATGTCGGTGTCCTTCAGCGTCTCGCCGTCGGGGGTGGTGTAGTCGGCCGAGGTGACCCGGTACTCGGTGACCCGCGCGAGCCCCGGGGTGTCCTTCACCGCCTTGACGGCCTGCGGGGTGAGCCGCTGGCCGCTGTCGGACTGGATGATGAAGTCCGTGCCGACGGTCTTGTCGAGCTGGTCGGTGGCGGAGGCGACCATGGAGGAGCCGACCACCGAGAGGCAGGCGACCAGCGCGAGGCCGATCATCAGGGCGGCGCCCGTGGCACCGGTACGGCGCGGGTTGCGCAGGGCGTTGCGTTCGGCCATGCGACCCACGGGGCCGAACATCCGCAGCAGGACGGCACCCAGCACCCGTACGACCGCTCCCGCGAGCAGCGGGCCGATGACGACGAACCCGATCAGCGAGAGCACGATGCCGAGCCCCAGCCAGGCGGCGCCCTGCGACGCCTTGTGGGCCTCCGCGGCCAGGTAGAGGCCGTAGCCGCCGCCCGCGGTCAGCAGGAGGCCCAGCACGGCCCGTACGAGGCCCGCCCTGGCGTCGGCGGGGGCGCCCGCGTCGCGCAGCGCCGCCATCGGGGAGACCTTGCCGGCCCGCCGTGCGGGCAGGTAGGCGGCGAGGACGGTGACGACGACGCCGAGGACCAGGCCGAGCACCGGGGTCGTCCAGGCCACCGTCAGGTCGCTGGTCGACAGGTGCATGCCTATCGAGCCCATGAGCTTCATCAGCCCGACCGCGATGCCGACCCCCGCGCCGACCCCGAGGACCGAGCCGACCACGCCGAGCAGCAGCGCCTCGACGAGCACGGACCGGTTGACCTGGCCGCGGCTGGAGCCGATGGCCCGCATCAGGCCGATCTCACGGGTGCGCTGGGCGACCAGCATCGAGAAGGTGTTGATGATCAGGAAGATGCCGACGAGGAAGGCGATCCCGGCGAAGCCGAGCATCGCGTACCTCATGACGTTCATGAAGCCCTCGACGTCCTTCTGGTTGGCGTCGGCGGTCTCCTTGGCGGTCTGCACCTGGTAGCGGGCGCCGAGCGCGCCGGTCACGTTCCTCTTCAGCCGGGCGTCGGTGACACCGGCGGCGGCCGTCACGTTGACGTTCGTGAAGACACCGCTCTGCCCGACGAGCGTGCGCTGCGCGGTCTTCGTGTCCAGGTAGAAGATCGCGGCACCGGGGTTGGTGACGGTGAAGTCGGCGATGCCGGAGATCTTCGCGGTGTGCGTGCCGACCGCGCTGATCACGCCGATCTCGTCGCCGAGTCCGAGGTGGTGCTTGTCGGCGGTGTCGGCGTCCACCATGATCTGGCCGGAGTTCACCGGCGCCGCACCGGAGGTGATCTTCATGGTGCGGGCGTCGTTGGAGTTCCAGCTGCCGACGATGGTCGGTGCGCCACTGGACGGCGACAGACTGTCCTTCTTGGCGTCGACGACGGTCACGGACGTCGAGAAGACCGTCCCCTCGGCCGCCTTGACGCCGGCCGCCGCGCGGACCTCGGTGACCACCGAGGCCGGCATGACCGGTGGCTTGCCGTTGTCCGAGGTCGTCTCACCGGTGTCGGAGGCGCCCTTGGCGCTGACCGTCACATCGGACGAGGTCGCCGCGAACAGCTTGTCGAACGTCGTGTTCATCGTGTCGGTGAACACCAGCGTGCCGCACACGAACGCCACCGACAGCAGCACGGCCACGGCCGACAGGGCCATGCGTCCCTTGTGCGCGAAGAAGTTGCGCATCGAGGTCTTCATGACGGTCATGACGTACGCCCCCGCGCGTCGAAGTCCTTCATGCGGTCCAGGACGGTGTCCGCGGTCGGCTTGAACATCTCGTCCACGATCCGGCCGTCGGCCAGGTACAGCACCCGGTCCGCGTAGGAGGCGGCCACCGGGTCGTGCGTGACCATCACGATGGTCTGCCCCAGGTCGGTGACGGAGCTGCGCAGGAAGCCGAGGACCTCCGCGCCCGCGCGGGAGTCGAGGTTTCCGGTCGGCTCGTCACCGAAGATGATCTCGGGCCGCGCGGCGAGGGCGCGGGCCACGGCCACGCGCTGCTGCTGACCGCCCGAGAGCTGCGTGGGACGGTGCTTGAGGCGGTCCGCGAGCCCCACGGTCTCCACCACGCGCCGCAGCCACTCCTGGTCGGGCCTGCGCCCGGCGATGTCCATGGGCAGCGTGATGTTCTCCAGCGCGTTCAGCGTCGGCAGCAGGTTGAACGCCTGGAAGATGAACCCGATCCGGTCCCGGCGCAGCTGCGTGAGCCTCTTGTCCTTCAGGCCGGTGATCTCCGTCTCGTCCAGGAAGATCTGACCGCTCGTCACGGTGTCGAGTCCGGCGAGGCAGTGCATCAGGGTGGACTTGCCGGACCCCGAGGGGCCCATGATCGCGGTGAACTGCCCCCGCGTGATGTCCACGTCGACGTGGTCGAGAGCGACGACCCGGGTCTCTCCGGACCCGTACGCCTTGACGACCTGCCGCGCCCGCGCGGCAACGGCCGTACGCCCTCCAGTACCCCCGTGCCTGGGAATGGTCACAGCCGATGTCACGGTATGTCTCCTAAGTCGGTCAGCGAACGGACGGCTCTGTGCCGCGTCCTGCTGCGAAGCGTTCGGTACGACGATGAGTCTCGCGGTGGGCGGGGCCGCTCCGCGCTGGTGCGAAGCCCCGTCTTTCCCGGGGGAAAACCCCACCCCCGGCGGTTCCGTCAACCGCCCCCCGGCGGCGTAAAGCCAGGTTAAGGACGACAGGGGCGCCGTCTCCTCCTCCGGCGGTACGAACCCTCCCCGAGCCGTAGTACGGAGAACCCCCTAGGGGAAGTCCACCGACGGGTGGAGCCCTTCTCCGGGTCCGGCTCCACCCTCCGGCGCGGTCAGCCTCCCCCTCTGCTCGCGTGAGGGCCGAGCCGATGCGCACTCCCGCCAGGTCGGAGCGGATGGGAAGCTGGCGCGGACGAGATGGATGCATGAGGAACGCACTGGGGAGGGGATCCGGGGTGGAGAACACGAAACCCGCGATACGCGCGGCCGGGCGCGAGCCCGGGACGGGCCGGCGGGGGGCCGTGGTGGCCGCCCTGATGCTCGCGATGGCGCTGGCGGCGCTCGACTCCACCGTCGTCTCCACCGCCGTACCGCAGATCGTCGGTGACCTCGGCGGGTTCTCGGTCTTCTCCTGGCTGTTCTCCGGCTATCTGCTGGCCGTGACGGTGACGCTGCCGGTGTACGGCAAGCTCTCCGACACCTTCGGCCGCAAACCGGTGCTGGTCGCCGGGGCCGTGGTGTTCCTGCTGGGGTCGCTGCTGTGCGCGGCCGCCTGGAACATGGCCGCGCTGATCGCGTTCCGGATCGTGCAGGGGCTCGGCGGGGGCGCGTTGCAGGGCACCGTGCAGACCCTGGCGGCCGACCTGTACCCGCTCAAGGAGCGCCCGAAGATCCAGTCCAAGCTGTCCACGGTGTGGGCGGTGTCGGCGGTCGCCGGGCCGGGGCTCGGCGGGGTGCTGGCCACCTACGCGGACTGGCGGTGGATCTTCCTCGTCAATCTGCCGATCGGCGCGGCGGCGCTCTGGCTGATAGTGCGTCATCTGCACGAGCCGCAGCGCGCGCCGCGCACGCCCGCACGAGTGGACTGGGCCGGCGCGCTGGCGGTCTTCACGTGCGGGGGCGTGCTGCTGACGGCGCTCGTGCAGGGCGGGGTGGCGTGGGCGTGGTGGTCCGCGTCCTCTTGCGCGCTGTTCGCCACCGGCCTCGCGCTGGTCGGGCTCGTGGTGTGGATCGAGCGCCGGGCCGCGGAACCGATCATCCCGGGCTGGGTGTGGCGCCGCCGTACGATCGCCGCGGTCAACCTCGCGCTCGGCGCGCTGGGCCTGCTGATGGTCGCCCCCACGGTGTTCCTGCCCACCTACGCGCAGTCGGTCCTCGGCCTGGCGCCGGTGGCCGCCGGATTCGTCCTGTCGGTGTGGACGCTGAGCTGGCCGGTCTCCGCGGCGCTCAGCCAGCACGTGTACCGGCGGATCGGCTTCCGCGACACCGCGCTGCTCGGTATCGGCGCGGCCGCGCTGATCCTGTTCGCCTTCCCCTTCCTGCCCTACCCCGGCGCCGCCTGGCAGCCGACGCTGCTCATGCTCGTCCTGGGCGGCGCGCTCGGCCTGTTCCAGCTGCCGCTGATCGTCGGCGTGCAGTCGACGGTGGGCTGGGAGGAGCGGGGCACGACCACCGCGTCGGTGCTCTTCTGCCGGCAGACCGGACAGACGATCGGCGCCTCGGTGTTCGGCGCGATCGCCAACGGGGTGCTCGCGGCCCGCCTGGGCGGGGCCGGCGACCTCGACTCGGTCACGCGCTCGCTGGACGACGGGACCGCCTCCGGGTCCACCCGGCACGCGATCGCGGAGGCGGTCCACGCCGTGTACCTGGGGGCGGCGTGCGCGGCGGCGCTGGCGTTCCTGGTCCTGCTGTTCGTGGCACCGCGACGCTTCCCGGTGCTCACGGACTGACCCCGCCCGCGCGTCGACACGGCGCCCTCAAGGCGACCCCCACCCCTCGGTTAACGCGGGTAACACCCGAGGTCAGAGGGGCTCTTCGCCAGTAAGCGCATACCGGTCGGCCAGTTGGGGAAAAACTCCGCGCGCCCCGGCTACCTGCGAGTAGGGTGCGTGACCCCGCTCCCTCCCCTCCCTGCGGTCCGCCGCCACGGACCCGAGCCACGCAAGGAGCACCGGGATGTTCCCCGCGCGATCCGTCGTACCTCACCTACCCCTGGCAGCCGCTGCCGCCAAAGCCGCCGGTCCACCGTCACGTGCCGCACCGGGACCCGGTCGGCCACCACCGCGACCTGCGGATGCTGCGCGGTGCCTACCGCCTCCAGCGGCGCACCGCGACCCTCACCGCACTCGGCTACTTCACGCTGTTCCTGGTGCTGTCCGCGTTCGCCCCGGGCGTGATGACGAGCACGGTCGCCGACGGCGTGCCCGCAGGCCTGCTCCTGGCCCTTGTCCAACTGCCCGTCACCTGGCTGGCGATAGCCCTGTACGAGCACACCGCGCGCCGCCGCGTCGACCCGCTCGCCGACCGCATCCGCAGGACGGCCGAACTGGACGCCAGGCGAGGAGCCGTGCGGTGACCGGCTCCAGCGGCTCCGCACAGTCGATGTCCTCGATGTCGCTGGTGGCCTTCACCGCCGTCGCCACCCTCACCCTCCTGCTGTGCGTGCTGACCGGCCCGGACCGCGACGACCTCGACGCGTTCTACACCGGCTACGGCTCCCTCTCCCCGCTGCGCAACGGCCTGGCCATCGCCGGCGACTACATCTCCGCGGCCACCGTCCTCGGCACCGGCGGCGTGATCGCCCTGTGCGGCTACGACGGTGTCGTCCTGGCTCTCAGCACGGCCCTGTCGCTGATGCTGCTGATGTTCCTGCTGGCCGAACCGCTGCGCAACGCGGGCCGGTTCACCATGGGCGACGCGCTGGCCCGCCGGATGCCCGGCCGGTGCGTACGGATCACGGCCTGCGCGGTGACCATCGCCGCCCTGCTGCCGCTGATGCTGGTCCAACTCGCCGGCGCCGGACAGTTGATGGCCTTCATCCTCGGTTTCTCCGACGAGTCCGTGCAGACCTGCTGCGTCATCGGCCTCGGCGCGCTGATGATCAGCTACGCGGCCATCGGCGGCATGAAGGGCACCGCCCTCATCCAGATCCTGAAGATCGTGATGCTGCTCGGTTCCGGCACCGTGGTCGCCCTGCTGATCCTGCACCGCTTCGACTGGAACCCCGGCGCCCTGCTCACCGCGGCGGCCCGGGGCAGCGGCGCCGGAACCGCCTACCTGCACTCCGGCCTCCAGTTCACCGGCGGACCCAACCCCCGCCTGGACATGATCAGTTCGGAACTGACCATAGTCCTCGGCGGCGCCTGCCTGCCGCACGTCACCATGCGCATGTACACGGCCGCCGGCGCCCGCCAGGTCCGCCGGTCGATGTCCTGGGCGGTGTCGGGCGTCGCCCTCTTCGTCCTGATCATCAGCATCGTGGGCTTCGGCGCCACCGCCCTGGTCGGCCGCAGCGCCATCACCGCCGCCGACCCGCAGGGCAACACCGCCTATCTGCTCGGCTCGCGCGCGGCGTTCGGAGCCGACGTGTCCACGGCGGGGACCCTGCTCTTCACCACCGTCACCACGGCGCTCTTCCTCACCCTGCTCGCCTCTGTCGCCGGCATGATCCTGGCCTGCGCCAACTCCCTGGCCCACGACGTGCTCGCCACGCGCGCGAAGCAGACACCGGTGAGGCGCGAGATGAAACTCGCCCGCCTCAGCGCGCTCGCCATAGGAGTCCCCACCATCCTGCTGGCGACCCTGGTCCAGCACCACAGCCTGCAGCCCCTGGCCACCCTCTCCTTCTGCCTGGGCGCCTCCGCTATCGCCCCCGCCCTGGTCTACGGGCTCTTCTGGCGCCGCTACACCCGGGCCGGCCTGATGTGCACGCTGCTCGGCGGCACCCTCACCGTGCTCCTCCTGATGCCGGGCACGAACCTGGTCTCCGGCACACCGGGCGCCGCCTTCCCGCACACCGACTTCAACTGGTTCCCGTTCACCACCACCGGCATCGTCTCCATCCCGGCCGGCTTCCTCCTGGGGTGGCTGGGGACGGTCGCCTCCGGCCGGCGCGGGGCGGCCGAACAGCGCCGGCAGTACGAGGCGGTGGAGGGCTGGATCCTCGCGGGCGCCGGGCGCCGGGGGGCCTGACCGCAGAAAAGGCGGCGGACCGGGGCGCGAAGACGGACGGACGGGGCGCGAAGACTGAGGCCTGGGCGCGCGAAGACTGACGGCCGGGCGCTATTCCGCCGTCGCGCGCCCCGTCAGGGTCATGAGGCTGTCACGCATGTGGTCCATGTGCGCCTGTACCTCGTCCCAGGTCTCCCCGTGCTCGCGCAGCACCCGCTCGGTCTCGCGCCCGATGCGCTCCTCCCGGACCCGCGCCTCCGCGAGGATCTCCTCGGCACGCACCCGGGCCGCCTCCTGGGAACGGTGCTGCCACTCCTCCGCCTCGCCCAGGGCACGCTTCGCCTCGGACAGGGCAGCCTCCGCGCGGGCGATGCGGTCAGCCATCTGCGCGTCGGCCTCGGCGCACCGCGCGGCTTCCTCGGCCTCCGCCTCGGTCCAGCGTTCGGCATGCTCCTTGGCCTGCTCGGCAAGCATCCCGGTGGTCCGCTGCCGCAGCTCTCGCAGGGCCGCGAGAGCCTCGCCGCGCGCCTCCTTCACCTCCAGCCGGGCGCTGATCCGGATCTCCTCGGCCTCGGCCTGCGCGGCGAGCAGCAGCTGGCGGGCGCGTTCCTCGGTGCTCGCGCGGAGCGCGTCCGCCTCATCACGTGCCGCACAGCGCTCGTGCTCGGCGCTCGCCTCCGCCTCCGCGACCCCCTCGGTCAGAGCGCGCCGGGCGTTGTCGCGCAGCGCCGCCGCCTCGTCCACCACGAGCCGGAACACTCGCGCCGCGCGGTCCCCGAGGGTCTCGTAGGTCTGGGGCGGGAGCTCCTCGACGACGGCACGCATCCGTGCGGACTCCGCCTCCATGTCCTTGGCGAGCACGGTGAGCCGGGCGGCACGCTCCCACGCGGCGTCCCGGTCCTCGGAGAGCGCCGCCAGGAACGTGTCGACCTGCTCGGGGCGGTAACCACGCCCCCGGACGGTCTCGAAGTCGTACGGCGGCACCGATGCGTAGCTCACCCTGGAACCCCTCTCCGCCGGACCGGCACGAAATGATGATTTCGCGCACATCTTGATGGATAGGGCGTAAGTGTTCATAACGCGACACTCCGCAGACATGTCACGGCCGCATTACCATGCATCGCGGCCGGGCCCTCGAGAGCGCCGAAAGGTGTGAACCCACATCCGCGCGCCCTCGGCGCCCGGCCGGGCGCCGCCGCTCCGCCCGGGCCCCGGGCGACGGTGTGCGCGCACGCGTGAGGGCCGGTCCGGTTCACCCGACCGGACCGGCCCCCAACGGCTGTTCCTACCGCTCCTGCCGCCGCTTCACAGCAGGCCGTCCCACATCTGCTCCAGCAGCACCGACCACCAGCTCTCCGGCGAACCGAGCGCCGCCGGGTCCAGGGAGGCCAGCTGGGCCTGGAAGTCGACGGTCCAACGGCCCGCCTGCTCCTGGTTCAAACCGAACCTGAGCCGCCACATCCGGCCCAGCAGCGCCAGGCAGCGCGCGAACTCCGGCAGCCCGGTGTTGACGAACTGCGGCGGCACGGACGCCCCGCCCGGCCCCGCCTCCACCGGCACGGCCACGATGTTCGCGGTGCCGTACTGCACACAGACCGCCTTGCCGAAGTCCGTGCCCATCACGAGGTACGAGCCCGCGTCCGGCGCCGGCTGCACCCCGCGCTCCTGCGCCAGCTCCGCCAGGGTCGGCACCGGACGGCCCGGCTGTGCCTGCGCCCAGAAGAACGGCCCCATGTCCAGCGGAAGCCCGGCCGCGACCAGCGTGTGCGCCACGATCGGCGGCACGCCCTGCCGCGACACCGCCGCCTGCTCGAACCGGAACACCCCCGGCCCGAACGCCGCGCCCAGCTCCTGCGCGATCGCCTCCGGCGGGATCGGCGGCGCCGCCTGCACCTGCGGCAACGGCGCCCGCACCGGCGCGGGCCGCGCCGGACCCGCCGCCACCTGATGCAACTCGCCCTGGTGCGCGAGCAACTCCCGCATCCCCTGCTGCCGGCTCGCGTGATCCGTCCCGTACGGCGCGATGCTCGCGAGCCGCGCCTGCGGCCACTGCTCCCGGATCATCCGCGCGCAGTAGGCGCCGGGCAGCTCGCACGACTCCAGCTCCGTGTGCAGTTCCAGCACCTGGTCCGGCGGCACGTTCATGGCCCGCAGCTCGTGGTAGATCTGCCACTCCGGGTGCGGCGTCCCCGGCGCCGAACGCCGGATCAGCTGCTGCTCCGAACCGTCCTGCGCACGGTAGCGCAGCACCGCCTGGTAGCCGGGGCCCACGGTCGGCCGGCCCTGCTGCGGGTAGCCGTACGCGGGCGGCTGCTGCCCCGGCACGGGCTGCCCGGGCGGCGGCATCTGCGGCGGCATCGCGCCGGCCGGCACCGGCGGCGGCACCTGCGGCGGCGTCTGCGGGGCGCCCGGCGGCATACCGGGGGCGGGCGGGGGCAGCGGAGCGCCGGAAGCGCCCACCGGGGGCCCGGCCAGCACCGTCTCCGCATGGTGAACCGCTCCCTGCGCGCCGGGCGCGGGAGGCACGCCGGGAGCGCCCGGGGCCTGCGGTGCGCCCGGAAGGAACGCCGGAGGCTGTCCGCCGGGCGGATTCGGCATGCCAGGGGCGCCCGGGGGCTGAGGCCCGCCCGGGTTCATCCCGCTCGGGTCGGCCAGCATCGTGGCCGACCGATGGACGTCACCGGGGGGCGTACCACCCGGCGTGCCCGGTGCACCGGGCGAGTTGGGCGCGCCCGGCGCCTGCGCGGGTCCCCCGGGCCCCTCGGGGCCCAGCGCCGACACCATCTGCGTCGCCACGTACCCGCCCGCCGGTGCACCCGGCGCGGGCGGCTGAGACGCGGGCGGCTGAGGCGCGCCCCCGGGGCGCGCGCCCGGGGTTCCAGGGGCGCCCGGCGGCGGAGGCGGCGCCCCCGCCGCGCCCCGCGCCTTGCGCGGCGGAGGTGCGGCCCGGCTCGTCGCGGCGTCCGCTATGTCACTCGCGTTCGGAGCGGGCGGACGGCTCGGACCGGCCGGACCCGCCGGCGGCTGGGGCGCGCCCGGAGCACTCCCCGGCGCCTGCGGATAGCCGTAGCCCGGGGCGGCGGCCGCCTGCGGGTAGCCGTAGGAGGGCGCGGGCGGGGCCACGGGCGCCGGACCGGACGGCGTGCCCGGTGCGGGCGCGCCCGGTGCCGGTGTGCCCGGAGCCGGCCCCTGCGGGTACCCGTACGTCGCCGCGCCCGGCGCGTCACCTCGCGCGCCCGGCGCGCTCGGGTCATCGAGCGCCTGAGACACCGCCGTACGCGGCAGTTGACTGCCGCCCGCCATCAGCGCCGTCTCGGCGTCTCCCAGCGCACCGTTGTCCGAGTCGCCCAGCGGCGGGGCGAACACGGTCGCGGGCAACGGAACGGAACGGTCCTCGCCGGCATCGGCGTTGGTGTCGGTACCGGCCCAAGGAGTCGCGCCCGCAGGCACATCGGGCCCGCCGGGAACACGGGGTGCACCGGGAACGCTGCGTGCACCAGGAGCACCGTGCGCACCCGGTGCGCTGGGCGTACCGGGTGTTCCGGGCGCTCCCTGCGCCCCCGCGTCCCCGGCAGCCGCCGGCCAGGAAGCCCCGCCGGCCCCCGCCGGCACTCCCGCCTGCGTCTGCGCGGGCCCACCGGAACCCACGCCCGAGCCCACCCCGGGCGCTGCGGCCGTCTCCTCGGACGACGGCCCGTCACCTCCCGCTCGCCGGTCCGGGATCCCCAGCTTGTCCGCCGCCTCCTGAAGCCACTCGGGAGGGCTCAGCAGGAACGAGGTCTGGTTCAGGTCGACCCGCGCCGCGGGCGCCGGCACCGCGTCGGCGACCTCCGCCTCACGGCCGTACTCCTCCTCGTACCGGCGGATCACCTCACCCACCGGCAGGGCCGGCCACAGCGTCGCGTCACCGGTGTCCCGGGCGATGACCAGCCGCTGCCCGCCCGCGTCCGAACGCGGGCCCTCCGCACGGTCCTCACCCCACACCACGAACCCGAGACCGAACTCCCGTACCCGCACCTCGCGGTGCTGGTACGCCGGCACGTCGCCGTTGATCCACTCCTCCGCGCGCTCCTGCGCCTGCGCGAACGTCACCATGCCGAAACTCACTCCCCCGAGCCAACAGAGACGGCACGGGCGAAACCGCCGTCCACCATCAGGTTCGCCACCGTCTCCAGCTCCGGCGGGGAACCCGCCAGTCGCGACAGGAACACGTCGAAGTCCTCACCACAGGGCAGCAGGAGCCGCTCCACCCGCTCCGCCGGCGGCAACGCCGGATCCACGTCGCGCACGTCGTCGTACGCGCAGAACCACACCGAACCCAGCCGGTCGCCCTTCACCTTCACCGCCAGCAGACCGCCCTGCACGAAGCACACGCCCAGGTAGTCCTTGGTCAGATGGTCGCGCAGGCACTTGTTGACGTACACGAGGTCGTTGACCGCAGCCTCGTCGCGGACCGTGAAGAACGGCTGGTCCAGCAGCAGCCCGAGGTCGGCGTCCAGCGCCGTGCCCACCGGCGCGCAGCCGCCCGCCGCCTTCAGGAAGGAGCGGTACGCACCCGGCAGCCGGTAGCCCAGGTCCTCCTCGACACCCTGCACCTGCGACTCCGACACCGCCACGCCCGACTTGGGCAGCCCCACATGGGCCGGGCGTGTCTCCTGCAACGGCCGCGTGCCCCGCTTGCCCTGGTCCACCCGCGCCGTCGACACCCCGCCGTGGTGCCGCAGCAGCGCCTTCACCTCGACCGGGACCAGCTCGAGCCGCCGCGACCCCGCCACGTGATGCCACGTCCAGCCGTGCGGCGTCGCCACCGCGGGAACCGTGTCCCACAGTTCGTGACCCGACGCGGACAGCACCGCGTTCGCCGACACGTAGTCCGTCAGCCGCAACTCGTCGACGCCGAAACCCTCCGGCGGATCCGCGATCTCCGCCGCCGCGCGCGCGTACGGCGAGAAATCGGGATAGCCCTGCTCGTCGACACGCACCCCTCTCGGGTGACGTGCCGCCCGCACCGGATCCGGGAAATGCACGACCTGCCCCGCATAGGCCGCGTTCGGCGGCGCGGCCTGTCCCCCGGCCTGGCGGCTGGGCGGTGCCCCCAGCCCGAGCCGACCTGTCGTCATGACGGTTGCCCCCTGCGGCACTCTGTACGAACCGGAACCACACCCCAAAGGCGCGCCCCGCCCCGTAACCGGCTGTCTCTCCCACGTCCCAGACGCGTCGACCGCGCCCATCGCGGTGTCGACAGCCTATGCGGTACGCGAACCCCGGTCACCGGGCCTCCGCTTCCGTGACCAGCCGTCACCCCGCTGTGACAACGTGCCCGAACCCGGGCGTGTCGCACCGCCCCAGCTACCGCACACGCCACGGGATTTGGCAGTCTGTGACTTTCGGGGGGATGCCCGGGAGGGGAAGACGATCATGAACACCACGCAGACGGGACCACACAACGCCGTGCCCGGCGCCGCTCACGGCGCCGCCACAGGCGACCCCCGTGTCGGCTGGAGCAGCGACGAAATACCTCCCGCCCCCACCCTCCTGTACCGCCGTGACGGCATCCTGCCCACCATCGCGGCCGCGCTCTCCGTCCGCGGCGCCACCCTCACCGGCACCGCCGCCCGTGGCGACCAGCCGCCTCCGCTGCACCCGCTGGTCCAGGAGTTCCTGGACACCCTGCCCAGCGGTCAACGGGACCGTTTCGCCGGCCGCTGCGCCGAGGCCATCCTCGTCTCCCGGCACATCGCCTCCGCCGACAGCGCCCGCAGCAAACGCGCCGCCCGCAAACCCATGACCAACGGCGAAGCCCGCAAAGCCCTCAAGCAGGCCAAGCTCACCGCCCGCCGCATACGTGAGGACGGCGACCCCCTGCACGGCAGCTTCGCCGCCCCCTGCCGGGCCTGCGCCGCCCTCACCGCCCACTTCGGCGTGCGCATCGTCGACCCCACCGCCACCACCGACGGCTGACAGGCCCCCAACCCACACAGACAGAACACCCGCACCCGCACCCGCACCCGCACCACACACGAACGAAGAGCAGATGCACCCCGACCGCACCTCCACCACGCGCTTTTCCGTGCCCGTCGACGCAGCTCTGCGCGCCGCCGGCTGGCAACCCGGACGCTGGGACATAAAACAGGCCGAGGTCTGGGCCGACGCCCTCCGCGAGCACACCTCACCCGGCGGGCACCGGCACGCTGTCTTCCCCGCCGCCGTGGAAGCCTGGGCCGAGTTCGGCGGCCTGCGCATCAACCCCAGCGGGCCCGGCCGCCAGATCGCCCCCGCCGCCCTCCACCTGGACCCCCTGCACGGCCTGCACCTCGCCCGCACCCTCGGCGACCTCGGCCGCGCCCTCGACACCGAGATCTGCCCCCTCGGCGAGGAGACCGAGACCCGCTCCCTCCTCGCCATCGACGCCGAGGGCCGCGTCTACACCCTCGACCACACCGGCGACTGGTACGTGGGCCCCGACATCGACCACGGCCTCACCGCCCTCATCGCAGGCCTCGAACCCCAGCGCCTCACCACCCACGCCTGACCGGCACCCGGCCCCCGCCCCCGCACACGCCCCCGCTCACACCGCCGGAATCACCGCCGACACCCGGAAACCCCCGGCATCCGTCGGCCCCGACACGAACACCCCGCCCAGCCCCAGCACCCGCTCACGCATCCCCACCAGGCCGTTCCCGCCCGACGGCAGACCCGCCGACGCCGCCGACGCCGGCTCCGGCGGCGGCTCGTTCTCCACCTGCATCGCGATCTCCGCCACCCGATGCGCCAGCCGCACGTGGGTCTTGGCACCCGCCGCATGCTTGTGGACGTTCGTCAACGCCTCCTGCACCACCCGGTACGCCGTCTGCTCGACGGCGACCTCATACGACCGCACGTCCCCCTCCACCGACAGATCGACCACCATCCCGGCCGCCGCGGACTGCCCGATCAGCTCCTCCAGCTCCGACAGGTACGGCCCCTCCTCCTCGGCCACCCGCGAAGCAGCCGCCGCCGCGGCCACCCCCACCGCGGCCAACGGCACCGCCGCGGAGACCGACACCGATGTCGTACGGCCCCGGCCACCGTCCCCGGAACGCAGCACCCCCAGCATCTCCCGCAGCTCCGTCAGCGCCTGGCGCCCCATGTCCCCCACCAGCGCCGCGTTCTTCACCGCCTTCTCCGGGTCCTTCCGCGCCACCGCCTGCAGGGCCGCCGCGTGCACCACCATCAGACTCACCCGATGCGCGACGACGTCATGCATCTCCCGTGCGATCCGGGTCCGCTCCTCGCTCCGCGCCCACTCCGCACGCTCCTCCGCGCGCTCCGCGAGCAGCTGAAGCTCCCGCTCCAGGCTGTCCGCCCGCTCCCGCAGGCTCTCCATCAGCCGCCGCCGCGCACCCACGTACAGACCCAGCAACACCGGAGGCGCGGTCAGCCCCAGCGAGGTCGCCAGCGCCGCGAAGGGGACGAACCAGTCCCCCATCGTCAGGTCCCCGCGCGCCATGCTCTGCCGGACCCGCACGAACGTCACGATCAAGGTGCCGAGGAACGTCATCCCGGACAGCGCCACGATGATCCGCCGCGGCACCTCGGCCGCGGCGAGGGTGTAGAGGCCGACGATGCCCATCAGGAAGCCCATCTGGGCCGGCGTGATCGCGATCGACACGAGCACGACGGCGATCGGCCATTTCCTGCGCAGCAACAGAACCGAACCGGCCAGCAGACCGAACACGATCCCGGCCGACACCGGAACGCCCGCGTCCCGTGCGAAGGGGATCCCCTCGGCGCCGCACTCCAGCGCCGACACCAGTGCCAGACCACCGTCCAGCACCGCACTACGCCACCGCGACCACCACCACGGCCCTGCCAAGGCCGTCGCGCGGTCTGCCCCCGTCGTGGTCATGCGTCCAGCCTACGGGCGCGAGGGTGGGCTTTTCCGGTGAGTTTCGTCTACTGCCCCCCACCACCCTCCGTAACCGAACAACACCAAAACCCACTGGAATCCCTCGAACTGTTGAACCAATCCCGTTCGCGCAGGGATATGAGGGATACGAACGCAGGCCGGCACGATTGCGGGCCGCACGGGACCTCGAACGCACCGCGACGAAGCGAGCGGCCCCGGCCTCCGCCGGGGAGTCGTCGGACCGGGGACCGTTCGTCGCGGGCGTCGCCCTGGGAGTTGAGGCCGCGGCGTTCAGCAGAGCGGCGATGAAGAGGCACAGCCCCACGACGGTCCGGAAGAACACGGGCGGCCCCTGTCGCGGATCTCTCGTGATCTACGTGCGACAGGGCGCCGACTTGTACCGTCGCACGGAAGGCGCCTGGTACGGCATAGTAGGAGGCGCCACTCGACGACCTGACTAAACGTCCGGTTCAGGCGAGATGTTCCCCTGTGGTGTAATTGGCAGCACTGTGGCTTTTGGTGCCATATGTCCGGGTTCGAGTCCTGGCGGGGGAGCCACCGCACACAAGACCTCGGTCCGGGCCCTGACAGCACCGTCAGGGCCCGCTCTCATGTCCCCCGTGATACGCCCCGGTATCCTTCGGATGTCCCCACCTCTCCACAGCCGAAGGGCACATCCGTGAGCGCCATTCGCCCGGCAGCCGTCGTCGTTCTCGCAGCGGGTGAGGGCACCCGTATGAAGTCGGCCACACCCAAGGTCCTGCACGAGATCTGTGGCCGTTCCCTGGTGGGTCATGTGCTCGCCGCCTCGCGTGAGTTGAACCCCGAGAACCTGGTCGTCGTCGTCGGACACGCGCGTGAGCACGTCGCCGCGCACCTGGGTGCGATCGACCCCGCCGCCCGTACGGCCGTGCAGGAGCAGCAGAACGGCACGGGGCACGCGGTACGGATGGCGCTGGAGGAGCTGGGCGGCACGGTCGAGGGGACCGTCGTGGTCGTCTGCGGGGACACCCCGCTGCTCACCGGTGCGACCCTCGCCCGCCTCACCGAGACGCACCACGGCGACGGCAACGCCGTGACCGTGCTGACCGCCGAGGTCCCCGACGCGACCGGTTACGGCCGGATCGTGCGGGACGACGCGTCCGGCGCGGTGACGGCCATCGTCGAGCACAAGGACGCCTCCGAGGCGCAGCGGGCGATCCGGGAGATCAACTCGGGTGTGTTCGCGTTCGACGGGCAGCTGCTCGCCGACGCGCTGGGCAAGGTGCGCACGGACAACAGCCAGGGCGAGGAGTACCTGACGGACGTGCTGGGGATTCTGCGTGAGGCCGGACACCGGGTCGGCGCCTCGGTGGCCGGCGACCACCGTGAGATCGCGGGGATCAACAACCGGGTGCAGCTGGCGGAGGCTCGCAGGATCCTCAACGACCGGCTGCTGGAGCGGGCGATGCTGGCCGGGGTGACCGTCATGGACCCCGCGACCACGTGGATCGACGTGGCGGTCACCTTCGAGCAGGACGCCGTCGTTCACCCGGGGACCCAGTTGCTGGGCTCCACTCATCTCGGCGAGGGTGCCGAGGTCGGGCCGAACAGCCGGCTGAGGGACACCCGGGTGGACGCGGGGGCGCGGGTGGACAACACGGTGGCCGATTCCGCCCATGTCGGTGCGAACGCGTCCGTGGGACCGTATGCGTATCTGCGGGCGGGGACGCGGCTGGGTGCCAAGGGCAAGATCGGCACGTATGTGGAGACCAAGAACGCCTCGATCGGGGAGGGGACCAAGGTGCCGCACCTCTCCTACGTCGGCGACGCGACGATCGGCGAGTACTCGAACATCGGTGCGGCGAGCGTGTTCGTGAACTACGACGGCGAGAGCAAGCACCACACGACCGTCGGATCGCACTGCAAGACGGGTTCGGACAACATGTTTGTGGCGCCTGTCACGGTCGGGGACGGTGCGTACACCGCCGCCGGGTCCGTGATCACGAAGGACGTGCCGCCCGGTTCGCTGGCCGTGGCCCGCGGCCAGCAGCGGAATATCGAGGGCTGGGTGGCCCGGAAGCGCCCCGGGAGCCCGGCGGCGAAGGCCGCCGAGGCGGCCGCCCGGCAGGGCGTGAACGAGGACTGACCGGAAACAGGTGCGCCAAAGACGTCGTACCGTGATAAGTGCACACCCGCACCTAACCAGCTGTTTCGGCCTCCGGCGCCCGGCGCAGAGGTCGCTGGACATCCAGCTGTACGGCTGAGACACCTCTGAGGAGACAGTGCTGTGACCGGGATCAAGACGACCGGCGAGAAGAAGTTGATGTTCTTCTCCGGCCGCGCCCACCCCGAGCTTGCCGAGGAGGTCGCCCAGCAGTTGGGTGTCGGGGTCGTCCCCACGAAGGCCTTCGACTTCGCGAACGGCGAGATCTACGTCCGCTACCAGGAGTCGGCGCGCGGCGCCGACTGCTTCGTGATCCAGAGCCACACGGCTCCGATCAATCAGTGGATCATGGAGCAGCTGATCATGATCGACGCGCTGAAGCGCGCGTCGGCACGGTCCATCACCGTGATCGTGCCGTTCTACGGTTACGCCCGGCAGGACAAGAAGCACCGGGGCCGTGAGCCGATCTCGGCCCGGCTGATCGCCGATCTGATGAAGACGGCGGGCGCGGACCGGATCCTGACCATCGATCTGCACACCGACCAGATCCAGGGCTTCTTCGACGGCCCGGTGGACCACCTGTTCGCCCTTCCGCTGCTGGCCGACTACGTGGGCGGGAAGGTGGACCGGAACAAGCTGACGGTGGTCTCGCCGGACGCCGGGCGGGTGCGGGTCGCGGACCGCTGGTGCGACCGGCTGGGTGCGCCGCTGGCGATCGTGCACAAGCGGCGTGACAAGGACGTGGCGAACCAGGTGACGGTCCACGAGGTCGTGGGTGAGGTCGAGGGCCGGGTGTGTGTCCTGGTCGACGACATGATCGACACGGGTGGCACGATCTGTGCGGCGGCCGACGCGTTGTTCGCGCACGGTGCCGAGGACGTGATCGTGACGGCGACGCACGGTGTGCTGTCGGGCCCGGCGGCGGATCGCCTGAAGAACTCGCGGGTGAGTGAGTTCGTGCTGACCAACACGCTGCCGACGCCGGGTGAGCTGGGCCGGGACCTGGACAAGATCACGGTGCTGTCGATCGCGCCGACGATCGCGAGCGCGGTGCGCGAGGTGTTCGAGGACGGTTCGGTGACCAGCCTCTTCGACGAGCAGTGAGGTTTCTGCAGCGACCGCGTTAGCTGCCCCTGAAGATCCTTTTGGTACGGCCTTCCCCGCCGAGTAGACTGCTCGAGTTGCTCGGCGAGGGAGGCCGTACCTGTGTTCGCGCAGGTGTCGGCGGTCCGTTATCGACGCGCTCTTCGTAGCAGGCCGTTCGTGGCCGGGTGACCTCCCCACCGTATCTACCTCTACGAGGAGTGATCACCATGTCCGAGGTGAAGATCGCCGCCGAGTCGCGTACCGAGTTCGGCAAGGGTGCCGCCCGCCGTATCCGTCGTGACAGCAAGGTCCCCGGTGTCCTGTACGGCCACGGTTCGGACCCGATCCACCTGACCCTCCCGGGCCACGAGCTGCTGCTGGCGCTGCGTACCCCGAACGTCCTGATCTCCCTGGACATCGACGGCAAGGCCAACGAGCTGGCGATCCCGAAGTCCGTGGTCCGTGACCCGATCAAGGGCTACCTGGAGCACGTCGACCTGCTGCTGGTCAAGCGCGGCGAGAAGGTCACCGTCGAGATCCCGGTGCACACCGAGGGCGAGCTGGCCCCGGGCGGCAACCTGCTGGAGCACGTGCTGAACGCGCTTCCGGTCGAGGCCGAGGCCACCCACATCCCCGAGGCCGTCACCGTGTCCGTCGAGGGCCTGGAGGCCGGTGCCTCCGTCCTCGCCAAGGACATCACCCTGCCGTCCGGCGTGACCCTGGCCGTCGAGGACGACGCGGTCGTCCTGCAGGTCCTGGCCGCGCAGGCCGAGGAGGCCCCCGCGGGCGAAGAGGGCGAGACGGCCGAGGAAGCCACCGAGGCCTGATCCTCACCGTCGTTTCATCGTTCGTCAGCCGCTGCTTCCTTCCGGGAGCGGCGGCTGGCGCGTATCAAGGAGACATGGACGTGACCACCCCCGCAGCCGCCAACGCCCCCTGGCTGATCGTCGGCCTCGGCAACCCCGGTCCGGAGTACGCGATGAACCGGCACAACGTCGGTTTCATGGTCGCGGACCTGCTGGCCGAGCGCATCGGGGGGAAGTTCAAGCGGGCCGGCAAGGCGCAGGCACAGGTCGTGGAGGGACGGATCGGGGCGCCGGGTCCGGGGAGCCAGCGGGTGATCCTGGCCAAGCCGATGTCGTTCATGAACCTGTCGGGCGGCCCGGTGAACGCGCTGCGCGACTTCTACAAGGTGCCGGTCGCGAACATCGTCGCGGTCCACGACGAACTGGACATCGACCACGGCGTCCTGCGGCTCAAGCTCGGCGGCGGCGACAACGGCCACAACGGGCTGAAGTCGATGACGAAGGCCATGGGGGCCGACTACCACCGGGTGCGGTTCGGGATCGGGCGGCCGCCCGGCCGTATGCAGGTCGCCGACTTCGTGCTGAAGGACTTCTCGGCGGCCGAGCGCAAGGAGCTGGACTACTTCGTGGACCGCGCGGCCGATGCCGTGGAGGCGCTGGTCACCGAGGGTCTTGAGCGGGCGCAAAGCTCCTACAACTCCTGACTTGTCCCCTACCGCAGTTGACCCGCCGTAGGGACATGGCCAATGATCCCGGCCATGCCTGCTGCGTCGGTCTCCTCCTCCCGTACGGCCCCGGTCACCGCCCTGCGGTTCGGCCGGGTCGTGTCGATGGGCGCGGTCGCCGTGCTGATCCTGGTCGGCGGGGTGTGGGGGTCCTGGAGCACCGCGCAGCACGTGATGCTGACGAAGGGCAAGGAGCGGGGCACGGTCAGGGTGACCGCGTGCGGTGCGGACACCTGCACGGGTCCCTTCACGCCGGTCTCGTCGGGTGCGGCCGCGCGCTCCCGGGTGGTCATCGACAAGTCGGTGGCGGTGCGCAGGGGGCAGACCTACGACGTGATCGTGAAGCCCGGTACCGACGGTGTGGTCCGGTCCGGTCCCGCCGGCATCCTGTTCGCCTGGGTGCCGCTCGGCGGCGCGCTGCTGCTGGCGTCGGTGGTGGTGGCCGGCGGGCTGCGGCTGACCCGGGTGGCGTGGGGGCTGGGCGGTTGTGGTCTCGCGCTGCTGACGGCGGCCTTCTTCGCGGTGCAGTGACCGCGTACGGCTGTGCCCCCGGGTGTACGACCCCGGGGGCACAGCCGTGTGCGGTGGTCCCGGTCAGCCGGTGTTGCGCAGGCCGGCCGCGACGCCGTTGACGGTGAGGAGCAGGGCGCGGGCGAGGAGCGGGTCGGGTTCGGCGCCCGCGGCGGCCGCGTCGCGCTGCCGCTTGAGAAGGGTGACCTGGAGGTAGGAGATCGGGTCGAGGTAGGCGTCCCGGATGCCGAAGGTCTGCTTGAGGACCGGGGTGGCGTCCAGGAGTTCGCTCTCGCCGGTGACCTTGAGGACTTCGGCGACGGTCAGTTCGTGCTCGGCGCGGATGGTGTCGAAGACGTGCTTCAGCTCGTCGGGGACGAGGGTGTCGACGTAGTGCTGGGCGATCCGCAGGTCGGTCTTGGCGAGGGTCATCTCCACGTTGGAGACGAAGTTGCGGAAGAAGTGCCACTGTTCCTGCATCTCGGCGAGGACGGTGTCCAGGCCCGCCTCGCGCAGGGCCTTGAGGCCGGAGCCGACGCCGAACCAGCCGGGGACGATCTGCCGGGACTGGGTCCAGCCGAACACCCAGGGGATGGCGCGCAGGCCGTCGAGCGAGACGCCCGAACCGGGGCGGCGGGACGGCCGCGAGCCCAGGTGCAGGTCGGCGAGCTGGTCGACCGGGGTGGAGGCGAGGAAGTACGTCGGCAGGTCGGGGTCCTCGACCAGCCGGCGGTAGGCGGCGTGGGCGGCCTCGGAGACGACGTCCATGGCCGCGTCCCAGCGGGCGAGCGCCTCGTCGGACTGGCGGGGTGCGGTGTGCAGGGCGGAGGCCTGGAGGGTGGCGGCCACCGTCAGTTCCAGGTTCTCGCGGGCCAGGGAGGGGATGAGGTACTTGTCGGAGATGACCTCACCCTGCTCGGTGACCTTGATCTCGCCCTCCAGGGTGCCCCAGGGCTGGGCGAGGATGGCGTCGTGGGAGGGGCCGCCGCCGCGGCCGACGGTGCCGCCGCGGCCGTGGAAGAGGCGCAGCCGTACGCCGTAGCGGTGGGCGACGTCGCGCAGACGGCGCTGGGCGCGGTGGATCTCCCACTGGCTGGTGGTGATGCCGCCGAACTTGGAGGAGTCGGAGTAGCCGAGCATGACCTCCTGGACGTCTCCGCGCAGCGCGACCAGACGCCGGTAGGAGGGGTCGGAGAGCATGTCCTCCAGGATGGTGTCGGCGGCCTTGAGCTCGTCGGTGGTCTCCAGGAGGGGGACGATGCCGATCTTGGCCCAGCCGGCGTGCAGGTCCATCAGTCCGGCCTCGCGGGCCAGGACGGCGGCGGCGAAGACGTCGTCGGCGCCCTGGCACATGGAGATGATGTAGGACTCGACGACCTCGGGGCCGAAGATCTCCAGGGCCCGCCTGACGGTCTGGAAGACCCCGAGGGTCTTCTCCCCGGCCGCGTCCACGGGCGCCGGGGTGGGTGCGAGCGGCCGGCGTGACCTGAGTTCCTTGGCGAGGAGCTTGGCGCGGTACTCGCGGGGCATGTCGCTGTAGCGCCAGGATTCCTCGCCGAGGCGGTCGAAGAGCTGGCCGAGGGCGTGGTGGTGGGCGTCGGCGTGTTCGCGGACGTCCATGGTGGCGAGCTGGAGGCCGAACGCGGCCAGGGTCCGGATCGTCCGGGCCAGGCGGCCGTCGGCGAACAGGCCGCCCCGGTGCTCGCGCAGGGAGGCCTGGATCAGCCGCAGGTCGGCGAGGAGCTCGGCGGTGCCCAGGTAGTCGCGGCCGGGCTGGTGCGGGGTGTCGGTGGCCAGGCGCCGCTTGGTGTTGACCAGCTTCTGCCGGATGCAGGTGGCCTTGAGCCGGTAGGGCTCCTCGGCGTTGAGGCGCTTGTAGCGGGGGCTGATCTCCGGCAGCAGCTCCAGGTCGGCGCGCAGGGACTCCAGGAGTTCCTCGGTCACGCCGGTGTAGCGGATGGAGTTGGAGAGGAAACCGCGCAGTTCGTCGATCATCTCCAGGGCGTCGTTGATGCCGTGCTCGTGCTGGAGGATCAGGACGTCCCAGGTGACCTGGGGGGTGACGTTGGGGTTTCCGTCGCGGTCGCCGCCGATCCAGGTGCCGAAGGTCAGGGGGCGGGTGTCGTCGGGGAGCTTGACCCCGACCCGCTCCAGCTCGGCGGTCAGGTCCTCCAGGACGTCGCCCACCGCGTCGGCGTGCAGTTCGTCCAGGTAGTAGATGGCGTTGCGGGCCTCGTCGGCCGGCTCGGGCCGCACGACGCGCAGTTCGTCGGTCTGCCAGACCAGGTCGATGTTCTCGGCGAGGCGGATGTCGGTGCGGCGCCGGTCCGCCTCGATGACCGGGGTGTCCAGCAGTGCGGCGATACGCCGGAGCTTGTTCAGGACCGAGCGGCGCGCGGCCTCGGTGGGGTGCGCGGTGAACACGGGACGGACGTTGAGGTTCTGGACCGTCTGGCGCAGGTGGTCGGCGTCGGCGTCCTTGAGCCGGTCGGCGGTGCGGGCCAGCAGGCCGCCCTCGGCGGCGCGGCGGGTGCGCAGTTCGCGGCCGCGGTGGACCTGCTCGGTGACGTTGGCCAGGTGGAAGTAGGTGGAGAAGGCGCGGACCAGCTTGGCGGCGGTCTCCAGTTCGATGCCGCGCAGCAGCTCGGCGGCGGCTTCGCCGTCCTCGCGGGTGAGACGGCGGACCTTCTCGACGAGGTCCAGCAGCTCGGGGCCCTCCTGGCGGACGAGGGTCTCGCCGAGCAGGTCACCCAGCCGGCGGATGTCGGCGCGCAGCTCGCTGCTGGTCGTGGTGGTCTGGTCGTCGGCACTGCTCACAGGTGCGGCTCCTTGCAGTGTTGAAGCTTCTCTGGAGGGGACCCGTCCGTCGACCGGGCGGCAGGCGGGGCCTGTCCGCATAGGGGCCGGACATCCGGGAAGGAAACAGAGCGGACCGCGCTGTCCGACCGACTCCAAGGATAGGTGGCCATGAGGACGCGCAGGGTCTCGGGCTCTTGCCGCGAGACGCCTCGCTGCCATACTTACGTCGCCGTAGGTTACGGAACCGTAGGGAAGAGTCCTCCTCGTCCCGTTCGGTCGCCGCGGATCGGCACCTGTCTCAACCCTCGACCCCCCAGGGGACGCGCATGACCTCGTCTAGTTCCGATGTGATCGACGACGCCCACAAGCCGGCCGACGCGTCGACGGTGTCCGCCACGCTGGGCGGCGAGAAGAAGGGTTCGATCGAGCAGCTCGCCCTGCTGCTGTTCATCGTCGTGCCGTTCCTCGCGCTGCTGGCGGCGGTGCCGCTGGCGTGGGGGTGGGGGGTGAGCTGGCTCGACCTGGGCCTGATGGTGTTCTTCTACTACCTGGGCTGTCATGGCGTGACGATCGGTTTCCACCGCTACTTCACCCATGGTTCGTTCAAGGCCAAGCGGCCGCTCAGGATCGCGCTGGCGATCGCGGGTTCGATGGCGGTGGAGGGGCCCCTGGTGCGCTGGGTGGCCGACCACCGCAAGCACCACAAGTTCTCCGACGCGGAGGGCGACCCGCACTCCCCGTGGCGGTTCGGCGAGACGATGCCGGCACTGATGAAGGGCCTGTGGTGGGCGCACATCGGCTGGCTGTTCGACGAGGAGCAGACCCCGCAGGAGAAGTACGCGCCTGATCTGATCAGGGATCCGGTGATCCGGGCGGTCTCCCGTCAGTTCATCCTCTGGACGGCGCTCTCCCTGGCGCTGCCGCCGCTGATCGGCGGTCTGGTGACCTGGTCCTGGTGGGGCGCGTTCACCGCGTTCTTCTGGGGTTCACTCGTCCGGGTGGCACTGCTGCACCACGTGACCTGGTCGATCAACTCGATCTGCCACGCGGTGGGCAAGCGGCCGTTCAAGTCGCGGGACAGGTCGGGCAACGTGTGGTGGCTCGCGGTGCTGTCCTGCGGCGAGTCCTGGCACAACCTGCACCACGCCGACCCGACCTCGGCCAGGCACGGTGTGGAGCGCGGCCAGCTGGACTCGTCGGCACGGATCATCCGCTGGTGCGAGAAGCTGGGCTGGGCGTACGACGTCCGGTGGCCATCACGCTCCCGTATCGATTCACGCCGCAACAACGGGGAAGGCGGTTCCCGGCGAGGGGCGGAGACCGCCGAGGCGGCATGATTGACGCCGTGGCGACCGACTCCAGCACCCCCAGTCCCGAAAAGCCGCGGCGGGCACGCCGCACCCGGATGACCGGTGCGGAGCGCCGCCAGCAGTTGCTGGAGATCGGTCGCACCCTCTTCGCCGCGAAGGGTTTCGAGGGCACCTCGGTGGAGGAGATCGCGGCGAAGGCCGGGGTCTCCAAGCCGGTGGTGTACGAGCACTTCGGCGGCAAGGAGGGCCTGTACGCGGTGGTGGTCGACCGGGAGATGCGGCGGCTGCTGGACATGGTGACCGGCTCCCTGACCGCCGGGCACCCGCGGGAGCTGTGCGAGCAGGCCGCGTTCGCCCTGCTCGACTACATCGAGGAGTACACGGACGGGTTCCGGATCCTGGTCCGGGACTCACCGATCCCGCAGTCCACGGGTTCCTTCGCGTCCCTCATCTCGGACATCGCCACCCAGGTGGAGGACATCCTGGGCCGCGAGTTCAAGTCGCGCGGCTTCGACCCCAAGCTGGCTCCGCTGTACGCGCAGGCGCTGGTGGGCATGGTCGCGCTGACCGGCCAGTGGTGGCTGGACGTGCGCCGCCCGAAGAAGGCGGAGGTCGCCGCCCACCTGGTCAACCTGGCCTGGCACGGTCTGGACGGCCTGGAGCCGAAGCCCCGGCTGATAGGGCACCGCAAGGCGTGACGCCCCCGGCCGCGGTGCCGGTACGTCCCCGGCACCGCGGCGGAGTCTCAGCGCTTGAAGACGTCCTTGGCCTTCTCCTTGGCCTGGCGGGCGTCGCCCTTCGACTGTTCGAGGCGTCCTTCGGCTTCCGTCGACAGGTTGCCCGTCGCCCGCCCGCCGACCTCCTTGGCCTTGCCCTTGAGCTGTTCCTTCTTGGCCCTGGCCTTCTCTTCGCGTGCCACCGTCGATCACTCCTGACGTGGTCGGTACCCGGCTGTCGTCCCGCCGGGTAACCGTGATCGGGCCCCGGCAAACGGCTGCTCAGCGGACCGGTTCCAGGAACTCCAGGCGGTTGCCGACGGGGTCCTCGCAGTAGAAGCGCCGGTGGCCCGGGAGGTCCCCGTCCCAGGCGACGGGGGTGCCGTGGGCGGTGAGCCGGGCCGCGTACGTCTCGATGGCCGTCACCAGCAGACCCGGGTGGGCCTGCCTGGCCGGCCGGAAGGCCTGCTCGATCCCCAGGTGCAGATGGACCTCCCCGGCCCGGAACCAGCAGCCGCCGCGCGCCGCGAGCGCGGGCGGTTTGGGGACCTCCGTCATGCCGAGGGTGTCCACGTAGAACGTCCGCAGCAGGTCCTCGGAGCCGGGCGGGGCGGCGAGCTGGACGTGGTCGAGGGCGGCGAGCATCAGTCCTCCTCCTTGCGGGCGACGGCGAAGACGCGCCGGAACGGGAACGGGGTGCCGTGCGGTCCCGCCGGGTAGGCCTCGCGCAGTGCGGCCCGGTACTCGGCCAGGAAGGCGTCACGGGCCCCGGGGTCGTCGGCGAGGGCGGTGAGCACGGGGCGCAGTCCGGTGCCCTTCACCCAGTCGAGGACCGGGTCCTCGCCGGTCAGCAGGTGGATGTAGGTGGTCTCCCAGACGTCGGCGGCGCAGCCGAGCCCGGTCAGCCGCTCCAGGTAGGCCTCGGGGGTCAGGACGGCGTCGTCGTGGCGGAGGGCCCCGGCGAGGCGGCTCCGCCAGCGGGGGGACTCGGCGAGGGTGCGCATCAGCCGGTGGCTGGGGGCGGTGAAGTTGCCGGGGACCTGGAAGGCGAAGGTGCCGCCGGGGGCGAGGCCGGCGATCCACTCGGCGAACCGTTCGGTGTGCCCGGGGACCCACTGGAGCGTGGCGTTGCTGACGATGAGGTCGTAGGGGCGCTCGGGCGCCCAGCTGCGGACGTCGGCGTGGGCGAAGTCCAGCCGGCCGCCGCCGGCCGTGGGGCCCTCGTACTCCACGCGTGCCTTGTCGAGCATCTCGGGCGAGTTGTCGTAGCCGGTGATGCGGGCGGTGGGCCAGCGCTGGGCGAGCAGGGCGGTCATGTTGCCGGGGCCGCAGCCGAGGTCGGCGACGGCGGGGGTTTCGCCGGGGAGCGCGGGGATCCGGGCGAGGAGGTCGGTGAAGGGGCGGGCGCGGTGGCCGGCATGCCGGAGGTACTGGGCGGGGTCCCAGGCGGGGGTCGTCATGGGTTCCACCTTCCCCGCCCCGGTCTCTTGATGTCAAGAAGCTCGACATCAAGAGACTTCATGTCGACACAACCACTACACTGATCGCCATGGAGGACGAGGTCGATCGGCTGGTGGCTGCGTGGCGCCGGGAGCGCCCGGACCTCGACGTGGAACCGCTTGAGGTGCTCAGCCGGGTGAGCCGACTGGCCCGGCACCTGGACCGGGCACGTCGGCTGGCCTTCGCGGAGCACAGCCTTGAACCCTGGGAGTTCGACGTGCTGACCGCGCTACGGCGCGCGGGGACGCCGTATCAGCTCTCCCCCGGTCAGCTGCTCACCCAGACCCTGGTCACCTCGGGGACGATGACCAACCGCATCGACAGGCTGACCAAGAAGGGCCTGGTGGAGCGGTTGCCGGACCCGAGCGACCGGCGGGGCGTGCTGGTGCGGCTGACCGAGGAGGGCCAGGACCGCGCGGACCAGGCCCTGGCCGGGCTCCTCGCCCAGGAGCGGGCGATCCTCGCCGAACTCTCCCGCGCCCAGCGCGCCGAACTCGCCAGTCTGCTGCGCCAGTTGACCGCCCCGTTCGACAACATCCCCGGCTGAGGGATCTGCCGGGCGGATCGCGGGACGCGTTGATCAGGCGCTGCTGCTCTCCTCCGGCATGATCCGCCCGGCGGGCTCCAGTTCGGCGGGCCCGACCCCGGCGCGGCGGGCCAGGGCGACGGCGGCCAGGGTGGAGTGCACGCCCAGCTTGCCGAGGACGTTCTGCATATGGGTGCGGACGGTGTGCGGGGACAGGAAAAGGCGCTCGGCGACCGCCTTGCGCCCCAGGCCCGCCACCATGCACCGGAGCACTTCCCGCTCCCTCGGCGTGAGGGACTCCACGAGCCGTTCGCTCTCGGTGCGGTGCTTGCGCGCGGCCGTCAGCTCCCGCAGCACCCCGGTCAGCAGGGCGGGCGGCAGATGGGTCTCGTCGCGCAGCACGCCCCGGATGACGTTGAGCAGCCGGGACAGCGAGCAGTCCTTGGCGACCCAGCCGCAGGCACCGGCCTGCAGGGCCAGGGCCGCACGCCGCGGATCGTCCTTCTCGGCGAGCACCACGACACGGACGGCGGGCTGCGCCGAGCGGACCCCGGAGACCAGGGATATCCCGTCGACCAGACCCTCCTCGTTGCCCTCCTGCACCGGTACCGCCGCGCGTCCGCCGGGCAGTTGGCCGCCCAGATCGGCATCGACGAGCAGCACGTCGTAGCGGCGGCCCTCGGCGACCGCGCGCTCCAGGCAGCGCAGCGCCGCCGGACCGCTGCCGGCCGCGGAGACGTCGACGTCGGGCTCGGCGGCCAGTGCCGCGGCGAGCGACTCGGCGAAGATACGGTGGTCGTCGACGACCAGAACTCGGGTACGAACCACAAAACCCCCTTCCCCAAGCTCTTCACGAGCAGGGGATGCCCCAAGGTGCTCAGAACGACGGATCACACGGCCACGACACCCGTGCGAGGGCCGGACCGCACGGCCGCCGCCGTGCCTGAACTGCTACCCCCACCGCGGGTGTCGTACCCGACTTGTCTCGCCCCCTGATCAGCACCGGCCCCCACCGGTACCGCTCTTCAGGGTACGGAAGGGGGGCGGGAGCGGAAGGCAATTTGCAGAACTGCCCGGCCGGCGCGTTTATGGTGTGCCGCATGTTTCGTATCGAGACGGAAGTCGACAAAGAACGGCGGGAACTGCTCCGCACCCGGCTGCTGGAGACCAACACGGCGGCCTCCCCGGTCCTGGCGGCTCTGCGCGGCACCCCCGCCGAACGCCAAGTGCCGCTGCACGTCTGGGCGATGGACGAGGAGTCGGGCGAACTGGCGGGCGGGCTGGTGGGGCACACCTGGGCGAGCTGGCTGCACGTCACCTACCTGTGGGTGGACGCGGGCCGTCGTGGTGCGGGCCTGGGCGGCCGGCTGCTGGCCGAGGCGGAGCGCATCGCCGGGCAGGACCGCGACTGCACCGCGGCGCGCCTGGAGACCTGGGACTTCCAGGCGCCGGACTTCTACCGGAAGCAGGGCTACGAGGTGGTGTGCGTGGTCCCCGACTATCCGCCGGGGACCACGGAGTACACACTGACGAAGCGGCTGGGCTGAGTCTCAGCTCTCCCGGCGGGCGCCCGCCGACGGCACCGCCTCGAACGTCCGGGGCACCTTGAACCCGGCCGCCGCGAACGCCTCCTCGACCGCCTTGGTGATCGTGTCGACGTCGGACGCCTCCGTGAGGACGATCGCCGAGCCGCCGAAGCCGCCGCCGGTCATCCGCGCGCCCAGCGCTCCGCCGGCCAGGGCCGTGTCCACGACCAGGTCCAGCTCCGGGCAGGAGATCCGGAAGTCGTCGCGCAGCGAGGCGTGGCCCTCGGTGAGGACCGGGCCGATGGCACGGGTGTCGCCGGCCTCCAGCAGGGACACGACGCGTTCCACGCGGTGGTCCTCGGTGACGACGTGCCGGACCAGACGCCGTACCTCCTCCTCGTCGCCCAGCCGGCCGAGCGCCGCGTCGAGGTCCTCGTAGGCGATGTCCCGCAGCGCGTCCACGCCCAGCAGGGCCGCGCCCTTCTCACAGCCCGCCCGGCGCTTGCCGTACTCGCCGCCGCTGTGCGCGTGCTTGACCTGGGTGTCGACCACCAGCAGGCGCATGCCCTCGGCCGCGAGGTCGAAGGGGATCTGCTTCTGCGACAGGTCCCGGGTGTCCAGGAACAGGGCGTGCCCGTGCTCGCAGCAGGCGGACGCCGTCTGGTCCATGATGCCGGTCGGCGCCCCGACGTAGACGTTCTCCGCGCGCTGGCACAGGCGGGCCAGCTGCCAGCGGGCCAGGCCCAGCTGGTGCAGGTCGTTCAGGGCGAGGGCGATCACCACCTCCAGGGCCGCGGAGGAGGACAGGCCGGCGCCGGTCGGGACCGTGGAGGACAGGTGCACGTCGGCGCCGGTGACCGGGTGGCCGGCCTCGCGCAGCGCCCACACCACACCCGCCGGGTACGCCGTCCACTCGTGGTCGGTGCCGGGTTCCAGGGCATCCAGGGCAAGCTCGGCGACCCCGCCCTCGATGTCGGCGGAGTGCAGGCGCAGCACGCCGTCGGTGCGGCGGGAGACCGCGGCCGTCGTCACGTGCGGCAGCGCGAACGGCATCACGAAGCCGTCGTTGTAGTCGGTGTGCTCACCGATCAGGTTGACCCGGCCCGGTGCGGACCAGATCCCTTCGGGCGCGGTTCCGTAGAGCTCCGTGAAACCGTCCCGGACCTGCTGTGCCCCCATCTACTGCTCCCTCGATACGTGCTGGGCGAACTCCCAGGCGTCCGCGACGATCCCCGCGAGGTCCGCGCGGGTCGGGTTCCAGCCCAGCTTCTCGCGGGCGGCGGCCGCCGAGGCGACCAGGACGGCCGGGTCGCCGCCCCGGCGCGGGGCCACGACCTCGGGGATCGGGTGGCCGGTGACCCGGCGGACGGTCTCGATGACCTCGCGGACCGAGAAGCCCTCGCCGTTGCCGAGGTTGCAGATCAGGTGCTCGCCGGGGCGCGCGGCCGTCAGGGCCAGCAGGTGGGCGTCGGCCAGGTCGGCGACGTGGATGTAGTCGCGGACGCAGGTTCCGTCGGGCGTCGGGTAGTCGTCGCCGAAGACGGAGATCGCCTCCCGCCTGCCCTGGGCGACCTGGAGGACCAGCGGGATCAGGTGCGACTCGGGGTCGTGGCGCTCGCCCTGCGCGCCGTACGCCCCGGCCACGTTGAAGTAGCGCAGGGAGACCGCGCCCAGGCCGTGGGCGGCGGCCTCGCCGGTGATCATGTGGTCGACGGCGAGCTTGGTGGCGCCGTACGGGTTGGTGGGCTTCGTCGGGGCGGTCTCGACGATCGGGACCTGCTCCGGTTCGCCGTAGGTGGCCGCCGTGGAGGAGAAGACGAGCCTGCGGACGCCGGCCTCGCGCATCGCGCCGAGCAGCGCCATGGTGCCGCCGACGTTGTTGTCCCAGTACTTCTCGGGCTTCACGACCGACTCGCCGACCTGGGAGGACGCGGCGAAGTGCAGCACCGCGTCGTAGGAGGAGTCGAGCCACTTGGCGGCGTCGCGGATGTCGCCCTCGACGAAGGCCGCGCCCGCCGGGACGCCTTCCCGGAAGCCCGTGGAGAGGTTGTCCAGGACGGTGACCTCGTGGCCCGCCTCCAGCAGGTGCTGGGCCACCACGCTGCCGACGTACCCCGCTCCGCCCGTCACCAGGTACTTCATCAACTCGCTACCTCTCGCAGTCGCTCGGCCGCGCGCTCCGGCGGCACGTCGTTGATGAACACGTTCATGCCGGACTCGGAACCCGCGAGAAACTTCAGCTTGCCGGACGTTCGGCGGATGGTGAAAAGCTCCAGGTGCAGCGCGAAGTCGTCGCGCGTGACCCCCTCGAACTCCTCCAGCGTCCCGAACGGCGCCTGGTGCCAGGCGGCGATGTAGGGCGTGGGAGGTTCACCCTCACCGAAGATACGGTCGAAGCGCCTCAAGAGTTCCAGATAAACCTGGGGGAACTCTGAGCGGGCCGCCTCGTCGAGACCGAGCAGGTCGGGGACCCGGCGCTTCGGGTACAGGTGGATCTCGTAGGGCCAGTGCGCCGCGTAGGGCACGAAGGCGGCCCAGTGTTCACCCTCAAGGACGACGCGCTCGGCGGCGAGTTCACGCTCCAGGACGGCGTCGAAGAGGTTCTCCCCGCCGGTCGCCTCCTTGTGGGCCGCCAGTGACCGCAACATCAGTGCGGTGCGAGGGGTGGTGAAGGGGTAGCCGTAGATCTGGCCATGGGGATGACCGAGCGTCACGCCGATCTCCTCACCGCGGTTCTCGAAGCAGAACACCTGCTGGACGGAGGGGAGATGGGACAGTTCCGAGGTCCGGTCGGTCCACGCGTCGAGGACCAGCCGCGCCTGCTCCTCGGTGAGGCTCGCGAAGGACGCGTCGTGGTCGGAGGTGAAGCAGACCACCTCACAGCGCCCGGAGTCGCCGGCCAGCGAGGGGAAGCGGTTCTCGAACACCACCACGTCGTACGACGAGTCCGGGATCTCGCTCAGCCGGTCGCCCCTGGTCGGACACAGCGGGCACTGGTCGGCCGGGGGGTGGTAGGTGCGGCCCTGCCGGTGCGAGGCGATGGCGACCCGGTCGCCGAGGAGCGGGTCACGCCGGATCTCGGAGGTGGTGTGCGTCCGCTCCAGCGGCCGGCGGTCCACCGCGTCGCGCATGGTGTCGTCCCGCAGGTCGTAGTAGATGAGCTCGCGACCGTCGGCCAGCCGGGTCGAGGTCTTCTTCACTGCGGACTCCCGAAAATCGAGCGTTGTTCGAGTCAGCCAACCATCAAACAGAACCGAACACACCAAAACACAACTCACCAGGTGAGTCAACATCGCAATCAATCAAGGTGAGACAACAAAAGTGTTGAATTACTGGGTGCAGAACCCCACGAACGCCCATGTATCCCCCACATACCTCGCGGAGGAGCTGCGGCTCCCCACCAACGGCCTCGACTACGCGATCCTCGCGATCTACTTCGTGGTCGTCCTGGGCATCGGCTTCGCGGCCCGCCGCTCGGTGCGGACGAGCCTCGACTTCTTCCTCTCCGGGCGCTCACTGCCCGCGTGGATCACCGGACTCGCGTTCATCTCGGCGAACCTGGCCGCCACGGAGATCCTCGGCATGGCCGCCAACAGCGCGCAGTACGGCGCGTACACCGTGCACTGGTACTGGATCGGCGCCATTCCGGCCATGGTCTTCCTCGGCCTGGTGATGATGCCCTTCTACTACGGCAGCAAGGTCCGCTCGGTCCCCGAGATGCTGCTGCTGCGCTTCGACAGAGCCGCACACCTGCTGAGTTCGATCCTGTTCGCCTTCGCCGCCATCCTGATCGCGGGTGTCAACCTGTACGCCCTCGCGATCGTCGTCGAGGCGCTGCTGGGCTGGCCGCAGTGGGTGGCGATCGTGGTGGCCGGCGCGTTCGTGCTGGCGTACATCACCCTCGGCGGCCTCTCCTCGGCCATCTACAACGAGGTGCTCCAGTTCTTCGTGATCCTGGCCGCGCTCATCCCGCTGTCCGTGCTCGGCCTGAAGAAGGCCGGCGGCTGGGACGGTCTGGTCGACAAGCTCGACGCCGGCCACGGCCACAACTTCACCACCGCCTGGGGCGGTACCGGCATCGGCAGCGTCAACCCGCTCGGCGCGAACTGGCTGACCATCGTCCTCGGCCTCGGCTTCGTCCTCTCCTTCGGCTACTGGACGACCAACTTCGCCGAGGTCCAGCGCGCCCTGTCGGCGAGGAACCTCTCGGCCGCCCAGCGCACCCCGCTGATCGCCGCGTACCCGAAGATCTTCATCGTCTTCCTGGTGATGATCCCGGGCCTGGTCGCCGCCGCGCTGGTACCGGACATCGGCACGGCGGGGTCGGACCTCCAGTACAACGACGCGATCCCGTACCTGATGTCCCAGCTGCTGCCCAACGGCGTCCTCGGCATCGCGGTCACCGGTCTGCTCGCGGCCTTCATGGCCGGCATGGCCGCCAACGTGTCGTCCTTCAACACCGTGTTCACCACGGACATCTGGGCGAAGTACGTGGTCAAGGACCGGGAGGACGCCTACTACGTGCGCTTCGGACGCCTCATCACCGCGATCGGCGTCTGCGCCTCCGTCGGTACGGCGTTCCTGGCGTCGTCGTTCTCGAACATCATGAGCTACCTCCAGACGCTGTTCTCCTTCTTCAACGTGCCGATGTTCGTCGTCTTCATCGTGGGCATGTTCTGGAAGCGCGCCTCGGCGAAGTCCGGCTTCTGGGGGCTGCTGGCGGGGACGGTGACCGCGATGGTCAACTACTTCGTCCTCTACAAGAAGGACATCATCGGCATCCCCTCGGACCAGGGCGCCAACTTCGTCTCCGCGATCGCCGGCTTCGTCGCCGGTGCGGTGGTGATGGTGATCGTGTCCCTGTTCACCGCGCCCAAGTCGGAGGCGGAGCTCGCGGGCCTGGTCTACGGCACGCGCTCCCCCGGCCTGGCCGAGCCGCCCGCGCCCGGCGACGAGGCCTGGTACCGGCGGCCGGCGCTGCTGGGCTGGGGCGCCGTGGTCCTCGCCGCCGCCTGTTACATCCCGTTCTCGTTCTGACCCCGGCCGCGGGAGAATGGAGAGACCATGACCGACGACATCCAGCGGGAAGTCACCGAACTGGAGGGCAGGTCGGCCACCGCCGCCCGCATCTTCGACCTGCGGCGGATCATCGGCGGGTTGTTCGTGCTCTACGGGATCATCGTCACGATCACCGGGATCACGGACTCCCAGGCCGAGATCGACAAGGCGCAGGGGATCAACATCAACCTGTGGACCGGGATCGGGATGCTGCTGCTGGGGGTGTTCTTCCTGGTGTGGCTGTGGCTACGGCCCACCCCACCGCCTGTTCCTGCCACGGAGGAGGAGACGGAGTAGGTACTTGCTCGGCTGCGGGTGCGTGGGGGCTGGTCGCGCGCCCGCGGCGGCAGCCGCACGTCGATACGGCCCCGCGCCCCTAAAGGGGCGCCTGTGTGCCGCCGTTCAGAGGTCCCGCCCGGTCCAGGAGCCCTGTCCGTGCCGCCAAAGCCGCCGCCTCCAGCCTCGACCCCACCCCCAGTTTCATGAGGACCCTCTGCACATGGGTGCGGGCCGTGCTCGGAGCGATGCCCATGCCCGCGGCGATCAGGCGGGTGTCCTCGCCGTCGGCCACCCGGACCAGGACCTCGACCTCCCTCGGGGTGAGCATCTGGAGCAGGCGCTGGCCCTCGTCGTCGGGCTGGGCCGCGGGGTTGAGCAGTTCACCGAACGCGCCCTGGAGCAGCGCCGGCGCCACGGCCGCCTCACCGGCCCGCGCCTTCATGATCGCCCGCTCGACGCCCTCTATCCGCTCGTCGTGCCGCACGTACCCGGAGGCACCTGCCGCGAAGGCCGCCGCGATGCCCCGCGGCGACGGCACCGGGCCCAGGACCAGGACGGCGACCTGCGGCCGCTCCCGCTTGATCTTCACCACCGGATCGAAGATCCCCGGCTCGGCCGGGGCGGCCGTACCCAGCAGGCACACCTCGGGCGCGCGAGTGATCACCAGCTCCGCCGCACCCGCCGCCGGCGCCGCCGCGGCGAGCACCCGGTGGCCCCGTAGTTTCAGCGCCGAGGCCAGCGCCTCGGCGAGCAACCGGTGGTCGTCGACCACCATGAGCCGCACTCCCATAGAGCAACCCCCCAGTCCCCCCAATGGATGCCCCACTATGGATGCCCACTGGTCCGCATGGACAGAGGGCCCCCCGGCACCTCGTCCTTCATGCCCCCGGAAGCTACACGCTTGTTCGACGTTGCGCTGCCCCTACTGATGAGAAGTGCCCCGGATCGGAGGAATCTCTGGCTTTTCTGGTATTCGCAGATGAAGAGCGGGTGTGGTGCGGTACGTGTCCGGTCCCGTCCCTGATCAGCGACGGGACCGGAATCACCGGCCGGGTGACCGGGCGCTCCCGCTCGACGAGCCGTCAGCCGCCCGCGCCGAACGCGGTGACCAGGTACTCCCTGGCCGACAGCGACGAACCGGCCGCGTGGGCGTACACCGCGGACAGGTACAGGTGCCCCCGCGCGTACAGGACCTCCGCGGTCGTCGGGGACAGGGCGGTCTCCACGGCCCTGACCTCCGCGGTCGCCGGGTTCTCCAGCAGCTTGGTCTCCTTGAACGAACCGCCGTCGATACTGACGACCTGAGCTCCCTTGTCGTACGGCGGGTTCTTGTACGCGATCACGTTCGGGCCGTCCATGCGCAGCGGGGTGATCGTGTACTTGTCGCCGGCGTCGGCGCGCTGGCCGGTCTGCCTGCCGGTGGCCAGGTCGAAGGCGACGATCTCGTTGGTCCTCGCGAGGCCCCCGCCACCGTCGTGCTCCTCGGTCGCCAGGTACAGCCGGCCGTTGCCGACCACCACTCCCTGGCACTTCTCCACCTGGTAGATGCCGTCGCAGCGGGCCGCGTAGGCGCTGCCCGGCGTGGAGATACGGGTGCGCAGCTTCCCGGTCGTGTTGTCGACGGAGAAGACGTCCGAGAAGCCGCTGCCGTCGCCCGCGCTGTCGTTGACGTCGGCGGCCACGACCAGGGGGTCGGTCGACACGACGCTGGCGTAGGGGATGCCCGAGGTCATCTCGTACTCGGAGATCACCTTGCCGGAGACCGGGTCGATGGTCTGGATGTGCAGTTGCGCGGTGTCGCCGCTGCCGCACCTGCGGACCGCGACCAGCTTCGGTCCACCGCCGTAACCCGCGTCGTAGCAGGTGTCGGCCGGCTTCGGCTGCCAGCGAACCTTGCCGGAGGCGAGGTCGAAGGCGGCGCCGCCGCTGGTGCCGCCGACGGCGACCGTCTGCTGAGCGACCGTCACGTTGTTGAAATTGACGGGCACGTCACCGGACTTGACCGTCCGCGTCCAGAGTCTCCGGCCGGCGTTCAGGTCGATCGCGGCGACCTGGGTGCAGCCCGCCGAGGAGCCCTTGGGCGGCATCTTCGGCTGGAAGACAACGGCCGTCCTGCCGTCCGTGCTGACGTGTCCGGTGGCGTAGCAGACCGGGCCGGGCAGCGGGACGGTCCACAGTTCGGCGCCCGAGTCGGGGTCGTAGCCGACGATCCGGGCCACACCGGTCTTCGCGTACACCTTGTCGGTCAGCCAGGAACCGGCGGTGACCGTGGTGTCGTCGGCCGTGGGCAGCGGGACCTGGAAGAGAACCCTGGAGGCCGGGTCCGCCGGCACCTCCTCGCTGCCGCCGCCTCCCCCCTTGCCGCCGGTGCTGGAATTGGTGGTGTCGTCCTTCTTGCCGCCCCCTGACGAGGACTTGGAGTACCAGATGCCACCGCCGACGATCAGCGCGATCACGACGACCGCGGCGACGATGATGAACAGCGCGGCGTTGTTCCTGCCGGCGGCGGGAGCGGACGCGGGCGCGGCGGGGCCGCCCGGGTAGCCGTAACCGGGCTGCTGGGCATACGGGTTCGCCGCCGCGGGCTGGGCGGGGTGGCCGTAGCCGGGCTGCGGGGGCTGTGCGGGCTGGGGCTGCTGCGGGTAGCCGTAGCCGGGCTGCGGGGCCGGGGGCTGGCCGGGGTAGCCGTATCCCGGCTGGGGGGCCGGGGGCAGCGGCGGCTGCGGTGGGCCGAAACCGGGCTGCTGCGGGGGCTGGTTGGGCGGTGGCGGAGGCGGCTGGGTCATGACGGGTACCTCTGGGGAGGGCGCGGGAGACGGCTGGGGACGGGCGAGATGGGTCCGCTCAGTTTCCGAACGCCATCATCAGCTTCTCCTTCGCGTCGTCGCTGCCGGTCAGCCGCGTGGAGGAGAGGTAGAAGCGCCCGCCCACCCAGGCGACCGCGCCGTCGTAGAAGCCGTCCTCGATGTCGGCGGTGTGCTGCGGGTTCTGCAGCAGCCTGGTGGTGGTGTGCCCGGAACCGGTGGTCGGGATCGACACCACCTGGCCGCCCGAGTCGTAGGACGGCCTCACGTACGCGACGAGCTTGCCGCCCTCGACCCCGACCGGGTACATCGACTCGTCCGTCGGGGACTTCGTACGCCACTTCGCCTTGCCGTCGGCGAGGCTGACCGCGACGATCTCGTTGGCGCCACCGTTCGTGTCCGTCGGCAGGTAGAGGGTGTTCGCGTCGACGGCGACGCCCTGGCAGCCCTGGAGGTCACGGGCGAGGAGCGCCCAGCCGCACTCGGGGGCGAACTTCTCGTCGACCTTCACCTCGGAGCGGAACGTGCCCTTGGCGTCCAGGGTCGAGATGTTCCAGGCCTTCTTGTCCTCGTTGGTCATGTAGACCACGAGCGGGTCGACGGAGTACGTCCGCTCGACCGACCAGCCCTTCTTGACCGGCCGGGTCCATCTGACCTTGCCGGTGGCCGGGTCCAGCTCCGATATCTCGTCGTGCTCGTTGCCGCCGCCGACTCCGCAGGAGGCCACCTCGACCAGCCGTTTCGTGCCGCCCGCGAACGCCGTCGGGAAGCAGGACGCGCCGTACTTCTTCTTGTCGTACAGCTTGTGGCCGCTGCCGAGGTCGTACGCCGTGCCCGACTGGGAGCGGCCCACCATCAGGGTCCTGCCGCTGATCGTCAGCTCGACGCTGATCGTGGTGTCGAACAGGCCGCCGTCGGCGACGGTCGCGGTCCAGCCCTTGCGGCCCGTGTCGAGGTCGATCTCCTGCAGCTGGTTGCACTTGGCCCGGTCGCTGCTGCCGTTCATGTACGCCACGACGACCTTGCCGTCGGCAGACCGGCCGGAGGTGACCGCGCAGATCTTCTGCGCGAGCGTGATCGGGGCCCAGGCCGGATCGCCGTCGCCCACCCGGTAGCCGAAGACCTGCTTGTACGCCGCCTTCACCGCGGTCTTCCCGGTGATCCACATGCCGGGTGCGTCGGCGCCGGACGCGGGCGCGTCGGGCGCCGACTTGTACCAGAGCACCTTGGCCTCGCCGGACCGGCGGCCCTCGTTGAGGTTCTCCGGGTCCGCACCGCCGCCGGTGCCGTCACCCGGGTCGGCCGGAGTGCCGGTGCCGGAGGCCTTGGGGGCGTCGGACCGCTGGGCGACCGGCTTCTCGCCGCCGCCGCCGCTGGTCACCGCGTACACGGTGCCGCCGACGACCAGCAGGCCCGCCACGGCCGCCGCGACGATCAGCCCGGGCCTGCCCCTGAACGGCCCGCGGCCCCCGCCCGCGGGCGGCGGAGTGACGCCCGGTGCGCCCGGGTACTGCGGCGGATAGCCGTAACCCGGCTGGGGCGGCTGACCGTACGGCCCCGCCTGCTGGGGCTGCCCGTACGGCCCCGCCTGCTGGGGCTGCCCGTACGGCCCCGCCTGCTGGGGCTGCCCGTAGGGGCCCGCCTGTTGCGGTTGGCCGTAGGGGCCGGGCTGCGCGTACGGTCCCGGCTGGGGTGGCTGGGCAGGAGGCGGGGGCGTCCCGAAACTGCCCTGCCCGGGCGGCTGTTGCGGTGTGCCGAAGCCGTCCGGCTGCGGTGGCTGACTGGGTGGCTGAGTCATCAGCGATCTTCCCCCGTTACTGATTTTTAGCCATGCCCCGAAGCTCCCGAAGGGCCCCGGGCCGTACTCAGACTGCTCTGAGACGGCCCTTTCTATCACTCGGCACCGACCGGCGACCGGGCCCCGTCAGCCCCCGTTCCCAAGGAAGAACCGCCCCGTGATGCGCCCGTTACGCGTCCTCCGCCAACTCCAGCCAGCGCATCTCCAGTTCCTCGCGCTCACCGGCCAGGTCGCGCAGCTGGGCGTCGAGTTCGGCGACCTTGCCGAAGTCCGTGGCGTTCGCGGCGATCTGGTCGTGCAGCTTGGTCTCCTTCTCGGAGACGCGGTCCAGCTGACGTTCGATCTTCTGGAGCTCCTTCTTGGCGGCGCGCTGGTCGGCGGCGCTGCGTTCGGCCGTGGGCGCCTTGGGGGCCACCACCGTCGCGGCGGCGGCCTCCTCCATGCGCTGCCGTCGCTCCAGGTACTCGTCGATGCCGCGCGGCAGCATCCGCAGGGTGGCGTCGCCGAGGAGGGCGAAGACACGGTCCGTGGTCCGCTCCACGAAGAACCGGTCGTGGGAGATGACGATCATCGAGCCGGGCCAGCCGTCGAGGACGTCCTCCAGCTGGGTGAGGGTCTCGATGTCGAGGTCGTTGGTGGGCTCGTCGAGGAAGAGGACGTTCGGCTCGTCCATGAGCAGGCGCAGCAGCTGCAGGCGGCGGCGCTCACCGCCGGAGAGGTCGCCGACCGGCGTCCACTGCTTCTCCTTGCTGAAGCCGAACGTCTCGCAGAGCTGACCGGCGGTCATCTCGCGCCCCTTGCCCAGGTCGACGCGCTCGCGCACCTGCTGGACCGCTTCCAGGACCCGCGTGTTCGGGTTGAGTTCGGCGACCTCCTGGGAGAGGTAGGCGAGCTTCACGGTCTTGCCGACGGCGACCCGGCCGGCCGCCGGCTGCTCCTCGCCCTCGGTGCGCGCGGCCTCGGCCATGGCGCGCAGCAGCGAGGTCTTGCCGGCGCCGTTCACGCCGACCAGGCCGATGCGGTCGCCGGGGCCGAGCTGCCAGGTGACGTGCTTCAGGAGCACCTTGGGCCCGGCCTGGACGGTGACGTCCTCCAGGTCGAACACGGTCTTGCCGAGCCGGGAGGAGGCGAACTTCATCAGCTCGGAGGTGTCGCGCGGCGGCGGCACGTCGGCGATCAGCTCGTTGGCGGCCTCGACGCGGAAGCGGGGCTTGGAGGTCCGGGCCGGTGCGCCGCGGCGCAGCCAGGCGAGTTCCTTGCGGACGAGGTTCTGCCGCTTGGTCTCCTCGGTGGCGGCGATCCGCTCACGCTCCGCGCGGGCGAAGACGTAGTCGGAGTAGCCGCCCTCGTACTCGTAGACCGCGCCGCGCTGCACGTCCCACATGCGGGTGCAGACCTGGTCGAGGAACCAGCGGTCGTGGGTGACGCAGACCAGCGCCGAGCGGCGCGTGCTCAGGTGCCGGGCGAGCCAGGCGATGCCCTCGACGTCGAGGTGGTTGGTGGGCTCGTCGAGGACGAGCAGGTCCTGTTCCTCGATGAGCAGCTTGGCGAGCGCGATCCGGCGCCGCTCACCGCCGGACAGCGGCCCGATGACGGTGTCCAGGCCCTTGGGGAAGCCGGGGAGGTCCAGGCCGCCGAAGAGGCCGGTGAGGACGTCCCGGACCTTCGCGTTGCCCGCCCACTCGTGGTCGGCCATGTCGCCGATGACCTCGTGCCGGACGGTGGCGGCCGGGTCGAGGGAGTCGTGCTGGGTGAGGACGCCGAGGCGCAGTCCGCCGGAGTGCGTGACGCGCCCGGTGTCGGCGTCCTCCAGCTTGGCGAGCATCCGGATGAGGGTGGTCTTGCCGTCGCCGTTGCGGCCCACCACGCCGATGCGGTCGCCCTCCGACACGCCGAGCGAGACGCCGTCCAGCAGGGCACGGGTGCCGTAGACCTTGCTGACGTTCTCGACATTGACCAGGTTGACGGCCATTTCACTCCTGCGCAGGGGGACGGTCAGCCTCCCAGCGTAATGCGCCCCGGGGGGCCGTCCCGCCGCGAGCCGCTTTGCGCCCGCCCGCCAGGGAGCCCCGGCGGCGCGCCGGCGCGTGGGCCGTGGGCTTCACACGCCGGCGTCGGCGCCGCTCACGCGTCCGTGTGCGCGGCGGCACCGAGCGGCGACGGCAGGACCCTGGCGCCTGGTGCCGGGGCGGTCGCGGTGCGGACCGTGCGGCAGGTACCGGAGGCGAGGAGCGCCTCGGACACCTTCTGCGCCGAGGCGCCGTCGCGGACCAGGAACGCCGTCGTGGGCCCGGAGCCGGAGACCAGAGCGGTGAGCGCTCCGGCCGTGCGTCCCGCGTCGAGCGTCTGCGCGAGCTCCGGGAAGAGGGAGAGCGCGGCGGGCTGGAGGTCGTTGGAGACGGCGGCGGCCAGCGCGTCCGGGTCGCCCTCGGCGAGCGCGTCGAGAAGTGCGCGGGAGGCGACGGGCTCGGGGATGTCGAGGCCCTCGGCCAGCCGGTCGAACTCGCGGAAGACGGCCGGGGTCGACAGCCCGCGCCCAGCCAGCGCGAACACCCAGTGGAAGGTGCCGCCGACCTCCCGCGCGGAGAGCCGTTCGCCGCGCCCGGTGCCGAGGGCGGCGCCGCCGACCAGGCTGAAGGGCACGTCGCTGCCCAGTTCGGCACAGATGGCGAGGAGCTCGGCGCGCGAGGCGCCCGCACGCCAGAGCTCGTTGCACGCGAGCAGCGCGCCCGCCCCGTCGGCGCTTCCCCCGGCCATGCCGCCGGCGACCGGGATGTCCTTGGCGATGTGGATGTGCACGGCCGGGTCGATGCCCCGGCGCCCGGCGAGCGCGAGCGCGGCGCGCGCGGCGAGGTTGCTGCGGTCCAGCGGCACCTGGCCGGCGTCCGTGCCCTCGCAGGTGACGCTCAGCTCGTCGGCCGGCGTGACCGTGACCTCGTCGTACAGGCCGACGGCGAGGAAGACGTTGGCCAGGTCGTGGAAGCCGTCGGGCCGGGCGGCGCCCACCGCGAGCTGGACGTTGACCTTGGCGGGGACGCGTACCGTGACGCTCACTTACCGGGCTCCTTGTGTTCGGCGATCCTCGCGAACTCCTCCACCGTCAGCGACTCCCCGCGCGCCTGCGGCGAGATCCCGGCGGCGACGAGCGCCGCCTCGGCGGCCGCCGCTGACCCGGCCCAGCCGGCGAGCGCGGCCCGCAGGGTCTTGCGCCGCTGTGCGAACGCCGCGTCGACGACCGCGAAGACCTCGCGCTTCGAGGCCGTCGTCTTCGGCGGCTCCGCGCGCCGGACGAGGGAGACGAGCCCGCTGTCGACGTTCGGCGCGGGCCAGAAGACGTTGCGGCCGATGGATCCGGCGCGCTTGACCTCGGCGTACCAGTTGGCCTTGACGGAGGGCACGCCGTACACCTTCGAACCGGGTGCGGCGGCGAGCCGGTCGGCGACCTCGGCCTGCACCATCACCAGCGTCCGCTCGATGCTCGGGAAGGTGTCGAGCATGTGGAGCAGGACGGGGACGGCGACGTTGTAGGGGAGGTTCGCGACGAGCGCGGTGGGCGGCGGCCCGGGCAGTTCGGTGACGTGCATCGCGTCGGAGTGGACCAGCGCGAACCGGTCCGCGCGCGCGGGCGTGCGCGCGGTGATCGTCGCGGGGAGCGCGCCCGCCAGGACGTCGTCGATCTCCACGGCGGTCACCCGGTCGGCGGCCTCCAGGAGCGCGAGGGTGAGGGACCCGAGCCCTGGGCCGACCTCGACGACGACGTCGTCCGGGCGGACCCCGGCGGTGCGGACGATACGGCGGACCGTGTTGGCGTCGATCACGAAGTTCTGGCCGCGCTGCTTGGTGGGGCGGACACCGAGCGCTGCCGCGAGTTCACGGATGTCGGCCGCGCCGAGGAGGGCGTCGGGGAGGGGGCTGCTCACGGGACAAGGGTACGGGCCGCCGGGATCCCGCCGGCCGGTCACCCGTGCAGCCGCGCCCCGCAGTGCGGCCAGGGTGTGGAGCCGCGCTTGGTGTAGAGCTTCTTCGCACGGAACGTCTGCTCCTCGGCCGGCGCGTCCTGCGGGCGGCCCTTGCCGCCGAGGCTGTGCCAGGTGTGGACGTCGAACTGGTACAGCCCGCCGTACGTCCCGGAGGGGTCCACCGCGGCCGGGCGGCCGCCGGACTCGCAGGCGGCCAGGCCGTGCCAGTTCAGGCCGTCGACCCCCTTCACGGAGTCCGGGTGCGGCTTGGTGCCGACCTGCACGAGCTGGGCGCGCGGTTCCCGGACCACCTCGGACCGCTCGCTGCGCGGCCGCTGCCGGACCCCGTTGACGGTCCGCAGGTAGTAGGTGATCCGGCGCAGCCCGGGCCGTCCGGCCCGCTCGATCACCTCGGTGCCCTTGAACACCGTGGGGTCCGGCCGCCGTCGCACCTCGAAGGGGATGGCCTCCTCGCGCACCTCCTTGCCGGCGGTGACGCGCAGCACGGTCACCGTCTGCCCGTCGCGCGGGAAGCCGGCCTGCGGCACGGAGGTGGTGTCCTGGCCGTGCAGGGTGATGCCGGCCTCCTCGACGGCCTCGCGGACGGTCGCGGCGTTGGTCCGGATGGTGCGGGTCCGGCCGTCCGCCAGGATGGTGACGGTGCGCTCGGTGCGTACGTCGAGCGCGAGCCCGGCCCGGCCGATGTTCTGGGAGCGCGAGGCCGACAGGAAGGCGCCCTCGGCACGCACCCCCAGCTGGGCGAGTGCCCCGTCGACGGTGCGGGCCGTCGTCCACACCTCGCGCCGCCGGCCGTCCAGCGTGAGCCGCACGGGGCGGCCGTAGCGCACCGCCACCTCGTCGCCGCTGGCCAGCGCCTCGCCGGCGGCGGGCGCCACCACGTCGTGCGCTCCCACCCGTACGCCTTCGTCGGACAGCAGTTCGGTCACGTCGTCCGCGAACGTGTGCAGGACGCGCGGCCGGCCGTCGACGGACAGCTCGATCGCCTTGTCCTTGGCCAGGAACGCGGTGGTACCGCCGGCCAGGAAGGCGACGACCAGCGCCTGCGGCAGCAGACGGCGCACGGCGGAATCCGGGCGCTGGATGTACCGCGTCTTCCGCCTGCGCGCGGCGCGCCGCCCCGCCCCGGCGCCCGCTGCCGGCTCCGGCGTCCCGCTCTCCGCAACGCGCTCGCCCCGTCGCGGGAGCACCGGCTCGCCGGACCCGCCGCGCCGTCCCGCCTCCGCCGAGATCTCGTACGCCGGCCGGTACGTGTCACCCCCGTAGGCGGCCACGCCGTATCCCTGCGTCACGGCGTCGTGCACGCCGGGGACCGCGGGCGGGTACGACCCGCCTGCGGTCCCCGGCGTACCCGAGGGGCCGTAGGGGCCGTACGCCTCAAACATCTCGTACTGCCATGTGCTCACGCCGACACCTGCCATGTGCTCACGCCGACACGCTCCAGAGGGCCAGAGGGGTCCGGATCGGGCCAGAACCTAGCGGAGCACCGGTCACTCTCCAAAGCGGCACGACTACGCACAGTCGCGGACGGGCCCGAGGTGTGCCGGGTGAGCGTTACGCGCCGGTTATGATCTGTGCACCCTCAGTAGTCGAAGGCGCGAGCCGTGTTGGCGCCCAGGGCCGTCGCCAGCGCATCCTCGTCGATGCCTCGCACGGCCGCCATCGCACGCACCGTGACCGGAATGAGATACGGGGCGTTGGGCCGTCCGCGGTACGGCGCCGGGGTCAGGAAGGGGGCGTCGGTCTCCACGAGGACCAGTTCCAGCGGGGCGACGGCGAGCGCGTCCCTGAGGTTCTGGGCGTTCTTGAAGGTGACGTTGCCGGCGAAGGACATGAAGTAGCCCTCCCGGGCGCACACCTCGGCCATCGCCGCGTCCCCGGAGTAGCAGTGGAACACCGTCCGCTCGGGGGCGCCCTCCTCCTTGAGGACCCGCAGCACGTCGGCGTGGGCGTCGCGGTCGTGGATGACGAGGGCCTTGCCGTGCCGCTTGGCGATCTCGATGTGGGCGCGGAACGACCGCTCCTGGGCGCCCTTGCCCTCGGGCCCGGTGCGGAAGTGGTCAAGGCCGGTCTCGCCGACGCCCTTGACCTGGGGCAGCCCGGCCAGCCGGTCGATCTCGGCGAGCGCCTCGTCGAGCGCGGCGTCCCCGCCGGCCACCCGCGCCCCCTGCCGGGACCGGCCTCCCCCAGCCCCAGGGGGCTGGGAGGTGCCCCCAGGATCCCCGTGCACGATCCGTGGGGCCTCGTTCGGGTGCAGGGCGACCGTCGCGTGGACGCGCGCGTGCGTGGCCGCCGTCTCGGCCGCCCACCGGGAGCCCTTGAGGTCGCAGCCGACCTGGACGACGGTCGTCACGCCCACCGAGGCGGCCTTCGCGAGGCCCTCCTCGACCGTGCCGGACTGCATGTCCAGATGGGTGTGGGAGTCGGCGACCGGCACCCGGAGGGGTTCCGGGAGCGGCGGGGCCGCGTTCTTGTCCGCCGCGGCGGAGGCGTTCGCGGGGACGTTCGCGGAGGCGTTCGAAGGCATGCCCCGATCCTACGAAAGGGGCACGCCCCGCCGGACGCGTGACCGGCTCAGCTCGCCCTGCGCTGGAACGGGTGCAGCAGATCGGACAGGTGCCAGCGGTGGGCCGCCCTGACCTGCGCGGAGGCCTCCGTCGCCGCCGTGGGACCGGCCGCGGTCGCCTCGGCCCCGTCGCCCTTAACCGGCCGCTGGGACGTCTGCTGTGCGGCGCTGCGCACGGACGAGACCTGCCCGGCGCGCATGATCCGCAGGACATGGCCGTCGCAGTTCTGGCACGAGGGCCGGCTCAGCGGCGACGGGACGACCTGGCCGTTCGCCACATACATGACGAACTCGTGGTTCTCCGCGTCCGTGTGGTGCTCTATCTCGTACGACTGCTCCCAGCCGTGCCCGCAGCGCATGCAGGCGAAGGAATACGACTCGTGGACGACGGCTGTGGCCGCACCGCGGAGGCCGGTCTGCCCTGCGATCTCACTCATGCCAGCTCCTCTTGTCCGCTGGACAAGCGCCTCCGGCTGCTGGGATTCCCCCCGGAGTCCCATGGAGGCGAGGGACGGGAACGTCCCTGCTGACCAGTGGACGCCTTCACCGGCGCGAATGCGACGGACCTGCCGAGTGTTGGATGCGATTTGGAGCCTGCTTGCCAAATCGGCCCGGTCGGGCAGGGCTGGGCTTTGCGTTTCCCGCCCTTGCTTTACCCCGCCGTGGGGCGCGCGCTCAGAAGAGCCGCGCCCCGCTCAGAGGACACATCATCGCAGGTCAGAGGTGCACGCTCGGAAGAAGAGCGACGCGCTCATGGATCAAGGTGCGCCCCCCTGGCCGCCTGTGGGTCCCGGAGTTTTCGTCAGGGGTGCGGGAAGCTGCGCTCGGCCCCCGGCGACCCGCACAGGACTGCACAGGAGCAACCAGCAGGGCGTGCCCAGAACCGCCCTCATCCGTCCGCGCGCTTGGCCGCCACCACCGCGTCGAAGACGACCCGCTTGGGAATCCCCGCCGCGACCGCCACCGCCGCGATCGCCTCCTTGCGGCGCTCACCGGCCTCCTCCCGCACCCGGACCCGCCGCACGAGTTCCGCCGCGTCGAGTTCCTCCGGGCCGCGCTCGGGCGCGCCCTCGACGACGACGGTGATCTCGCCGCGCACCCCGTCGGCCGCCCACACCGCGAGCTCGGCCAGCGGACCGCGCCGTACCTCCTCGTACGTCTTGGTCAGCTCACGGCAGACGGCGGCCCGGCGCTCGGCGCCGAAGACCTCGGCCATCGCGGCGAGGGTGTCGTCGAGGCGGTGCGGTGCCTCGAAGTAGACGAGGGTGCGGCGCTCCTCGGCGGCCTCCTGGAGCCGGGAGCGGCGTTCGCCCGCCTTGCGCGGCAGGAACCCCTCGAAACAGAACCGGTCGACGGGCAGCCCGGACAGCGCGAGCGCCGTGAGCACGGCGGACGGACCCGGGACGGCGGTGACGCGGATGTCCTTCTCCACCGCCGCCGCGACCAGCCGGTAGCCGGGGTCGGAGACGGAGGGCATCCCGGCGTCGGTGACGAGCAGCACGCGCGCGCCGCCGACGAGTTCCTCGACCAGCTCGGGCGTGCGGGCGGCCTCGTTGCCCTCGAAGTACGACACCACGCGTCCCTTGGGCGACACGCCCAGCGCCTGTGTGAGCCACCGCAGCCGCCGGGTGTCCTCGGCCGCGATCACGTCGGCGCCGGTCAGCTCGGCCACGAGCCGGGGCGGCGCGTCCGCGACGTCGCCGATGGGGGTGCCTGCGAGGACAAGGGTTCCAGTCACCCCTCCATCCTCGCAGCCGCCACCGACAGTGCCGTCCCCGCGGGAGGCGCGGCAGCCGATCGCAAAGGAACCCACCGCTAAGCCCCATTGCACGGGACTCACACAGAACGGTTCCCTACGATGGCGCGGTGACCAGTACCGCGTCCTCCACGGACACCCGGCAGGGCCAGGCAGCGCTCGACGAGCGGCCGGCGTGGCAGCAGCGGCTGCGCCGATTCGGCTACCCGGCGAGCCCGGCGCAGGCCGGCGGTGGCAGAAGCGCCGGCGCGCCCGCCGATGTCGTTGACCGTCTGGTCCCGCCGTACGCCGAGCCCAACCCCCGGCTGTGGCTGAGCCTGGGCGTGCCCGCGGTGCTCGCCGAGCGGATCACGCGGTGGTCGGCCTGGGGCGGCCCGCTCCTGGTGACGCTGGTGGCGGGTGTGCTGCGGTTCTGGAACCTGGGCAGCCCGAAGGCGGTGATATTCGACGAGACGTACTACGCGAAGGACGCGTGGGCGCTCGTCCACCGCGGTTTCGAGGTCAACTGGGAGAAGAACGCCAACGATCTGATCCTCCAGGCGAACGGCCACGTCACGGTCCCGGCGGACGCGGCGTACGTCGTGCATCCGCCGGTCGGCAAGTACGTCATCGGGCTCGGGGAGCTGGTCTTCGGCTTCGACCCGTTCGGCTGGCGCTTCATGACGGCGCTGCTCGGCACGCTGAGCGTGCTGCTGCTGTGCCGGATCGGGCGCCGGATGTTCCGTTCCACCTTCCTCGGCTGCCTGGCGGGCGGCCTGATGGCGGTGGACGGGCTGCACTTCGTGATGAGCCGCACCTCGCTGCTCGACGGCGTTCTGATGTTCTTCGTGCTGGCGGCGTTCGGCTGCCTGGTCATCGACCGGGACCGGTCGCGGGAAGAACTCGCGGCCGCGCTGCCGCCCGACGCGGACGGCCGGATCCGCCCCGACGCGCGCGTGGCCGACACCTTCCGCTTCGGCCTGCGGCCGTGGCGCTGGGCGGCGGGTGTGCTGCTGGGCCTGGCGATCGGCACCAAGTGGAACGGCCTCTACATTCTGGCCGCGTTCTGTCTGATGGCCGTGTTGTGGGATGTCGGCGCCCGCAAGGTGGCCGGCGCCCGGCACCCGTACAAGGCGGTCCTGAAGTACGACACGGGAATCACGTTCCTGGCGACGGTCCCGGTGGCGGTCGCCGTCTACCTGACGTCCTGGATCGGCTGGATCCTCTCCCCCACCGACGGCAGCGGCGGCTACTTCCGCAACTGGGCGGCCACCGACGGCAAGGGCGGCGACTGGACGTTCCTGCCGGACTGGCTGCGCAGCCTGTGGCACTACGAGCACGAGGTGTACCTCTTCCACGTGGGCCTGTCGTCGCCGCACACCTACATGTCCAACCCGTGGTCCTGGCTGGTGCTGGGCCGCCCGGTGTCGTACTTCTACGAGTCGCCCTCCCCCGGTGCGGACGGCTGCCCGTCGGACGCCGGGGAGAAGTGCGCGCGCGAGGTCCTGGCGATCGGCACGCCGCTGCTGTGGTGGGCGGCCTGCTTCGCCCTCGTCTACGTCCTGTGGCGCTGGGCATTCCGCCGCGACTGGCGGGCCGGTGCCATCGCCTGCGGCATCGCGGCCGGTTACCTGCCCTGGTTCATGTACCAGGAGCGCACGATCTTCCTCTTCTACGCCGTCGTCTTCGTGCCGTTCCTGTGCCTGGCGGTGGCGATGATGGCCGGCGCGATCATCGGCCCGCCGGGCTCCAGCGACACCCGCCGCCTGGTCGGCGCGGCGGGAGCCGGCGTCCTCGTCCTGCTGATCGCCTGGAACTTCATCTACTTCTGGCCCCTGTACACGGGCACGGCGATCCCCATCGACAGCTGGCGCTCGCGGATGTGGCTGGACACCTGGGTCTAGCCCCAGCCGGGCAGAAACGTCACGAGGGCGCGGCAGTCGGCTGCGCCCTCGTGGTCGTCTGAACCTCCTGCCCCGAAGGGGCTCGAGGAATGCTGTGGATGAGCTGCAGCAGGTGATCCGGGTGGCGGCGGGAACGGCCCGCCGCCACCCGGATCACTGGGAGTCGTACGCCTTGACGCTCACGGCCGGACCGCCGGAATACCTGGCCACGGCAGTGGCGGCGGCACCGGTGACCTTGACGACCGCGCTGCCGCCGCCCGGGACGACGACCAGCCCTCCGATGGGAGTGACGGACACCGCCTGCTGCGTCTCGCCCTCCGCCGGCTGGTCGTGAACGAGGTAGGCCACACGTGCCGTCACCGGATAAGGGTCGATGTTCGTCACGCGCACAGCGGTGAAGCGTGTGAACCTGCTCACCGTGCGTCCAGCGCTGTCCAGCTCCTGAACGGTCACCGGGTGCGCGGCGGCCCGGCTCTTGGCGGCGACGAGACGCTTGACGGTGACGCGAACGTCGTGGACCTGGTGTTCACCGGCGCCCGAGAAGCGCAGGATGCCGAGACCCGCCCCGTACGGAACCACCAGACGGCCGCTGTCGCTGCCGTAGACGGTTCGCACACGCACCCTCGGCAGGGGGTCGCCGTTCTGGTCGAGCGCGGTGAACGCCAGTTCGGGGACGACCGACTCCTTGTTCGCGTTCTTGATGGCCAATGTCTGGCCGATGTAGTTGTCGCCCCCCTCGCGCTGATATGCGAACGACAGCGCGCTCCTGGCCGGCTTGGACGGCCAGTGGGTCACACCCGTCATGATCGCGGACAGCGACACCACAACCACCCAGCCCGCGACCAGAGTCCGCCTTCGCTCCACGTTCGCCTCTCCCCGGCATGCGACTGAGCCCCCACCCCTGGAAGCGCCGTCGGATCCTAGCCCGACCGACTGCGCAATGATCAAGCCGATCAGAGGAGCGCTGATCGTGCGCCCCGCGGCGTGAAGTGCCCAGGTGCCTTGACGACGCCCAACGCGGTGACCTCACCTCCTCCTGGCCTCTGTACACCGGCACGGCGATCCCGATCGACTCCTGGCGTTCACGGATGTGGCTCGATCCGGGGGTGTGAGTCACGTCCCTGATCTCTGTTCAGCCAACAATGGGTCAACATGTGCCACAGGGCCCTCACGACCGCCTACAGTGCGCTTCACGGCATGCTTTTGAACGCGTTCACAAAATGCGGCAAAAGCTCACGGGGAGGGGATTCGCACCATGCGCAAGGGGGTCAGGGCGGCCATCATCGGCAGCGTCTGCACCGTGATGGTGGGCGGGGCCGGATACGGCGCCTACAACGTGCTGTCGGCGTTGCACGGTGACGACACACCTGCCGTACGGACCGGGCCGCCCACCGCGGACGAGGTCGAGGACACCACGCGGAAGTTCTTCACGGCCTGGGAGAACGGCCGGCCGGCCTCGGCGGCGGCGCTCACGAACGACGCAGCCGACGCCGAACCCGTGCTGACCTCCTTCAGCGACGTCGCGCACATCAAGGACGTGCACATCACGGCCGGCAGGGCGACCGGAGCCACCGTGCCGTTCAGCGTGAAGGGGACGGTGTCCTACGGCGGGAAGTCCAAGCCGCTCGCCTACCGGAGCACGTTGAAGATCGTGCGCGGCGAGACCACCCACCGCGCGCTCGTCGACTGGGACCCGTCCGTGGTGCACCCGGATCTGAAGCGCGGGGACACCCTGTCCACCGGTGAGGCGGCGAGCCCGCCGATCGAGGCCGTCGACCGCAACGGCACGGTCCTCAGCAAGGACAAGTACCCCTCCCTCGGCCCGATCCTGGACGAGCTGCGCAGCCGCTACGGCGACAAGGCGGGCGGCACCCCCGGCGTGGAGCTGGTCATCCAGCACGCGTCCCAGGAGTCCGCCGACACCACGCTGCTGACCCTCGCGGCGGGCCGGGCGGGCAAGCTGCGCACGACGCTCGACGCGCGCGTGCAGGCCGCCGCCGAGTCCGCGGTGGCCAAGTACGCCGAGTCGTCGGTGGTGGCCGTCAAGCCCAGCACCGGCGAGGTGCTCGCGGTCGCCAACCACCGCGAGGACGGCTTCAACGCGGCCTTCCTCGGCGAGCTGGCGCCCGGCTCCACCATGAAGATCATCAGCGCCGCCACCCTCATCGACACCGGGATCACCTCGATGAACGGCCCGGCGCCCTGCCCGCCGACCGCGACCTGGCAGAGCCAGACCTTCAGCAACCTCAAGGGACTCCAGCCGGACCTGAAGGCCAGCCTCTCGGACAGCTTCGCGCGGTCCTGCAACACGGCGTTCGTGAAGTACGCGGACTCCGTCCAGGTCGACTCGCTCACCAAGGAGGCCGAGGACCGTTTCGGACTCGGGCGCAACGACTGGAAGGTCGGCATCCCGAGCTTCGACGGTCGCGTCCCCGCCTCCGGCGGCCCGGACACCGCGGCCAACCTCATCGGCCAGGGCCAGGTGCAGATGAGCCCGCTGAATATGGCGTCGGTGACGGCGACCGCGATGACGGGAACGTTCCGGCAGCCGGTGCTCGTCTCGCAGAAGCTGGACGACCGTGAGCTGGCCACCGCGAAGGGCCTGTCGGGGAACACGGTCGGCCAGCTGCGCGCCATGATGAACCGCACCGCGACCAGCGGCACCGCGGCCGGGGTGATGAGCGGGCTGCGTGGCAGCATCGGCGCCAAGACGGGCTCGGCGGAGGTCGACGGGCAGACCAAGTCGAACAGCTGGTTCGCCGGCTACCGCGACGACGTCGCGGCCGCGGCCATGACGCAGGACGGCGGTCACGGTATCGACGCGGCCGGGCCTATTGTCGCAAGCGTGCTACGGATCGGTGGCTGACGTCACTCCCCCGGTGCGGGACTCTAGGCTGTTGCAGTCGTTGGGGTGCGTGAGGGCTACGGGGCGGCGGGGACCCTGGGGAAGTGCGCGGAGGAACGGAACTGTGGGCAAGAGAAGGCGCGTCGTCGAACGCCGGAAGAAGAGACCCGCCGTCATCGGCGGGGTGATCGCCGTCGTCGTCGGCGGTGTCGGCCTCGGCGGCTACGCGCTGTACGGCGGCGGGGCGGCCGACGCGGCGTCGAAGGCCGCTTCCAAGCCCGTCAAGACCGGCCCGCTGTCGGCGACCGAGGTGCAGACGACCGCGCGTACCTTCCTGACCTCCTGGCAGCAGGGCAAGGTCCCGCAGGCCGCCGCCGTCACGGACGACGCCAAGGCCTGCGTCAGGCTGCTCACCGGTTACGCCAAGGACGCCCACATCACCGGCGTCAAGCTCACCGAGGGCACGCGCACCGGCGCCAAGGTCCCGTTCTCGGTGAAGGCGACCGTGTCGTACAAGGGCGTCAGCAAGCCGCTGTCGTACGACTCCTCGTTCAGCGTCGTCCGGCGCACCGGCGACGGCGAGCCGGTGGTGAACTGGCACGCGGCGGTCGTCCACCCCGACCTCGCGGACGGCGACACCCTGGCCACCGGCGAGTCCGGCGCCCCGCCCATCAAGGCCCTGGACCGCGACGGCGGCGAGATCACCACCGCCAAGTACCCGTCGCTGGGCACGGTCCTGGACGGACTGCGGGAGAAGTTCGGCAAGAAGGCCGGCGGCAAGGCGGGCGTCGAACTGCGCGTGGTGCGCGGCGCGGCGTCCGAGAAGGCGAAGCTGTCCGACAAGACCGTCCTGGAGCTCAGCAAGGGCACGCCGGGGACGGTGAAGACGACGCTCAGCCCGACCCTGCAGGCGGCCGCCGAGAAGCAGGTGACCACGCAGAAGAACGCTTCGGTCGTCGTGATGCGCCCCTCGACCGGCGAGATCTACGCCGTGGCCAACTCCAGCCACGGCTTCAACGTGGCCTTCCAGGGTTCGCTGGCCCCCGGCTCCACGATGAAGATCGTCACCTCGACGATGCTGTTCGAGAAGGGGCTCATCACCCCGGGCGCCTCCCATCCCTGCCCCAAGACGTACAAGCTGGCCGGGTGGACGTTCCACAACGACGACGACTCGGAGATCAAGAAGGGCACGTTCAAGATGGCCTTCGGGGCGTCCTGCAACAACGCCTTCATCAACTTCGCGCCCAAGCTGTCCGACAGCGACCTGACGACCGAGGCGCAGCAGGTCTACGGCCTCGGCATGAACAACTGGGCCATCGGCGTCCCGACCTTCGACGGCTCGGTCCCGGTGCAGAGCGGCGCGCAGATGGGCGCCTCGCTGATCGGGCAGGGCGGCGTGCGCATGAACCCGCTGAACATGGCGTCGGTGGCGTCCACCGTCGAGGCCGGCACCTTCCACCAGCCCTACCTGGTCTCCCCCACGGTCGACAACCGGACCCTCGCCAAGGCCTCCCGCACCATGTCCGCCAAGACGCAGTCCGAGCTGAAGGAGGTCATGCAGTACACGGCGGCGTACGGCACGGCCGCCAAGGCGATGGCCGGTCTCGGGCCGGACTACGGCGCCAAGACCGGCTCGGCGGAGGTCGACGGACAGAAGAAGCCGAACGGCTGGTTCACGGCGTACAAGGGCGATCTGGTGGGCGCGGGCGTGGTCCAGGCGGGCGGCCACGGCGGCGACACGGCCGGGCCGATCGTGGCGGCGCTGCTGAAACTGGGGTCGTCGCTGTAGGCGGCGCTAGCCGGCCACGGGCGTGGCCAAGTAGGTGCGCCTGAGGAAGCGCAGCAGCGCCTTCGACTCGAACTGCACCACCGACGTGCCGTGGTCGGAGTGGAACTCCACGACGGCCTGCACCCGCCCGAGCGGCCACACCCGTACGTCACCGCTCTCCGCCGGCGCCCTGAGCCCCTGCTCCAGCAGGGCGCGCGAGAACGTCCACTCGTCCGTCCCGGGCAGGTCCACCCGCACCGACCGGGGATCGTCCTCGGGGTCGTAGCGCAGGATGACGGGCACCGCGCCCGGGTCCTCCCGCTCGTCCTCGTCCGTGACGATGTGAACTCGCGCGTACTGCTCGACTACAGACATCGGATTGCCCTTTACGCTCCGTTACCTTCGCGAAAGCTGTGCATCCGCTTCCTCTCCAATGTCCCACATTTCACAGAATGCGCTTGTGGGGCCACTGGGCCCGGGCCGGGGACCGCCTCGATGTGCGATAAACGACTCCCTCGCTCTTGCAAAAGCTTCGCAACAACACATTAAAATCGAACGGTGCATGTACCTGACGGATTCATCGACGCCCCCACCTCGGCGGTCACCGCGGTGGTCGCCGCCGGCGCGCTCGCCATGAGCCTGCGCGGCGCCCGCCGGGAACTCGACGAGCGCACGGCGCCGCTCGCCGGCCTGGTGGCGGCGTTCATCTTCGCCGTACAGATGCTCAACTTCCCCGTCGCGGCCGGAACAAGCGGCCATCTGCTGGGCGGCGCGCTGGCCGCGATACTCGTCGGCCCGTACACCGGCGTGCTGTGCGTGTCCGTGGTGCTGCTGATGCAGGGCATCCTGTTCGCGGACGGCGGCCTGACCGCACTCGGCGTGAACATCACCGACATGGCGATCGTGACGACCGTCGTCGCGTACGCCGTCTTCCGGGGCCTGCTGAAGGTCCTGCCGCGCACCCGGCGTTCGGTGACCGCCGCCTCCTTCGTCGCCGCCCTGCTCTCCGTCCCGGCCGCCTCCGTCGCGTTCACCCTCATCTACGCGATCGGCGGCACCACCGACGTGTCCATCGGCAAGGTGGCCACCGCCATGATCGGTGTGCACGTCCTCATCGGCGTCGGCGAGGCCGCGATCACCGCGCTGACGGTCGGTGCGGTCGTCGCCGTGCGTCCGGACCTGGTCCACGGGGCGCGCGAGCTGCGGCAGGGGCTGAAGCTGCGCGTGAACGGCGTGCTGGTGGACGCACCCCCGGCGCGGCCCGTGCCCGCGGCGGCGCGCACCTCGCGGCGCACGCTGTGGATCACGGGACTCGTCACCTCGCTGGTCCTCGCCGGGTTCGTCAGCTTCTACGCCTCGGCGAACCCGGACGGCCTGGAGAAGGTCGCCCATGACAAGGGCATCGACGTGAAGGCCGAGGCGCACGCCTCCGCCGGCTCGCCGCTCGCCGACTACGGCGTCAAGGACGTCTCCGACGCCCGGCTCTCCGGCGGCCTCGCGGGCGTCATCGGCGTCGGCGTGACCGTCGTCGCGGGCAGCGCGGTGTTCTGGGCGGTGCGCAGGCGCCGGGGCGCGGCGGCACAAACGCCGTCCGAGGCACTCTGACATGGGCGCGGGACACGCCCACCGGCTCTACCGGCACGCGCACTCCCCGGTGCACGCGCTTCCCCCGCACACCAAGCTCGCCGCCGCCTTCGCCTTCGTGGTCGTCGTGGTCTCGACACCGCGTACGGCGATGTGGGCGTTCGCCCTGTACGCCGTGCTCCTCGCGGGAGTCGCGGGGCACGCGCGCGTGCCCGCCGCCTTCGTCCTGCGCCGGCTGCTGATCGAGGTGCCCTTCGTCGCCTTCGCGGTGCTGATGCCGTTCGTGGCCGAGGGCGAGCGGGTCGACGTCCTCGGCCTCTCGCTCAGTGTGAACGGCCTGTGGGGCGCCTGGAACGTGCTCGCCAAGGGCACCCTCGGCGTCGCCGCCTCGGTCCTGCTCGCGGCCACCACGGAGCTGCGCGAACTGCTCCTCGGGCTCCAGCGGCTCAGGCTGCCCCCGCTGCTCGTCCAGATCGCCTCCTTCATGATCCGCTACGGCGACGTCATCACCGACGAGATGCGCCGGATGCGGATCGCGCGGGAGTCGCGCGGCTTCGAGGCCCGGGGCGTGCGCCACTGGGGCGTGCTCGCGAAGTCCGCCGGCGCCCTGTTCATCCGCTCCTACGAGCGCGGGGAGCGCGTCCACCTGGCCATGGTGAGCCGCGGGTACGCCGGCTCGATGCCGGTCATCGACGAGGTGACCGCGTCCCGGGCGCAGTGGTCCCACGCCCTCACGCTGCCCCTGTCCGCCCTTGTCGTCTGTGTGTTGGGATGGGCCCTGTGACCGACGTTCCCGCCTCCCTGGAGGTCTCCGGCCTCGCCTTCGCCTATCCCGACGGGCACCAGGCCCTGTTCGGCGTGGACTTCGCCGTCACGCGCGGCGAACGGGTCGCGCTGCTCGGGCCGAACGGTGCCGGCAAGACCACCCTCGTGCTGCACCTCAACGGCATCCTGAGCGGCGGCACGGGCACCGTGACCGTGGCCGGACTGCCGGTCGGCAAGCGGCACATGGCGGAGATCCGGCGCCGGGTCGGGATCGTCTTCCAGGACCCGGACGACCAGTTGTTCATGCCGACCGTGCGCGAGGACGTGGCGTTCGGGCCGGCCGCGGCCGGCCTCAAGGGCGCCGAGCTCGAAGCACGCGTGCGTACCGCCCTGGAACGGGTCGGCATGGCCGGCTTCGCCGAACGGCCGCCGCACCACCTCTCCTTCGGCCAGCGCCGCCGGGTCGCCGTCGCCACCGTCCTCGCCATGGAACCGGAGATCCTCGTCCTCGACGAGCCCTCCTCCAACCTCGACCCGGCCTCCCGCCGCGAACTCGCCGACATCCTGCGCTCCCTGGACGTCACGGTCCTCATGGTCACCCACGACCTGCCCTACGCCCTGGAGCTGTGCCCGCGGTCCCTGATCCTGAGCGACGGCACGATCGCCGCCGACGGCCCCACCGGTGAACTCCTGTCCGACGACACCCTGATGCGGGCACACCGGCTGGAACTGCCCTTCGGCTTCGACCCGCGCGCGGCGACAGCCGGCCGCGGCCGTGCGTGACGCGTTTGCGTGACGACCGTCCGGCGCGTCCCCGCCTCCGTGACAATGGGCGGGTGACGCATCAAGAGGACACGGCACCGCCACGACTGGACGACCAGCTGTGCTTCGCGCTGTACGCCGCGCAGCGCGCCGTGACCGCCGCCTACCGTCCGCTCCTCGACGACCTCGGGCTCACCTACCCGCAGTACCTGGTGCTGCTCGTGCTGTGGGAGCGGGGCGAGACCACGGTGAAGGAGCTGGCCGGCATGCTCCGCCTCGACTACGGCACGGTGTCGCCGCTGCTGAAGCGGCTGGAGGCGGCGGGCCTGGTGCGCCGGGCACGCTCGGAGTCCGACGAGCGCTCGGTGCTCGTCGCGTGCACCGGGCGGGCGGAGGAACTGCGGGAGCGCGCGGCGCGCGTACCCGGCACCCTGCTCGCGACGACGGGGCTCGACGGTGCGGACGTCGCACGGTTGCGTGAGGAGCTGCGGGTGCTCGCGGACCGGGCGAGCGGCACGGCCTCGCGCTCCGCGTAGCGGCGCCCCCGCCTCGCCCCCACCTGTTACCCGCTGTTACCCGCTGTTTTATCCCCCTCGCGGTCCAAAGCCTTCCTACCGGTCGACACCTTGTGCACGATGTACTTGCACACCATCGTGTTGCCCACCATTGTCTCCGCCCTGGGGGAGGTCCCGCCGTGACCGAAGGCGCCACCGTCGACACCCGTCCGACGAAGATCATGTACGTCGCGGAGGCGACCGCGCACGGTGGCCGGGACGGATATGTCACCAGCCAGGACGGCCAGATCGAGCTCAGGGTCGCGATGCCTCCGGAGCTGGGCGGCGACGGCAACGGCACCAACCCGGAGCAGCTGTTCGCGGCGGGGTACAGCTCCTGCTTCCACAACGCGCTGATCCTGGCCGGCAACCGCGAGGGCTACGACCTGACCGGCTCCGCGGTCGCCGCCAAGGTCGGCATCGGCCCCGACAAGCGGCGCGGCTACGGTCTCGCCGTCGCGCTCAGCGTCTCCCTCCCGGTGCTGGACGCGGACATCGCGGCGAAGCGGGTGGACGCCGCCCACGAGGTGTGCCCGTACTCGAACGCGACCCGCGACAACATCGACGTGACGATCGTGCTCGGCTGACCGCGCGCCCGGCCCGCTCCACTGAGGCACAGCTCACGCCCGTACGACCCCGGTGCCGAGGAATCGCGGGCCCCGCGGGGGCGTTGGTCCGAGCGGTGCAGGCGATCTGAAGGGACGTGGCGGCCGTGGCGGACGTGGACGTGAAGGGCACTGTGGCCGAGGGCTTCGAGCCGGTCAGGGACGCGTTCGCGAAGAACTTCGAGCTGCTCGGGGACCGGGGCGCGGCGGTCGCCGTGTACCGGGACGGGCACCGGGTCGTCGACCTGTGGGGCGGCGCCCGGGACGTCGACGGGGACGCCGGTGAGGCGCCCTGGGAGCGCGGCACCGCCCAGATCGTGCGCTCGGCGACCAAGGGCGTCGTGGCCGCCGTCCTGCTGCTTCTGGGGCAGCGCGGGGAACTGGACCTCAACGCCCCGGTGGGCGATCACTGGCCGGAGTTCAAGGCGGCCGGCAAGGAGCGGACCCTGGTACGGCAGCTGCTCGCACACAGCGCGGGCGTACCGGTGCTGGACCGGCCGCTCACGCCCGCGGAGGCCGCCGACCCCGACCTGGGCGCGGCCGCGGTCGCGGCGCAGGCGCCGGTGTGGGAGCCCGGCACCGATCACGGCTACCACGCGCAGACGTACAGCTGGCTCACCGGTGAGCTGGTGCGGCGGGTGACCGGGCGCGGCGTCGGCGAGTGGATCGCGGACGAGATCGCCGGACCGGTCGGTGCCGAGCTGTGGCTCGGGCTGCCGCAGGCGGAACAGGCGCGCGTGGGGCGGGTCGGGCCCGTCGCGGCCCCGGAGGCCGCCGGCGCGCTGCGGACCCGGCCCAAGCGGGCCGTCTCCGAGGCGTACGCCGACCCCGGGTCACTGACCCGCCGGGCGTTCGGCGCGATCAGCCCGCTCCCGGACGAGAACGACCCCGGCTACCGCGCGGCCGCCCTGCCCGCCTCCAACGGCATCGCCACCGCCGACGGCCTGGCCCGCTTCTACGCCTCCCTCATCGGCGAGGTCGACGGCGGCCGGCGGCTGTTCACGCCGGAGACCGTGGAACTGGCGCGCGGCGAGCGGTCGGCGGGGCCGGACCGGGTACTGGTCGTCTCCACCCGCTTCGGGCTCGGCTACATGCTGCACGGCAGCGCGTCCCCCCTGCTCTCCGCCGCCTCCTTCGGCCACCCGGGACGCGGCGGCGCGCTCGGCTTCGCGGACCCCGGGTCGGGCATCGCCTTCGGCTACGTCACCAACGGCTTCCGCAAGAGCGTGACCGCGGACGCGCGGGCGCAGGCGCTGGTACGGGCGGTGCGCACGGCACTGGCGTAGGCACCGCCACCGTCACCACCGCGCCCGCCCCAGCACCCCGGGACCGCGCCCCAGGGCCCCAGGAAGCGCGCGGGCACCCCCGTGCGCCCGCGCTCCTCACACGTTGATCGGATGCGAGTGCCGTCCGGAGTCCGCGTCGATCTCGCCGTGCGCCTTGCTCAGCAACTGCATGGCCAGTTCGTTCAGAGCGCGGGCTCCCGCGATCTCCTCCCCGACCCTGGGCTGGTTGCTGTCGGATTCATGACGGCTCGCATGCCCGTGCGCGCGAATCTCGGTGCCGTCGGCCAGACGCACCAGGGCCACCGCGCGCGTGTGCGTGTCGTCCTCCAGGAACTCCAGCTCGACATGCCATCCCACAGCGGTCTGCATCATGGGGACCACCTCCGCAATCGCTGCTTCCAGGGTGCTCCCTCAAGGCCGGGGCCGTCACGTCGGCACCGGCCCGCGCGGGTCACCTGTCGTCGAAGCTGGCGAAGTACGCGGCGACCATGTCCTCGTCGGCGTGGCCCTGCGCGGCGGCGCGGGCGAAGCGTTCGGCCGCCGCCTCGGCGATGTCGAGGCGCACGCCGTGGCTCGCGCCGGCGGCGACGATCAGCCGGGCGTCCTTCCCGGCGGTGTCCACCGCGAAGGACGGCGGGGTCAGCCCGCCGTCGAGGATCAGCGCGGCCTTGGCCCGCAGATAGCCCATGTCGAGCGGGCCGCCCGCGATCAGGTCGAAGAAGCTGTGCGGGTCGACGCCGAGGCCCTGGGCGAGGGCCACCACCTCGCCGGTGGCCGCGGTGGCCGCGAGGACCCAGCTGTTGGCGACCAGCTTGAGCCGGGTGGCGGCGGCCGAGGAGCCGTCGTCGCCGGTCCACAGCGTGCGGGCGCCGATGGCGTCGAAGACCGGCGCGACCGTCTCCCGGCCCTGTTCGGGACCGGCCGCCAGGACGGTCAGCTGCCCGGCCTCGGCGGGCTGGCGGGTGCCGAGGACCGGGGCGTCGTAGAAGACCAGGCCGTGCTCGCGGGCGAAGGCGGCCAGTGCGGGGATCTGGTCGAGTCCCACGGTGGTGGACTGCACCCAGACGGCTCCGGGCCGCAGCGCGCCGGCCGCCTCGCGGACGACCTCCAGGACGGTGCCGCCGTCGTACAGCATGGTCAGCACGACGTCGGCGCCCTCGACGGCTTCCGAGGGGGTGTCGGTGACCTGCGCGCCGTCGGCGGCGAGGGGTTCGGCCTTGGCTCGGGTGCGGTTCCACGCCCGGACGGTGTGCCCGGCCTTCAGGAGGTTGCGGGCCATCGCGGCGCCCATGATCCCGGTACCCAGAAAGGCCACGGTCGGCTTGTCGGTCATGACGTCTCCCTGTGCTCGTACGTTCCGCACGCCAGCTTGGCGTACGCGAGACCGTCCGGCGCGCGGTCCGGCCCCGTTTCGGACGGTCGCGGCGCCCGGTGTCTAACCGGCGTGCAGCATCAGCCCGATCCCGACGACCAGGAGCCCGGCCGCCGCGATCCTGGGTGCCCCGAACCGCTCCTTGAAGAACACCGCCCCGATGGCCGCGCCCACGATGATCGATGTGACCCAGAGGGCTGCTCAGGGCTGCATCTGCAATGAGCAAGCGGTATCCGTAGTCCGAACGGCTTCTCAGCGCACGGCCTGGCCCCTGTCGGCTCGGGCGCTCAGGTGTGAGCGAGTTGGAGCACGGCGATGCCGACCACCACGGTGGCACTCGCGGCCAGTCGTCGGCCGCCCAGTCGCTCGTGGAAGAACACGGCACTGAGCAGCGCGGCGATGACGATGCTGGTCTCGCGGAGTGCGGCGATGGACGCCAGGTCGCCGTGGTCCTGCGCCCAGACCACCAGTGCGTACGCGGTAAGTGAGAGCAGCCCACCGGTCAGCCCGCGTATCGGGGCGTCACCCAGCCGGTGCCGCAGTCCGCGCCCGGCCAGCGCGAAGGCACCGGCACAGAAGAGCATGCCCTGGAGCAGGAAACCCCAGGCTATGTAACCGAAGACGCTGTCCGAGCGCCGTACGCCCGTACCGTCGACGACCGTGTACGAGGCGATCATGACGCCGGTACCGAGGGCAGCAATCAGGGCCGGCAACTGGGTGCGGTCCGGCAAGCCGTCCGCCAGAGCAAGGGCGACCAGACCGGCGGAAATGACCAGGACCCCGGTGAGTGCGCGGGCCGACAGGTCCTGGCCGAGAATGCTCACCGAGACGACGGCAACGAGCATGGGTGCGACACCGCGCGCCACCGGGTACATCTGGCCGAAGTCACCGAGCTTGTACGCTTGGAGCAGCAGGGTCTGATAGGCGCTCTGGAGCACGGCCGAGGCCACGATGAAGGGCCAGGCAGCGGAGCCTGGGAGCGGCGTGAAGCAGACCCAGATCGCACTGACGCCGACGAATGCGAAGCTGATCAGGGTGAAGCCGGCGAGCTTGTCCGGCATCGCGTGCGCCAGTGCGTTCCACAGGGCGTGCAGCACTGCCGCGGCCAACACCACTACGGGCACGGCAGTGCCGGCTTGCATGAACACACCCATGAGCGTCGACCGTTCCAGAAGCTGAAAAGGTAGTCCGGGCCCCTGATCGCGCAGGGCAGAGACCATCATGCCCCCACCCGCAGCTCTGGCTGCACAGACCCCGCTGTCACCCGATCATGCAGCAGCCTCGATCCTTCCTGGCCGCCGATGGCTACACCTCGCCGGCTTGGCGGGTGTGGCCACTCGCAGTGCCCGAAGAACGTCTTGGCCTCTACCTCATCGCGGCCTGGCTGGTGCTGGCTGCGGCGGCGCGCCTGTTCTCCGTCCGGCGTGACTGAGGCGAGCGTGAGGCCGCGAACCTGAGCAAAGCCCCGACCAGCCAGGCCCAACTGTCTGTTGAGCCAAGCATTGTTTCGCGCGCGATCCGAAATCGCCCCCGAAGTTCTCCAGCATCATCGCGGTCGGCATCATCGGGATCGGCATCATTTCCGGCCGTCTGAACGGTTCTTCTGCCACCGCTGCACCGCCGATTGCGCGGCCTCTTCGTCTTCAAGAGCATGGGCACCGGATGCGCCTGCGGCACCGAGGATCAACTCACCGTCCGTGACCAGAACACCGCCGGCCCACTGGGCGAAGTCGCCGCCGTAGAGGTGTTGGATGCTGTCGACGATCCCCCCGGGCAGGTCGATCAGGCCGGAGGGCTTCAGTGCCAACAGCGCAGTGCACACCCTGGCCACGGCCACGGCCAGCGGAGGGAAACCTCGCTCCGCACCGACCGCCAACGCGGCTTGCACTATCCAATCTGCCTCGGCCAACTTCAGCCCAGGAAGGCGCGAAGTGTCAGACACGAACGCGAAATTATCGGCGACAGCTCCAGGAGTCAGAGCAGACGCCACTCCACGCGCGGCAACCGTCCACGCCCACGGTAACCAACCCTGACGCGCGCCGCACACCGCTCCGACCACACCGAGGACGGTTCAGCCAGCCCGCTGACCGGCGAAGTTATTGCGGCAGGAACGGCAGTTGACCGATGTCAGCGTGCACGCGGCGAACCGCGGTCCGGTGGTGGGATCATGGGGCTTGACCTGGGCGATCTCGTATAGGGCCCCGTCACGGGACAGCACCGGTCGCGGGGTCTGGCGCCTAGGTCTCTACGTAGTATCTGCTATATGACGATCAACGTACGCAGGGCTCGACCCGGGGATCACCCAGCGATCCTGTCCCTGATGGACAAGGCCCGCGGACTGGGGCTCAGCGATGAGGAGCGGGCGCGTCGAGGCTTTGTGCAAGGCACCCTGACGAGCGAACTCCTCAACCGTTTCCAGGATGGCCCAGGCATCTTCGTCGCCGATGCCGCGGGGGAACTCGCCGGGTTCGCGATCACGAGCGAGCCGGGCTGGTTCCCGCCACAACACCCGGCTGCGGCAGCCGTCGCAGCGGTCACCAAGGCGGCAGACGGACGCGACCTGGGCAGGCTCTTCCTTTACGGCCCCGTCGCGGTCGACGAACGTTTCCAAGGGCGTGGGGTGCTGACGAAGCTACTCACGGCGCTCAGCCACGCTCTGATGGATGACTTCGACCTCGCTGTTGCGTTCGTCGAGACAGCCAACGAGCGCTCCCTGGCCGTGCACCGGCACTACGAGATGGCCGAGGACGCCCACTTCCAGGCGGGCGGACGCACATACGTGGCCTTCACCTTCTCGCCGGCGGCTTTCGCACAAGGACAGTCCTGACGCGTGGGCGGACGAGGCTGCCGGTTCAGGCAGAGGGCCCAGAGCGGAGCGAGTCCGACGACCTGGAGGAGTGCCGACTGAACCGCTCCGGATCTGATGGAGGCTCCGGACTGTCCCGAGGCGGTTCACTCGCGCAGCGTCGCGGATGCGTGCCTGTGCCCAGGCCCGGTAGTTTGATCAGTATGGAGCAGGGGTGGGTCCTTGAGTCATTTCACCTTGAGGCGGGGCAGCTCGCGCGGGCGATGGCCGGGGTCTCAGCGGCCGAGTGGCGTCTGCCGACGCGGTGTGTGCCGTGGACGGTGAGCGACTTGCTGGCTCATGTCCGGGTGGTGATTGCTTGGCTGCCGGGCATGCTGGCGGAGCCGGCGCCGACACGTGCCGAGGTCTCGGCAGCGGAGTACTACCGGCCCGACGGCCGTTTCGCTCCGGACACCAACGCGGCCCGGATCACCCTGGCTCAAGAGCATGCGGCTGAACAGTTCAGCGGTGCCGCGCTCGCCGACGACTTCAACACCACTTGGCAACAGGTGGACCGACTGTGCCGGGCCGAGCCCGACGACCGTGTGGTACGCACCCGGCACGGCGATCCGATGCTCCTGTCGGAGTTCCTGCTGACGCGCGTGGTCGAGGTCGCCGTGCACGGCCTGGACCTGGCCGATGCCCTCGGGCGTGAGCCATGGCTGACTTCCCAGGCCGCAGATTTGGTGCAGAGTCTTCTGCTCGGCCCAGATGGGGCGGCCACACTGGAAAAGCTTGGATGGGGACAACTTCGCTTCCTGCGCAAGGCGACCGGGCGCGAGCCGATCACCGGGGAAGAAGCATCGGACGCCAGCCGTCTGAACATCCGGTGGCTCACGCTGGGTTGAGAGCGTCCCGCCACTGACGCCAGCCCAACGGCAGAGTTCAATCACGCTCTCATCGCACCGGACAGGGCTACCGCGTACGAAGTGGCTTCGCCATAGGCCTGACCAGCGAAGTTATTACCGCATGAACCAGACTTGACCGACGACTCGCGCAGGGCGGCGACCGGCGCCGGCTCGGCGCGGGTCTGTGCCCACAGCACCAGGCCGTAGGCGAGGACCGACAGCAGGGCGCCCAGCATCAGCAGCGCGAAGTAGGCGACATGGACGACCGCGGAGGCGATCAGGTACGGCCGGGCGCCGGCCGCCGGGACCGCCGCGAACGGCATCAGCAGCAGTCCGATCAGCACGCCCCCGCCGGCGATCAGCGCCGCGCCGACGAGCTTGTCGCTGATCCGGTGGGCGATCGCGTTCCAGCTCGCGTGGGTCAGCGCGGCCAGCAGGACGGCGGCGGCGACCTGCAGGGTCACGCGGTGGGCTCCCGCACGTCCACGACGGTCGCGCCGGCGTGCTCGACCAGCGCGGCGGGCGGGATCGGGAAGACGGCGTGGGGGTTGCCGGCGGCCGCCCACACCACGTCGTGCCGCAGCAGGGCCCGGTCGGCGAGCACGCGGGTGCGGGTGCGGTGCCCGAACGGCGGGACGCCTCCGATGGCGTACCCGGTGGTCTCGCGGACGACGTCCGCCTTGGCCCGGGTGACCTTCTCGGCGCCGAGTTCCTTGCGGACCAGCTCCAGGTCGACCCGGGAGGCGCCGTCCATCAGCACCAGGACCGGCACCCCGTCGGCCGCGAAGATCAGCGACTTGCAGATCTCGCTCAGCTCGCAGCCGACCGCCGCGGCGGCCTCGGCGGCGGTCCGGGTCGCGTCCGGGAACCGCCGGACCCGAAAGGCCAGCTCCCCCAGCCCCAGCTCCTCCAGGGCGGCGGCGAAACGGGGATGGGCTCCGGAGCCCCCGGCATCGGCGCCGTTGGCGGCTGTCGTCGTCATGGGGGCACGCTAACGAACAGGAGGCGACGGCGGCGAGCGGATTGCGAACGGACAACCCGGGTGGCGCGCACGACGAAGCCGGTGAGGGCGCCCGTCCCCACGGACCCTCACCGGCGGCCTGTCCCGAGCGGCGCGTCAGGCGCGTACCAGCTGGCGGTCCTCGTCGTCGTTGTCAGATTTGCCGCCCTCGTCGGCGTTCCGGCCGGACAGGGCGCGCAGGCCCTCCCCCTCGACGTCGACGTTGGGCAGCGCGCGGTCCAGCCACTTCGGCAGCCACCAGGCGCGCTTGCCGAGCAGGGCGAGCACCGCCGGGACGATCGCCATACGGACGATGAAGGCGTCGAAGAAGACGGCGATCGCGAGGCCGAAGCCGATCATCTTGATCATGGACTCGCTGGAGCCGATGAAGCCGGAGAAGACGGCCATCATGATGACGGCGGCGGCCGTGACGACCCGCGCCCCGTGCTTGAAGCCGGTGACGACGGCCTGGCTCGGCTTCTCGCCGTGGACGTACGCCTCCCGCATCCGGGTCACGAGGAACACCTCGTAGTCCATGGCGAGGCCGAAGACGACACCCACCATGAAGATCGGCATCATCGACATGACCGGGCCGGTCTCCTCGACGCCGAGCAGGCCGGACAGCCAGCCCCACTGGAAGACCGCGACCACCGCGCCCAGGGCCGCCATCACGCTGAGCAGGAAGCCGAGGGCCGCCTTCAGCGGCACCAGGACCGAGCGGAATACCACGATCAGCAGCAGGAAGGCGAGGCCGACGACCAGGACCAGGTAGGGGATCAGCGCGTCGTCGAGCTTCTGCGAGACGTCGATGTTCATCGCCGTCGAACCGGTCACCAGGACCTTGGCGTCCGTGTCGGCGGTGATCTCGGTGCCCTGGTCGCGGATCGCGTGGACCAGGTCCTCGGTGGTGGTCGAGGACGGCTTGGAATTCGGGATGACGGTGATGGTCGCGGTGTCGCCGGCCTTGTTGGGGGCGGCCGGGGTCACCGTGACGACGTCCTTGAGGCCCTTGATCTCGTTGTCGACCTTCTTGAACGCCGACTTCGGGTGGGCGCTGTCCTTGGCGTCGACGACGACCATGAGCGGGCCGTTGAAGCCCGGGCCGAAGCCGTCGGAGAGCAGGTCGTAGGCGCGGCGCTGGGTGGTCGAGGCCGGCTGGGAGCCGTCGTCGCCGAGGCCGAGCTGCAGGGAGGTCGCGGGGACCGCCGCCGCGCCGAGGCCGACGACACCGAGCAGCAGGACGGCGACCGGGCGCCGTACGACGAAGCTGGCCCAGCGGGTGCCCATGTTGGGCCGGTCGGCGTGCTTCTTCTTCGGGCGGCCGCCGCCGAGCAGCCTGCTCTTCTCGCCGGTGGGCCTGATCCTGCGGCCCGCGAAGCCGAGCAGCGCCGGGATGAGGGTGAGGGCGATCAGGACGGCCACGACGACGGTGCCCGCGGCGGCCACTCCCATCTTGGTGAGCATCGGGATGTTGACGACGGAGAGTCCGACCAGGGCGATCACGACCGTCAGACCGGCGAAGACGACCGCCGAGCCCGCCGTGCCGACCGCGCGGCCTGCGGCTTCCTCGCGTTCGCGGCCCTCGGAGAGTTCCGCGCGGTAGCGGGAGACGATGAACAGCGCGTAGTCGATGCCGACCGCGAGGCCGATCATCGTGGCCAGGGTCGAGGTGGTGGAGCCCAGGTCGAGGGCGCTGGCCAGGGCCGTGATCGTGGAAACGCCGATGCCGACGCCGATGATCGCGGTCAGCAGCGGGAACCCGGCGGCGAGCAGCGAGCCGAAGGTGACGACCAGGACGACCGCGGCGATCGCGATGCCGATGACCTCGCTGGAGCCGGTCTCGGGCGCGGCGCTGAGCGCGTCACCGCCGATCTCCACGGTCAGCCCGGCGTCCCGCGCGTCCTGCGCGGCCGCCTTCAGGGCGTCCCGTGAGGAGTCCTCCAGCTCCATGCCGGACACCTTGTAGTTGACCGAGGCGTACGCGACCTCGCCGTTCTTGCTGACGGCGTGCCCCTTGTAGGGGTCGGCGACCGAGGCGACCTCGGAGTCCTCGCCGAGTTCCTTCACGGTCTTCTTGACGGTGGCCCTGTTGAGCTTGTCGGTCATCTTCTCGCCGGCCGGCGCCTTGAAGACCACGCGCGCGGTGGCGCCGTCGGAGCTGGTGCCGGGGAAGCGCTGGTCCAGCAGGTCGAAGGCTTTCTGGGCCTCGGTTCCGGGGATCGAGAAGGAGGTGTTGCCGGCGGCGGGGGCACTGGCCGCGCCGACTCCCGCGAGGGTCAGCAGCGCCACCCACAGCAGGGCGACGTAATGCCGTCGCCTGAAGGCGAGCCGGCCCAGTTTGTACAGGAACGTGGCCACGAGGTCGTTTCTCCCGGTCAGGTCGTGGGGTATGCAGGGCAGGGGTGATCGACCCCGTGGAGGACAGGGGTGATCGGCCCGACGACGTGAGCGGAGACGTCAGGTGGGCTGGGTGTGGGGAAGGGTCAGCCGGTGATGGGCGCGCGGAGTGCGGGGAGCACCACGGCGTCGATGTACGACAGGAGGAAGGCCTGGCTGGGCGGCTGCTCGTCGATCAGGGAACGGGCGGCGAACCCGCCGATCACCATGTGCATCACGAAGCCGATCGCCGGGTTGTCCGCACGGACCTCGCCCCGGTCGATGGCGCGCCGCAGCACCTGGTTGAACTCGGCCATCTCGGGCCCGATCAGATGCTCCTTGAACGCTTCCAGGAGGTCCGGGTTGCCGTGGACCGCCATGGCGAGACCTCGCATCAGCGCGGAGTTCTGCTCCATCTCGCAGTCATCCGAGCGCAGGGTCATGGCGTGCAGATCGCCCCGGAGCGAACCGGTGTCGATCTTGCTGAAACCCGCACCCCCCGGCTTGTTGTGCCGTACCGCCTTGGCCACCAGCTCGGCCTTGCCGCCCCACTGGCGGTAGAGGGTGGCCTTGCTGGACTTGGTGCGGGCGGCGACGGCGTCCATGGTGAGGGCGTCGTAGCCGACCTCACGGAGCAGGTCGAGCACAGCCTCGTACAGCTCGGCCTCACGCTCGGGCGTGATCCGACTGCGACGCGCCGTTGCGACCTCAGCCATGCCACTCACCCTTTCCTGTTCCGTCGGCAGCAGGGTGCGTACATCTTGCACCTCACTGCGTACATGTTGAAGATACCCCGCGATCTACAGAAACGAAACCGTTTCGTACGTGTGCTCTCTCACGTGCGGCCGCCAGGCGCGCGCGTCCACGAGTTGCTGGCCTCCTGCACCCGGAAAAGCATGGGGAGGTGAGCTATCTGCGCCTGCCGCACCTCCACGGTGACCTGTTGTGCTTCGTGGCCGAGGACGACCTCTGGCTGACCTCGCTGGGAGCCCCGGGCCGCGCCTGGCGGCTCACCGTCGACCGCACCAAGGTCGGCCATCCGCGCTTCTCGCCGGACGGCCGCCGGATCGCGTACACGAGCTGGCGGAGTCTGGTGCCCGAGATCCACCTGACCGACGTGGACGGCGGGCCGGGACGGCAGCTGACGTACTGGGGCAGCGCCGACACCCGGGTGTGCGGCTGGACGATCCCGGGCCCGGAGGGTGACGCCGACATCCTCGCGGTGGCCTCGCAGGGGCAGCCGTTCTCCTACTTCTCGTGGGCCTACAAGGTGTCCCCCGACGGCGACCCGGGCCGCAAGCTGCCGTGGGGGCCGGTCTCCGATCTCCAGGTCGCCGACATCGGGGGCGACCGCAGGACCCTTCTGCTCACCGGCACCCCGCCGCACGAACCGGCCGGCTGGAAGCGCTACCGGGGCGGCGCCATGGGCCGGCTCTGGCTGCACGGGCAGCGACTGCTCGCCGGCATCGGCGGCCATCTGGACTCCCCGATGTTCGTCGCCGGCCGCATCGCCTTCCTCTCCGACCACGAGGGCGTCGGCAACCTCTACTCCTGCGCCTACGACGGCTCCGACCTGCGCCGGCACACCGATCACGACGCCTTCTACGCCCGGCACGCCGCGAGCGACGGCGACCGGGTGGTGTACCAGTGCGCGGGCGACCTCTGGCTCGTCGACGACCTGGGCCCGGGCTCGGTGCCCCGCAGGCTGGACGTGCGGCTGTCCGGACCGCGCGCCGGGCGACGCCCCTACCAGGTGCCCGCCGCCCAGCACGTCGACGGCGTCTCCGTGGACGAGACGGGACGGGCCAGCGCCGTCGTCGTACGCGGCAGCCTGTACTGGCTCACCCACCGCGACGGCCCGGCCCGCACCATCGCCGACACACCAGGGGTGCGGGTGCGGCTCCCCGAGATGCTCGGCTCGACCGGGCAGATCGCGTACGTCACCGACGCCGACGGCGCGGACGCGGTCGAGATCGCCCACCTGCCCCGGGCCAGCGGCTGCCGCCCGCCGCGCCGGCTGGCCTCCGGCCGACTGGGCCGCGTCCTCGAACTGGTGTCGGACCCGCTGGGCGAGCGGCTCGCGGTGGCGGCCCACGACGGACGGCTGCTGCTGATCGACGTGCCCGAGGAGGTCGAGGGCGCCGAGGGCGCCGAGGAATCCGCCGGTTCCGCCGACGGTGTGGTCTGCGACGCCGTGGTCACCGAGTTGGTCCAGTCGGTCAACGGTCCGGTCCGTGATCTGGCCTTCTCACCGGACGGGTCGTGGCTGACCTGGTCGCATCCGGGCATCGGCCGTTCGCTGCGGCAGATCAAGCTGGCCCGCATCAGCGACCGGCTCGTCATCGACGTCACCGACGGCCGCTTCGAGGACGAGAACCCGGTCTTCACCCGCGACGGCCGCTATCTCGCGTTCCTGTCCTGGCGCGGCTTCGACCCGGTCTACGACGTCCACACCGGCGACCTGTCCTTCCCGCTCGGCTGCCGCCCCTACCTGGTTCCGCTCTCCTCGGCGACCCCCTCCCCCTTCGCCCTCAGCCCCGACGGGCGCCCGGCGGCGGGCGGCCTGGACCCGCTCGAGGACGAGGAGTCCGGCGAGGGCAGCACGGTCACCGTCGAGGTGGAGGGGCTGGAGAGCCGGGTGACCCCGTTCCCGGTGACCGCCTCGAAGTACTCGGCCCTGCACCCGGTCGCGGGCGGCGGTCTGGTCTGGCTGCGCTGGCCGATCTCGGGCGCGCTGGGCGAGACCTTCGTCAATCCCGCCGACACCAGCGGCCGGCCGACCCTGGAGTACTTCAACATCAGCAAGGCGAAGAAGTCCGAACTCGTCGACCACCTGGACTGGTTCACGGTCAGCGGCGACGGCAGCCGCCTGGTCGTGGTCGACGAGGGCGATCTGCGGGCCGTGCCGTCGACCGAGTCCGGCGACGCCGACTCGACCGTCTGGATCGACCTGCGCCGCATCCTGCACACGGTCGACCCGCCCGCCGAGTGGCGGCAGTCCTACGCCGAGGCGGGCCGCCTCATCCGCGACTACTTCTGGGACCCCGGAATGTGCGGCATCGACTGGGACGCGGTGCTCGACCAGTACCGTCCGCTGGTCGAACGGGTCTCCTCCCCCGACGACTTCGCCGACCTGCTGCGTGAGGTCCTCGGCGAACTGGGCACCTCCCACGCCTACGTCACCCCCGCCCGCCGCAACGAGGGCCCGCCGCACTACCAGCGCTACCAGGGCCTGCTCGGCACCGACCTCGTACGCCGGGACGGCGGCTGGACGGTCAAGCGGATCCTGCCCGGCGACTCCTCCGACTCCAAGGCCCGCTCCCCGCTCGCGGGCACCGGGATCCGGGAGGGCGCGGTGCTCACGCACGTGGACGGCAGGCCGGTGGACCCGCTGACCGGCCCGTACCCGCTGCTCGCGGGCGCCGGCGGTACGACGGTGGAGCTGACCTTCGTACCCGGCGACGGCGAGCCGGGGCCCGCGCGCCGGGTCGCCGTCCTCCCGCTGATCAACGAGCGGCCGCTGCGCTACCAGGACTGGGTGGCCAAACGCCGGGCCGTGGTGCGGGAGATGAGCGACGGCAGATGCGGCTACCTGCACATCCCGGACCTGGGCGGCTCGGGCTGGGCCCAGTTCAACCGCGACCTGCGCCGGGAGGTCTCGCTCCCCGCGCTCATCGTCGACGTGCGCGGCAACGCGGGCGGCCACATCAGCGAACTCGTCGTCGAGAAACTCACCCGGACCATCCTGGGCTGGGACCTGACCAGGGACGCGCAGCCGGTGTCGTACGCCTCCAACGCCCCGCGCGGCCCGATCGTCGCGCTCGCCGACGAAGCCACCTCCTCCGACGGCGACATGATCACGGCCGCGATCAAGCTGCTGCGGCTCGGCCCGGTCGTCGGGCAGCGCACCTGGGGCGGAGTCGTCGGCATGACCGGCAGGCACCGCCTGGGCGACGGCACGGTGATCACGGTGCCGATGAACGCGGCCTGGTTCGAGGAGTACGGCTGGTCCGTCGAGAACCACGGCGTCGCCCCCGACGTGGAGGTCCTGCGCACCCCGCTGGACTGGGCGGAGGGCCGCCACGTGGAGATGGACGAAGCGATCCAACTGGCCCTGGACCTCCTGACCGACCACCCGCCGGCCCAGCCACCGGACTACAGCCAGGTCCCGGACCGCTCCCGCCCCCGCCTTCCCCCCAGGTGAGCACCCAAAGGGGCGCGGGGGAACTGCGCGACAAGCCCCCACCGCCCCGCACCCCTCCCCTGGACGCCACCCCAAAGCCGAACGCAGGGCGCCCTCCTCAGAGAAGGACGCCCCACGTAGGTCGCTCCGGCCAGTGCAACGACTAGGCGTCGTAGTCCTGGTCGAACCGGTCCTGCATCTCCTGCTCGGTGTCGTCCATGTTCCGACGACCGCGCTCAGGCATCTGCCGGCCACGCTCCTGCGTCGCCTGCTGGCCACGCTGCGGAACCTGCGTCGCCTGCTGGCCACGCTGCGGAACCTGCTGGGCCTGCTGGCCCCGCTGCTGCGTGCGCTCCTGGGTTTCGTGCATCTTCTGCTTGGCCTGACCCTGCGTCTTGCCGGCCTTGTCCTTCATACCCATGTGGGTTCACTCCCGTGGAGGGTGAGGGGATCGGCCCTCAGTGGGGCCTCGACCAGATTCACACGGGCCGACCACGCACGCATTTCGATCAATGACGGTGCGTAGCGCGCGCCTCCTCGTCAGCCGCCCCACCTGCGCCGACGAGTCCGGTGCGCATGCCCTGCAGGCGGGGTGCGAACCGCTTCATCTCGCGCTGCCCGACCGTCCCGATCAACGCCGGCAGGTACCCGCGCACGCCCTGCATCCCCCGCAGCCACCACTGCCCGTACACATGCGCCGAGCGCCGCTCGATCCCGGCCACGATCCGGTCCACGGCGGGGCCCAGCGGGTACGTCTTGTTCGACGGCCACGGCAGCCGCTGCCGCAACTCCCGCATCACCTCGTCCTGGTCGGCGCCGCGCACCATGTCGGTGTCCGTCCAGGACAGGTACGCGACCCCGACCCGCACGCCCTGGTGCCCGACCTCGGCGCGCAGACTGTGCGCGTACGCCTCCACCCCCGACTTGGACGCGCAGTACGCCGTCATCATGGGCGCCGGCGTGATCGCGGCCAGCGACGCGACCTGCAGCAGATATCCCCGGCTCTCCGTGAGCACGGGCAGGAACGCGCGGGCCGTCATCGCCGAGCCGACCAGGTTGACCTCGATCACCCGCCGCCAGGCCCCGGGATCCGACTCGGCGAACGGACCGCCGTTCGCCACACCGGCGTTGGCCACCACGATGTCGACCTTCCCGAACCGCTCCTTGACCTCCCGCGCCACCCGGCTCATCGCCTCGTGGTCGGTGACGTCGGCGTACCAGTGGGCGCTGTCGGTGTGCAGCCGCCCGGAGACCTCCTTGAGCGCCTCCTCCTCCAGCCCGACCAGCGCGACCTTCGCCCCGCGCGCGGAGAGCTTGCGGGCGAGCAACTCGCCGACCCCGCGCGCCGCTCCGGTGACGACGGCGACCTGTCCTTCGAGACCGACCCTGCTCATGAGCCCTCCTTGATCCGCTCGGGCGCCTCGGCGCCGGCTCGGCCGGGAACGTCCGTCACGTAGGTGGTGACCAGCTCCCGGATCTTTCCGTTGACCAGTTCCGGCGCCTCGACCGGAGTCATGTGGCCCAGGCCGGGCAGCTCGGTGAGACCGAGGGAGTGCGGCAGTGCCGCGACCAGCGCGCGGGCGTGCATCGGCGGCGTGAGCCGGTCGGACGCGCCGCTGATGACCGCCGTGGGCACCCGCAACTCCCTTACTCCGGCGTCGAGGTCGAGGCCCGCGAGGACGAGCGCCCAGGCGTGACGGACGGCGCGCGGACAGGCGTGCACGATCCGCGCGCACGCCTCCACCATCTGCGGGGCGGAACCGGGGCCCATGGTGGCGTACTTGAGGATGCTCCGGGCAACGGGCGTGACCGGCCCGAGGGGGGCGCGCGAGGCCAGGACCCGCGCCGTGAGACGGGTGCGCGCGGCCCCGGCGCGCATCGGTATGACACGTGCCTCCGCCACCAGCCGTGAACTGCCGGTGCTGCACAGCAGGACGGCGGCCGCGTGCTCACGGAAGCCCGGGCGGGCGGAGGCCGCCATGACGCTCATGCCGCCCATGGAGTGCCCGACGATCACGGCCTGCTCCCCGGGCGCGAGCGTGTGCGCGAGCACCGCTTCCAGGTCGTCGGCCAGCGCCTGGGTGGTGCACACGGGGCTCGCGGGACTGCGCCCGTGGCCGCGCTGGTCGTACGCGATGACCCGGTGGCCGGCGGCCAGTTCCCTGGTCTGCGCCGCCCAGAAGGCGGTGGAGCAGGTCCAGCCGTGGGCGAGGACGACGGCGGGCGCGTTCTCGGGGCCGTGCACCTCGACATGCAGCCGCGCGCCGTCGGCGGAGACGACGGTGAGTTCACGCGCGGGCACGGGCGGCGCGTACGGCCCGGTCGTCACGTGGGTGAGGCGGCTCACGCGCCCACCTCCGCACCGGACTTGGCGTCCTGCGCGCCGCCCGTACCGGCGGCCAGGGGGGCACGCACCACCTCGTACTCGGCGAGATCCACCCGCTGCGTCGCACGCCGGAACTCGGTCGTCGTGCCGGGCCAGATGGTGGTGTTGCGGCCGTTCGCGTCCAGGTACCAGCTGGTGCAGCCGCCGGTGTTCCACACGGTGCGCTTCATGCGTTCCTGGACCTTGTGGTTCCAGGCGGCCACGGCGGCGGGGCGCGCGTCGAGGGCCGCACGCCCGCCGAGGACACGGAGCTGGCGCAGGTAGTCGGCCATGTAGTTCAGCTGGGACTCGATCATGAGGATCATGGACGAGTTCCCGAGGCCGGTGTTGGGCCCGATGATCGTCATCCAGTTGGGGAAGCCGGCCGCGGCGGCGCCGCGCAGCGCCGCCATGCCGTCCTTCCAGGTCTCCGCCAGGGTCCGCCCGTCCGCGCCGACGACGCGCTCGGCGATGGGCATGTCCGTGACGTGGAAGCCGGTGCCGAAGATGATCGCGTCCACCTCGGCGCTGCTGCCGTCCGCCGCCACCACCGTCGATCCGCGGATCTCGCCGAGCCCGCTCGCCACCACGTCCACGTTGGGCCGCGTCAGCGCCGGATAGTAGGTGCTGGACAGCAGGATCCGCTTGCAGCCGATGCGGTAGTCCGGGGTGAGCCTGGCGCGCAGCGCGGGGTCCTTGACCGCCCGGGCCATGTTGCGCTTGGCGAGGCTCTCGACCAGGCCGAGTTCGTCGGGGCGCTTGGTGAACGCCTGGACCTGGAGTTCCCGGATGCCCCACAGGAACCCGCGCCGGGCCTGGGTGGTGAAGGGCAGCGCCCGGTGCAGCCGGCGTTCGCCCGCGCTGATGGCGCGGTCCACGCGGGGCATCACCCACGGGGGCGTGCGCTGGAAGACGGTGAGCTGTGCGACCTCGGGCTGGATGGCGGGCACGATCTGGATCGCGGAGGCGCCGGTGCCGACCATGGCGACCCGCTTGCCGCGCAGGTCGTAGTCGTGGTCCCAGCGGGCCGAGTGGAAGACCTTGCCGGGGAAGGAGTCCAGCCCCGGGATCTCGGGGATCTTCGGGTCGGACAGCGGTCCGGTGGCGGAGACGACGACGTCGGCGGAGAGCGAACCGGAGGCGGTCTCGATGTCCCAGCGCAGCTTCTCCGGGTCCCAGGTCATGCGCTTGACCTCGGAGTCGAAACGGAGGTGGGGCCGCAGCCCGAACACGTCGGCGACGTGCTCCAGGTAGGCGCGGATGTGCTCCTGCCCGGAGAAGGTGCGCGGCCAGTCGGGATTGGGCGCGAAGGAGAAGGAGTACAGGTGGGACGGCACGTCGCAGGCGCACCCCGGGTAACTGTTGTCCCGCCAGGTGCCGCCGACGCTGCCGGCCCGTTCCAGGACGACGAAGTCGGTGATCCCCTCCCGGCGCAACCGCACGGCCGCGCCCAGTCCGCCGAACCCGGACCCGATCACCGCCACCCGTACCTGCTCGTGCTGGGCCATCCGGAGCCTCCACGCATCGACCATGATTACGCCAGTGAATACTGGCACGATTGGAGGGTAGAGCAGCTCCGTACTGATGGGTAGGGGGCGCACACAGGAAAGTTACCGGCGGTACAACATAGGCTTCGCACGTGGCAGACGACGGTGGACAGGGCGACGGGGCGCACGAGTACCGCATGGCGGAACTGGCCGGCCTGGCCGGCATCACCGTGCGCACGCTGCGCTTCTACCGCGAGCGCAAGCTGATCCCGCCACCGCGCCGCGAGGGCCGCATCGCCTGGTACGACGACCATCACCTGGCCCGGCTGCGGACGATCTCGGCACTCCTGGAGCGCGGCCACACCCTGAACGGCATCGCGGAGCTCGCCGAAGCCCTCGACCAGGGCCGCGACGTCGCCGACCTCCTCGGCATCGAACCGACGGAGGAGGAACCGGTCCGCCTCACCCCCGAGGAACTCGCCGCCCGCTTCGAGGGCGAGGCCACCCCGGAGAACCTCGCCGCCGCCCTGGACCTCGGTTACCTCGGCACCGACGGCGGCGACATCGTGCACATCAGCCGCCGCCTGCTGGACGCCTCGGAGGCCCTGGTCCGCGAGGGCTTCCCGCTCGCCGAGGTCCTGGCGGCCGGCCGCGGCGTCCGCGAACACGCCGACGCCCTCGCCGAACTCTTCGCCGAACTCGTCCTGCGCCACGGCCCCCGGGAAGACATGGAACGCCTGCGCCCCCTGGCGCGCAGCGTGGTGGAGGCGGAGGTCTCCCTGGCCCTGGACCGCCGGATGAGCAGGCGGGAACAGCCGGTCAGAGGTCGTACACGACCGTGACCGGAGCATGGTCCGACCAGCGCTCCGCATGGCTGGCCGCGCGTTCCACGAAGCCCTTGACCGCCCTGGCCGCGAGTCCCGGCGTGGCCATCTGGTAGTCGATGCGCCAGCCCGAGTCGTTGTCGAAGGCCCGCCCCCGGTACGACCACCAGGTGTACGGCCCCTCGGTCTCCGGGTGCAGCGTGCGGACGACGTCGGCATAGCCGCCGTCGTCCGGGTCCAGGACGGTGGTCAGCCAGTCCCGTTCCTCCGGCAGGAAGCCGGAGTTCTTGGTGTTGCCGCGCCAGTTCTTCAGGTCGGCCCGCTGGTGGGCGATGTTCCAGTCGCCGCAGACGACGACCTCTCGCCCGTCGGCGGCGGCCCGCTCGCGCAGGTCCTTCAGATGGAGGAGGAACTCGTCCATGAACCGGTACTTCTCGTCCTGCCGCTCGGTGCCGACCTCCCCGGAGGGCAGATAGAGGGAGGCGACGGTGACGCCGGGCAGGTCGGCCTCGACGTAGCGCCCGCTCGCGTCGAACTCGTCCGACCCGAAGCCGACACACACCCGGTCCGGCTCGCGCCGGGTGTACAGGGAGACACCCGCGCGCCCCTTGGCGGACGCGGGAGCGTGCACGGCATGCCACCCGGCGGGCGCGCGCACCCCCTCCGGGAGCTGCTGCGGTTCCGCGCGCACCTCCTGCAGGCAGAGCACGTCAGCGGAGGTCTCCGCGAGCCACTCCACGAAGCCCTTCTTCGCGGCGGCCCGCAGCCCGTTCACATTCACCGAGGTCACAGTCAGCACCCCGGCACGATACCGGCACACTGGACGGTGCCCCGATGCCCACCGCGCTTCCGTCTGCACGAATATACGATGCCTCACATGATTATACGTTCTGTTGCCTTCGACCACCCCGACGCCGTCAAGCTCAACGACGAGGTCCAGGCCGAGTACCACGTGCGCTACGGCGACGGGGGCGACGCCACGGCCCTCGACGCGGCCGACTTCGCACCGCCGAACGGCGTCTACCTGATCGCCTACGACGAGTCCGGCCGCCCCGTGGCCACCGGCGGCTGGCGCAGCCAGGACGAGAACGGCGAGGGCAACGAGAACGGCGACGCCGAACTCAAGCGCATGTTCGTCGTCGAGGGGATGCGCGGCCGGGGACTGGCCCGCCGCATGCTCGCCGCCCTGGAGGACGACGCCCGCGCGGCCGGCCGCCTCCGCATGGTCCTGGAGACCGGCACCAAGCAGCCGGAGGCCATCGCCCTGTACGCCTCCAGCGGCTACGAGCCGTGTGTGAAGTTCGGCTACTACCGCCACTACGAGTCGAGCCGCTGCTACGCCAAGCCCCTGCGGGCGGACTTGTAGTCCGCGTCACATCCGCCCGCCCCAACTCGCCTTCCGGTACCCACCGGGCCGCGGGTCGGGGCACTCCGGAAACGACGAGATCCCGGCGATCGCAATGATCGCCGGGATCTCGTTGTGCAGTGGACCTGTGGGGATTTGAACCCCAGACCCCCTCGATGCGAACGAGGTGCGCTACCAGACTGCGCCACAGGCCCTTGCAACGAGTGAAACTCTAGCATCCCCGTCGGGGTGCTTGGAAATCCGTTCCCTGACTGGTCAGGGACGGGGTCCGGGAGGGACCCCGCGCCGTCCCCGTGTCACTCGTTGGCCGCCCGCGGGCGCTCGCCGTCCTCGTACTGATCGAACAGCGGCGTGCGTCCGCGCTCACGGGCCCGGCGCGCGGAGGCCGCGCGGCGGGCGTCCGTCCGGCCGTCCGCCGGCCGGTCGTCGGCCGGCTCCGCCGCCTCCGCCTCGCTCTCCGGCACGGCCGGCTTGGCCTCCTGCTCCGGCGCGACGGAGCTGGACCGTGCCGAGCTCCAGGCGTCCGGCGCCCCCAGGTCCACGTCGGAGGTGGCGCGGGGCGCGACCGGCGCGGTCACGTACGTCGGCAGGGGCACCGGCACCGGGTCCCAGCTGTCCCCGTGCCCGGGCCGGCGCTGCCGCTCGCGCTGCTGGTCGACCCATTCGGCGTGGTCGGTCTGTTCGACGAGGGCGCGCCGGTCGGCGGCTAGCGCGGACAGCCCGGGGTCGGTCTCGACCCCTGGTCCCTCGGCCGGTTCGTCGGCCGCCGTGCCCGGGTCGACGGGCGCGCGCCGCCGCGGCTGACGCTCCCGCAACCGCTGTGCGGCGACCTCGGCCTGACGCCGGTCCATCTGGTAGGCGAAGCGCCGGCGTTCCTGCGCGCGCAGGTAGGCGATGTAGGCGCTGAGCATGACGGCGGGTACGCCCGGCGCCCACAGGAACGCCAGCCCCCCGACGGCTGCGACGATCGCGCCCACGGTGAACGCGGCGAAGAGCATCACGGTGGTGCGCCGACGGCGCGCCAGCGCCTTCGTGCGCCGGGCTCGCGCCGCGGCGGCCTGCGCCGAGGACGCACGCTGCGCGTCCGGAACCCGCTTGCGCGCGGGGGCGGATGCCGGGGCGGGCGTGACGCCTGCCTGACGGGCGGGTACGGAGGGGGACTTGGCCGCCTGTGCGACCGCGTGGTCGCGCGCCGGTTCGGGACGCCCGGGTGCCTCCGGCTCCGCCTCGGCCCGGACCTGACGGCGGGTCGGAGGCATGGCGAAGGCCCGGACGTCCACCGAGTCGGTGACGGCGCCCGGATCGTCGGCGCCCTGCTCGCCCTCGGGGGCGGAGCGCGCCCGCAGGTCCTTGGCGTATCGGCGCTCCATCCCCGCCCGTCCGGACAGCAGCCGGATGGCGGTGCTGAAGCGTTCCGTCGGACGGGCCTCGTTCAGCTCGTCCTGCCTACGGAGCCACATCGGCACCAAGTAGGCGGCCCAGGCCCCGACAATGACTGCGTAGATGAGGCCGCTGCTGCTCACGCCTCACACGGTAGAGGGGTTTGCGTGGGGCCATCTGCCAATTGCGTCGGTGTGTCGCACGATCTGGCTGATATTTCGAACTTTTTTTGTGACCGATGCGATCAACGGGCCACCGGAGCCGCGAATTCAATGCCCTGAGACGGTCACCAGTCGATCAATTTCGAACACGTATTCCATTTTCGGGCTAGGTGGGATTCCCTGGGGTGTTCCGCGGATTCCAGGGCACGTCCTGGGCACCCGTCGTGCCCGGTGCCTTCGGCGACCCGCTCCGGGAGCGTTCCCGCCGCCAGCGGCCGAGCAGCCCCTCGGGCACCTCTTCCGCCGTGAGGGCGAAGACGAGGTGGTCGCGCCATGCTCCGTCGATGTGGAGATAACGCGGCCGCAGCCCCTCCTCACGGAATCCGAGTTTCTCCACGACCCGGCGGCTGGGCCGGTTCTCGGGGCGAATACAGACTTCGATGCGGTGCAGACCAACCGTGCGGAAACAGTGGTCCACCACGAGCGCGACGGCCGTGGGCATCACCCCGCGGCCGGCCACCGACTGGTCCACCCAGTAGCCGACGTGACCCGAGCACATCGACCCCCAGGTGATCCCGGCGACCGTCAACTGCCCGACCAGGCGCCCCTGGTACTCGATGACGAAGGGCAGCATGCGGCCCGAGTTCGCCTCCGAGCGCAGATGCCGGACCATCTGCCGGTAGGTCGGCCGGTGCGCTATCGGGCCGCTGGGCGTGGGCGGCGGGATGGTCGCCTCCCAGGGGCGCAGCCAGTCGCGGTTGCGCCGGTTGACCTCGCGCCAGGCCCGTTGGTCGCGCACCCTTATGGGCCGGAGGACGACGTCGCCGTCCACCAGCACGACGGGCCAGGATGGGCTGTTCAGCTCGCACCCCCGGTGCTGGGTCTGGGGTGGTCGCCGCCCCGGATCTGGTCGACGGCGTGCGCCAGCAGCGGTTCCAGGACGGCCAGGCCGTCCCGTACCCCGCCGGTGGACCCCGGCAGGTTGACGATCAGCGTCCGGCCCGCCACCCCGGCCAGACCACGGGAGAGCGCGGCGGTGGGCACCTTCTCCCGTCCGAACGCGCGAACGGCCTCCGCGATGCCCGGCACCTCGTAGTCGAGCACCGCGCGGGTCGCCTCGGGGGTGCGGTCGGTGGGCGAGACGCCGGTGCCTCCGGTGGTGACGACGACGTCGTACCCGGCCTCGACGGCCGCGCGCAGGGCGGCCGCGACGGGATCCCCGTCGGACACCACCCGCGGCCCGTCCACGGCGAATCCGAAGCCCTCCAGGCCCGCCGCGACCAGCGGTCCACCCCTGTCCTCGTAGACACCGGCGGCGGCACGGTTGGAGGCGGTCACCACCAGCGCGCGGTACGGCGTGCGCGGCGCGCCACCGGCGGGCGGCCCGGCGTTCACACCCGGCTCCAGTCGCCCGACTTGCCGCCCGTCTTCTCCTCCACGCGTACGTCCGTGATGACCGCTCCCTTGTCGACCGCCTTGACCATGTCGATCACCGTGAGGGCGGCGACGGAGACCGCGGTGAGGGCCTCCATCTCGACGCCCGTACGGTCCGTCGTCTTCACGGTGGCCCGGATCTCCACGGCGTCCTCCGTGACCGACAGATCCAGTTTCACACCGGAGACCGACAACGGGTGGCACAGCGGGATCAGGTCCGGGGTGCGTTTGGCGCCCATGATGCCCGCGATCCGCGCGGTGGCGAGCGCGTCGCCCTTGGGGACGCCCTCGCCGCGCAGAAGGTCGATCACCCGGGGCGAGACGAGGACACGTCCGCTCGCACGGGCGGTGCGCGCGGTCACGTCCTTGCCGGACACGTCGACCATGCGGGCGGCGCCGGCGTCGTCGATGTGCGTCAGGCGGTCTGGCTCAGGGCGTCCGGGGGTCTCCCCCCGGGAAGGCTCAGTCATGCTGTGTGGCGCTCCCGGTCCGGGCCCGTCGCGGTGCGGCGCTCGGGCCTGCTGTGCGCGACACGGTACCGCCAAGCCGGCGCGGACGACCGGGCAGGACCGCCCGGCGGACGGGTGCACGTGGGTCAGCCGAGCAGGACGACCTCGACCTCGCTGCCGGGTTCGACGGACTCCACGTCCTCGGGTACGACGATCAGCGCGTCGGCGTGCGCCAGGGCGGCGACCAGATGCGAGCCGGCGCCGCCCACCGCGGTCACCTCGCCGTCGGCGTACGCCCCGCGCAGGAACTGCCTGCGCCCCTTGGGCGAGCCGAGCGCCCGGTCCCCCTTGAGGGTGGCCCTGGCACGGGGACGGTGCACGTCCGGAAGGCCCATCAGGGTGCGGATGGCGGGGCGGACGAACAGCTCGAAGGAGACGTACGACGAGACGGGGTTGCCGGGCAGGGCCAGCAGGGGTGTGTGGTCGGGGCCGATGGAGCCGAAGCCCTGGGGCTTGCCGGGCTGCATGGCGAGCTTGCGGAAGTCGATCCCGCCGCCCGCCTCGTCCTCGTCGCCGACGTGCGCCAGCGCCTCCTTGACGACGTCGTACGCCCCGACGCTCACGCCGCCGGTGGTGACCATCAGGTCGGCGCGGACCAGCTGGTCCTCGATGGTGGCGCGCAGGGTGTCGGCGTCGTCGACGACCGCACCCACCCGGTAGGCGATGGCGCCCGCGTCCCGGGCCGCGGCGGTGAGGGCGAAGCTGTTGGAGTCGTAGATCTGGCCGCTGCCGAGTTCCTCGTCGGGCTGGACGAGTTCGCTGCCGGTGGAGACGACGACCACCCGCGGGCGCGGGCGCACACGTGCCGTGCCGCGGCCGATCGCGGCGAGCAGGGCGATCTGCGGCGGGCCGAGGACGGTGCCGGCCGCCAGGGCGAGGTCGCCGGCCTTCACGTCGCTGCCCCGCGCGCGTACGTGGGCGCGGGCCTCGGCCGGCCGGTGCACGCGCACATGACCCGCGGCACCCTCGGGCGCGTGGCTGCGCGCCCGCATCCCGGCGACCGGGCCTTCGCCGAGTCCGCCGTCGGTCCACTCCACGGGGACGACGGCCTCGGCGCCGGGCGGCAGGGGGGCGCCGGTCATGATGCGGGCCGCCTGGCCGGGGCCCACGGGCGTCAGCTCGGCCGCGCCCGCCGCGACGTCCCCGACGACCTCCAGGACGGCCGGGAACTCCTCGCTCGCGCCCGCCACGTCCGCGACCCGTACCGCGTACCCGTCCATCGAGCTGTTGTCGAAGGGCGGCAGCGACAGCGGCACCATGACGTCGTCGACCAGGACACACCCCTGGGCATCGAGAAGTTGCAGCTCGATGGGTTCCAGGGGGCGGACGGTGGTGAGGACGTCCTCCAGGTGCTCGTCCACCGACCACAGGTGGTCCGGGCCGGCGGGACGGATCGCGGCGCTGCTCAACTCTGCTGCATCTCCTCGGCTACGTAACTGCGAAGCCAGGTCCGGAAGTCCGGGCCCAGGTCTTCACGTTCGCACGCGAGCCTGACAATGGCACGCAGGTAGTCACCGCGGTCGCCGGTGTCATAGCGGCGGCCCTTGAAGACGACACCGTGCACGGGGCCGCCGACCCTCTCCTCCGCGGTGGCCGCCGACGAGTACGTCTGGGCGAGCTTCTGGAGGGCGTCGGTGAGCTGGATCTCACCGCCGCGGCCCGGCTCCGTGCGCCGCAGTATGTCGAAGACGTGCGGGTCGAGCACGTAGCGGCCGATGATCGCGTAGCTCGACGGGGCGTCCGCCGCGTCCGGCTTCTCCACCAGGCCGGTCACCCTGACGACGTCGCCGTCGACGGTGGTCTCCACCGCGGCGCAGCCGTAGAGATGGATCTGCTCGGGATCGACCTCCATGAGCGCGATCACGCTGCCGCCGTACTGCTCCTGGACCTCGATCATGCGCTGGAGCAGCGGGTCGCGCGGGTCGATCAGGTCGTCGCCGAGCAGGACGGCGAAGGGCTCGTGGCCCACGTGCGGGGCCGCGCAGAGCACGGCGTGGCCGAGGCCCTTGGGGTCACCCTGGCGCACGTAGTGCATCGTGGCCAGGTCGCTGGACTCCTGGACCCTGGCGAGCCGGCCGGCGTCGCCCTTCTTCTGGAGCGCCGATTCCAGCTCGTAGTTGCGGTCGAAGTGGTCTTCCAGGGGACGCTTGTTGCGTCCGGTGATCATGAGGACGTCGTCGAGCCCCGCCGACACGGCCTCCTCGACCACGTACTGGATCGCCGGCTTGTCGACGACCGGCAGCATCTCCTTGGGAGTGGCCTTGGTGGCCGGCAGGAACCGGGTGCCGAGGCCTGCCGCGGGAATGACAGCCTTGCTGATCCTGGGGTGTGACTGAGTCATGTCCGCAACCTTATCCGGTGCCTTTGCGAAGAATCCGAGGCTCCGGTTAATTGGCACTCATATGACCACATTAGAGAGGATGCGGGGATGACCTGTGCAGCACGGTGAACCCGGGGGCGACACTGACAAGCGAACGTTGCGGCGAGAATTCCTGGGGGTGAGGAAAAGGTTGACGACGGATGTCGTCAGGGAGTCCGCGGAGGCGCTGGCCGAGCACGCTCTGGAACTTCCCGAGCTGGCGCGTGCACGCACGGTGGCGGCGTACGTCTCCGTCGGGAGCGAGCCCGGCACCCTCACGCTGCTCGACGCGCTGCTCACGCGGGGGGTACGTGTCCTGCTCCCGGCGCTCCTGCCGGACAACGATCTGAGCTGGGGCGCGTACGCCGGGGAGGGCTCCCTCGCGCGGGTCCAACACGGCGGGCGGATGGCACTGTTCGAGCCCTCGGGTGAACTCCTCGGCCCGGACGCCGTGCTCCACGCCGACGTCGTCCTGCTGCCGGGCCTCGCGGTCGACGCGCGCGGGATGCGGCTGGGACGCGGCGGAGGGTCCTACGACCGCGTGCTGGCGCGTCTGGAGCGTGCCGGGGCGCACCCGGCACTCGTGGTGCTGCTGTACGACACGGAGGTCGTCGAGCGCGTGCCCGCGGAGGCGCACGACCGTCCGGTGCAGGCGGTGGTGACGCCTTCGGGCGCGCGCCGGTTCACGGACTCCTGAGGGAGCCGTCGCGCGAACGCGGCCCTCCACGCGCGCGCGGAGGGCCGCGTTCACCGGTGTGCGGTCGGGCGCCTCAGGGCTTGAGGACGAGCGTGTCACCGGTGCTCTTGTCGACCGCCTTGTCCGAGAACGACCACGGGAGCAGCTCGCCGTCCGCCCACTTGCCCGTCTGGTCGGTGTAGTGGGCGCTGAAGGCGTGGCCCGAGGCTCCGGTGAGGTTGATCCACTTGGATTTGTCGAGGTCGTCGAGGTTGACGACCATCCGCATGGACGGCACCCAGACGACGCCGTAGCCGCCGGCCGCGTTCCACCCGGTCGCGTCGACCGTGGCCTCGCCGCCGCTGAGCTTCCAGGGGCCGCGGTTGAGGACGTACTGGACGATGGCCGGGCCCTCGGTGCCCAGGGTCTGGTTCTTCAGGAACAGCCGGTGCAGCCGGCCCCAGCTCCAGGTGTCGATGTCCTTGCCGAGCTTGGCGGTCAGCTCCCAGCGGGCGTCGACCATGGCGCGCTCGAACAGCTCGTCCATGTTGTTCGCCTTGTTGCGGTCACCCGCACCGGCCGGCGTCTTCCACCAGTCGCTGTCCGGCTTGTCCATGAGGTTGCGGACCACCTCGAACCAGCGGTCGCCGCCGTCCGGCTGGGCCTGGTCGGCCGCGCGCTCGCCGCATTCGCGGACCTTGGAGTCGTCGTCCACCGGGCCGGTGTTGTCGACCCTGTCGACCCACAGGCACTGACCCTTGACCCGCAGTTCCTTCGGCAGTTTGTTGCCGAAGGCGAGCTTGAGGATGTTGCGCCAGACCGAGTTGAAGTAGGCGGCGGCCGCGGAGTCGGCGTCCTGGGTGTAGTCCCAGCCCTCGAGGAGTTTCTGCGCCTCGCGGACGTCCTTGTCGTCGAGGTTGATCTTCAGCAGCTTGGGCACCAGCAGCTTGGCGATCTCACTGCTGTTGTCCACCTGCATCTGGCGCATGTCGTCGGTGGAGATCTTCCCGCCGTCCTTGATCTTCGACTCGATCAGGTCGGTGATGCGCTGGCTGCGGGTTCCGTAGCCCCAGTCCGTCGTGAGCGTGTAGGGGTACTTGTCGTCGACCACCGCCTGGTTGGCGGTGACGATGTAGCCGCGCTTCGGGTTGTACTCGTAGGGCAGTTCGTCCTGCTTGATGAAGCCGGTCCACTTGTACTTCGAGTCCCATCCCGGCGCCGGGACGGACCCGTCGTGTCCCGACGCGCGCGTGGGGATCTTGCCGGGCAGCGTGTAGCCGATGTTGTTCTTGGTGTCGGCGTAGATCAGGTTCTGCGAGGGCACGTCGAACTGCGCGGCCGCGTCGCGGAAGCTGCTCCAGTCGGACGCCTTGTCGAGCGCGAAGACGGCATCCATGGTGGTGCCCGGCTGGAGGGCGGTCCACTTCAGGGCGACGCCGTACCCGTCACCCCGGTCGGGTGCGGCGGTGTCGACGGAGGCCTTCTTGCCGACCTGGACGAGTTCGTCGTTGCGGTCGGACAGCAGCGGCATCCCGTCGGCGGTCTGGCGTACGACGATCTTCTTCGAGCTGCCGCCGGCGACCTTGATGATCTCCTCGCGCGAGGTGAACGGCTTGGTCTTGCCGTCGTACAGGTAGCCGTCGCCGGAGAGCTTCTCGAGGTAGAGGTCGGTGACGTCGACACCGGAGTTGGTCATGCCCCAGGCCATGTCGGCGTTGTGGCCGATGATCACACCGGGCATACCGGCGAAGGTGTAGCCGGTGACGTCGTACTGGCACTTGCTGGAGACCGTCGTGCAGTGCAGGCCCATCTGGTACCAGACGGACGGCAGCGAGGCCGAGAGGTGCGGGTCGTTGGCGAGCAGCGGCTTGCCGGTGATGGTGTACTTGCCTCCGACGACCCAGGAGTTGGAGCCGATGCCCTGGCCGTTCACGCCGACGGCGGTGGGGACGTCGTCCAGGACGTCGTAGAGGCCCGCCAGCTGGCTTGTCAGCGCCGAACCGCCTGCCGACGAGGTGGAGGAGCCGCTCGTGCCCGTCGAGGTCCCGGAGCCGTCCGTGGAGCCGCTCTGCTGGAACGTCTTGGTGAGCTCGTCGTACTGGCCCTCCTGGACGATCGTCTTGTTGCGGCCGTACGGGTAGTCCGGGTAGAGGTCCTTGATCTGCTGCGGGCCGAGGCGGCTGGTCATCAGGGCCCGGTCGATCTCGTCGTCCATGTTGCCGCGCAGGTCCCAGGCCATCGCCTTGAGCCAGGAGACCGAGTCGACGGGCGTCCACTGCTCGGGCCTGTAGTCGTTGACGAACCCGAGGGCGGCGTACTCCAGGGAGATGTCCTTGCCGTCCTTGCCCTGGAGGTAGGCGTTGACTCCCTTGGAGTAGGCCTGGAGGTAATTCTTCGTCGAGGCCGACAGCTTGGTGTCGTACTCCTCCTTGGCGACCCGGTCCCAGCCCAGGGTGCGCAGGAACTCGTCGTCCTTCACCTGGCCCTTGCCGAACATCTCGGACAGGCGCCCGGACGTCATGTGGCGGCGCACGTCCATCTCGTAGAACCGGTCCTGCGCCTGGACGTAGCCCTGCGCCATGAACAGGTCGGCGTCGGAGGAGGCGTAGATCTGCGGGATCCCGTACCCGTCCCGCTTCACGGTCACGGGTCCGGACAGGCCCTTGAGCGTGAGCGAACCCTTGGTCTGCGGGAAGGACGCGCGGACCGTGCTGATCGACCAGTACGACCCGTAGGCGATGCCCCCGACGATGGCGAGCACGAGCACCAGAACGAGCAGGCGGGCTCGGCGCCCCTTCTTCCTGCCGGACTTGCCAGGCTTGTCACCCGATGAGGCGGTGGTGTTGGGGGGCATCGCTGTCCTTGCTGTCCTAACGCGAGCGGCAGGCGGTCCTGGAGTGCTGGAGCAACCATAGGCGCAGGGCCTGAGGCGCCTTGACGCGGAGTCGGGTACCGGCGGGCACGGGCGTTCGATCTTCCCTCGCGGAACGTCAAGAAAGCGTCAAGAGTTAGGTAAGGTAACGAAGTACCTGGGTGTGGGGTACCGCAGCCTGGGCCCTGTGTACGTGCGCTTCGCGTCTCCCGCGCGCGAGCCGAGGAAGGGAATCGCCACTGACTGTCGAGCACCTCAACCAGCTCCTGCTCGTCTGCTCCCTGGTCCTGCTGGTCGCCGTCGCGGCGGTCCGGATCTCCTCCCGCAGCGGGCTCCCCAGCCTGCTCGTGTACCTGGGGATCGGCGTCCTCATGGGCCAGGACGGCATCGCCCACATCCGTTTCGACAGCGCCGAACTGACCCAGGTCATCGGGTACGCGGCCCTGGTCGTGATCCTGGCCGAGGGCGGACTCGGCACGAAGTGGAAGGCGGTGCAACCGGTCCTGGCGTCCGCGGCCGTGCTGGCCCTGGTCGGCGTCGGGGTGAGCGTCGGGGTCACCGCCGCGGGCGCCCACTATCTGGTCGGGCTGGAGTGGCGGCAGGCGCTCATCATCGGAGCGGTGGTGTCCTCGACGGACGCGGCGGCGGTCTTCTCCGTGCTCCGGCGCATTCCCCTGCCCGCGCGCGTGACGGGCACGCTGGAGGCCGAGTCCGGCTTCAACGACGCCCCGGTCGTCATCCTGGTCGTCGCCTTCTCCACCGCGGGCCCGGTCGCGCACTGGTACGTCCTGCTGGGCGAGATAGCTCTGGAACTGGCCATCGGCGCGGCCATGGGTCTCGCGGTGGGCTGGCTCGGCTCCTGGGGCCTGCGGCACGTCGCGCTGCCGGCCTCCGGCCTCTACCCGATCGCCGTGATGGCCATCGCGGTCACGGCGTACGCGGCCGGGGCGCTGGCCCACGGCAGCGGCTTCCTCGCGGTCTACCTCGCCTCCATGGTGCTCGGCAACGCGCGGCTGCCGCACTGGCCCGCCACCCGCGGCTTCGCCGAGGGACTCGGCTGGATCGCCCAGATCGGCATGTTCGTGCTGCTCGGCCTGCTGGTCACGCCGCACGAACTCGGTGACGACGTCTGGCCGGCCCTGATCATCGGACTCGCGCTCACCATGGTGGCGCGGCCCCTGAGCGTGATCGTCAGCCTCGCGCCGTTCCGCGTGCCCTGGGGGGAGCAGACCCTGATGTCCTGGGCCGGCCTGCGCGGCGCCGTCCCCATCATCCTGGCGACGATCCCCATGGTGAACGGCGTCGACACCAGCCATCGGATCTTCAACATCGTCTTCGTCCTGGTCGTCGTCTACACCCTCGTCCAGGGGCCGACGCTGCCCTGGCTGGCCCGCAAGCTGCGGCTCGGCGACGGCCAGGAGGCGGCCGACCTCGGCATCGAGTCCGCGCCCCTGGAACGGCTGCGCGGACACCTGCTGTCCGTCTCGATCCCGGAGGGCTCGCGGATGCAGGGCGTCGAGGTCAACGAGCTGCGGCTGCCCGCGGGGGCGGCCGTCACCCTGGTCGTCCGCGAGGGGAAATCGTTCGTCCCGCTGCCCACGACGGCGCTGCGGCGCGGGGACGAACTCCTGGTGGTCACCACCGATCCGGTACGGGACGCCGCGGAACGCCGGCTGCGCGCCGTCGGGCAGGGCGGCAAGCTGGCGAGCTGGCTGGGCACGAACGGGACGACGGGCGCGGGCACGGGTGCCGGCACGCGTTAAGGACGTGTTTCGGGCGGTTCACACCTCGACCAATCCCAGGTGAAGGACCCCCTGGGGTGCCCGCTTTCACAGGTGCACGCGGTGCTGTGACCTGTACGATGAATGCACCTGATCGAACCAACTCTGCCTGACGCAGAGCTGGCGCGACCGTATGGCGGCCGGATCGCTCCTCGCAGTGGACACCGGTATCTACCGCAGTTCCGCGCAAGAGGACAGCTCTCGGCGCCGCCCCCGTCCGAAGGGGCCGCGCTACCAGGCGGCAGAAAGGCACGGGCCGTGGAATCCACGGTCACCACCGAGCCGTCGGAGGTCTCGGCGACGCCACCGCGCCCCGGCTACGGACAGCTGCTGCGCACCCGCGGCGCCTGGACGTTCCTGCTCCCCGGTTTCGCCGCGCGCCAGCCGTTCGCGATGCTCACCATCTCGATCGTGCTCCTCGTGCAGCACACCACCGGGTCCTACGGCGCCGCGGGTGCCGCCGCAGCGGTCACCGGTGTCTCCATGGCGCTGTTCGCGCCCTGCGGCGGCCGCCTCGCCGACCGCTACGGTCAGCGCGCGGTGCTGATCCCCGGTGTGCTGGTCCACACGGTGTCGGGCCTCGCCCTGACGGCGCTCGCGCTGGCGCACGCACCCCTGTGGGCGCTGTTCGCGGCGGCCGTGCCGACCGGTGCCTCGGTGCCGCAGGTCGGCCCCATGGTGCGCGCCCGCTGGGGCGTGAAGCTCCAGGACTCGCCCCTCATGGCGACCGCCGCCGCCTTCGAGTCCGTCACGGACGAGCTCACCTTCGTCCTCGGCCCGCTGCTCGCGACCGCCCTGTGCACCGCCGTGACCCCGTCCGCCGGCCTGGTCACGGAGGCCGCGCTGACCCTGGTCGGGGGTCTCCTCTTCGCCGCGCAGAACAGCACCCAGCCGCGGGTGACCGACACCGGCCACGCGCGCGTGCGGCACGTCTCCGCGCTCCGCGTCCCCGGCGTGCGGGTGCTGGTCGTCGCCTTCCTCGGCATCGGATCGGTCTTCGGCGGCATGCAGGTCTCGCTCGCCGCGTTCACCGAGTCGATCGGTGAGCCCGGCCTGAACGGCGTCCTGTACGGCACCTTCGCCGCGGGCAACATGATCTCGGGCGTCGTCTGCGGCGCGATCGCCTGGAAGGCCGCCCCGCACCGGCGCCTGGTCGTCGGTTACGCGGCGCTCGCGCTGACCGCGTCCGCGCTGTGGACGTCCCACTCCGTGCTGCTCCTGGCCGGCCTCGGTCTGCTGGTCGGCATGTGCATCGCGCCCGCGCTGATCACCGGCTACACACTGGTCGAGGGCCTGGTCCCGGCGGGTGCCCGCACGGAGGCGTTCACCTGGCTGACCGGCGCGGTCGCGCTCGGCCAGGCGGCCGCGGTCACCGTCGCCGGACAGCTGGAGGACCGCCTGTGGGGCGGCGCCGGATTCCTGGTGCCGATGGCGGGCACCGCGCTCGCCCTGGTCACCCTTGTGGCGCTGCGCTCGCGACTCGTCACCCGGTCCCGGAACCGTACGGTCGCACGTGGCGTCGGTCACCGCGTACCGGTGACGGTGGACTGATCCTCGGGAATACGTCACTATGGACCGTCGTTAGCACTCATCGAGTGAGAGTGCCAGGAGGAAGACAGTGCCGACCTACCAGTACCAGTGCACCGAGTGCGGCGAGGGCCTCGAGGCGGTGCAGAAGTTCACCGATGACGCCCTGACCGAGTGCCCCAACTGCGGTGGCCGCCTGAAGAAGGTGTTCTCCGCCGTCGGCATTGTCTTCAAGGGCTCGGGTTTCTACCGCAACGACAGCCGCGGCTCCTCGTCGAGCAGCAGCCCCGCGTCGAAGCCGTCGGGCTCCGGCTCGTCGAGCACGTCGTCCGACTCGAAGCCGTCGTCCTCGACGTCCTCGTCGGGTACGTCCTCCTCGGGCTCGGCGGCCTCCTCTGGCTCCACCAGCAGCTCCGCCGCCTGAGGCACCTCCCCTCGGACTCCGCTCGGACCCCGCTGTCGTGCGACGGCGGGGTCCGAGGCGTTCCCGGGGACCCGATCCTGGGGCGCTGTCGCGGCCAGCTACTGTGCTGAGCATGGTGAACGCAGAGATCGGCGTAATCGGTGGCTCCGGCTTCTACTCCTTCCTCGACGACGTGACCGAGGTGCAGGTCGACACGCCCTACGGGCCGCCCAGCGACTCCCTCTTCCTCGGCGAGATCGCCGGCCGCCGGGTCGCCTTCCTGCCCCGCCACGGACGCGGCCACCATCTGCCGCCGCACCGGATCAACTACCGGGCCAACCTCTGGGCCCTGCGCTCCGTCGGCGTGCGCCAGGTGCTCGGCCCGTGCGCGGTGGGCGGTCTGCGCCCCGAGTACGGTCCGGGCACGCTCCTCGTGCCCGACCAGCTGGTGGACCGTACGAAGTCCCGTGCGCAGTCGTACTTCGACGGGCTGCCGCTGCCCGACGGCACCGTGCCCAACGTGGTGCACGTGTCCCTGGCCGACCCGTACTGCCCCACCGGGCGGGCCGCGGCCCTCAAGGCGGCGCACGGCCGGGAGTGGGAGCCGGTGGACGGGGGCACGCTGGTCGTCGTCGAGGGACCGCGCTTCTCGACCCGCGCGGAGTCGCTGTGGCACCAGGCGCAGGGGTGGTCCGTGGTGGGCATGACCGGCCATCCGGAGGCGGCGCTCGCCCGTGAACTGGAGCTCTGCTACGCGTCGTTGACGCTGGTCACCGATCTCGACGCGGGCGCCGAGAGCGGTGAGGGCGTCTCGCACGACGAGGTGCTGCGGGTCTTCGAGGCGAACGTGGACCGGCTGCGGGGCGTGCTGTTCGACGCGGTGGCGGCGCTGCCGGAGAACGCGGCCCGGGACTGCCTGTGCACGAACGCGCTCGGCGGCATGGACCCGGGGTTCCCGCTGCCGTAACACCGGCGGAACGTCCCGTTCGGGTGGCGGAGTTGTCCACAACCCGTGGATGGTCCACCGGCTCCGACGCGTTTCGGCGCGAGGCCTCATCGTGGCCTTGCAAGCCGATTCCCCGTCGCAGGTGGTGATCCACATGTCCGTTCCCCCGCCCTCCTCCCCCTCGTTCCCCTCAGCCCCCGCATTCCCCTCACTCCCCGCATTCCCCCCGCCTCTCCGGGTCCCGCGTCCGCTGGGCACGGACGCTCCCGCCACCTGCGAGGTCCCGCACTTCGACCCGGTGCGCGTACGCGGCGCGGGCCACCGGCTGGGGCACCTGCTCCGGCATCGCGGGCGGGCCGTCGCGGCCGGCCTCGCGGTCACGGCGGCGGCGCTCGTCGCGGCCGGTCCCCGCGCCGCCACGGATCCGCCGCGCGCCGAGCGGCCCCGGAAGCATCCGGTCACCCGGCCGGCACGGCCGCATGCCCCGCCCATGGACATGGTGTCGGCGCCGGTGCGGATCGCCGACGCCGCCACGGTCCGTCTGCTGCGCCCGGGCGACCGGGTGGACGTCGTGGCCGCCGGGGACCCCGCGACGGGCGGTCAGGCCCGGGTGATCGTCCGCGGGGTCCGTGTGACGGAGCTGCCGGAGCCGGTGGAGGGGACCTCGCAGAGCGGGGCACTGGTCGTGCTCTCGGTTCCGCACGCCGCCGCGGCACGGCTGGTCGGCGCGAGCGCCACGGCCCGGCTGGCGGTGACCTTGTGCTGAACGACCTGGGGAGATTTCCTGGCCGAATTCCGTCAAGTCTCCCGTTCCGGCTACCCGGTTGGGCACGATGGCCGCATGGTGACGTAGGTTGCGGAGCGTTTTGCTCCACACCCCGTACATGCGAGGAGAGTCCCCGAGGTGAGCGAGAAGAAGGAACCTGGCATCTGGCAAGGCTTCAAGTCCTTCCTGATGCGCGGGAACGTCGTCGATCTGGCAGTCGCGGTGGTCATCGGCGCCGCCTTCACGAACATCGTCAACTCGGTGGTGAAGGGGCTCATCAACCCACTGGTCGGCGCGATCGGCACGAAGAACCTCGACAGCTACAGCACGTGTCTGAAGGACCCGTGCGCGCTGAACGCGGACGGCAGCGTGAAGAGCGGCGTCCAGATCATGTGGGGCTCCGTCCTGGGAGCCACGCTGAGCTTCGTGATCACCGCTGCGGTCGTGTACTTCCTGATGGTCCTGCCGATGGCGAAGTACCTGTCCCGGGTGGAGGCCCGCAGGAGGGCGAGGGAGGGCACGCACGAGGTCGTCGAGGTGACCGAGCTGGAGGTGCTGAAGGAGATACGCGACGCCCTGGTCGCGCAGCGCGGGAACGGACAGAACCGGACCGGGCAGAACTGGACCGGGCAGGGCGGGACGGGGCAGCACGGCACCGGACAGGGCGCGCCCGGGCAGGGCTGGCGTTAGCGACGCCGCCGCAGACGGTTCAGAGGTGGTGGGGGGGCTTCTCGTCGAGGAAGCGCTTGAGGTCGGCCGCGGAGTCCCCCGCCGGCCGCTCACCCCAGCCGCTGTCCGTGTCGTCCGAGGACTGCCGGTCCAGCGGATCGTCGAAGATCAGCGCGGCCTTCGGGTCGCGCGGCTCGGGCTCAGGGGCGGCGGTACTCATGGCTCAAGGGTACGGCTGCGGGCCCGCACCCCTCGGTGCCGCCTCTCCTCCCAGCCCGCTCGTGATCACGTCCACAAGCTTTTGGTGGCCGTTTCTGCTGTGCTGGACACATGATGTCGAGTTCCGCTCCGGCGCCCGCCGCGCAGGGCGCCCCCCAGCACCTGCGGCCACTGCGCCGGCTCACCGCGCGCGGTCGCGAAGAGGCCCACCGCGTCGCCTCCCCGCTCGAGCTCTTCTTCGACCTGTGTTTCGTGGTCGCCATCGCGCAGGCGGGTGCGGAGCTGGTGCACGCCGTCGCGGAGGGCCATCCGGGCCAGGGCATCCTGAACTACGCGATGATCTTCTTCGCCATCTGGTGGGCCTGGATGAACTTCACCTGGTTCGCCTCGGCGTACGACAACGACGACGCGCTCTACCGGGTCGTCACCCTGATCCAGATCGCGGGCGTACTGGTACTGGCGGCCGGCATCTCGCGGGGCTTCGCGGACCACGACTACATGGGGGTCTGGCTCGGCTACGTGATCATGCGCGTGGCGATGGCCGCTCAGTGGCTGAGGGCCGCACGGTCGGCCGAGGGCCCGGAGAGAAGGATGGCGCTTCGGTACGCGGGCGGTGTGCTGCTGTGCCAGGTCGGCTGGGCGGGCCTGGTGCTGCTCCCGCAGGACGCGCGCGGCTGGGTGTACCTGGTGATGGTGATCCTCGAGATGTGCGTGCCGCTGTACGCGGAGAGGGAACACACCACCTCGTGGCATCCGCACCACATCGCCGAGCGCTTCGGGTTGTTCACGATCATCGTGCTCGGGGAGACGATCGCGGCGGCGACCGTCGCCATGAAGTCGGCCCTGGCCGAGCACGACGCGCTGGCCGGTCTGCTGCCGATCGCCGCGGGCGGTCTGCTGATCGTCTTCTCCGCGTGGTGGATCTACTTCGTGGTGCCCATCCACGGCCATCTGCGCTCCAACAGGCAGTCGTTCCTGTGGGGATACGGCCACTACCTGATCTTCGCGTCGGCGGCCTCGATCGGCGCGGGTCTGGAGGTGACAGTCGAGCAGGCGGTCGGCTCCTCTCACCTGTCGACGGTGGCGGCCTCGGCGGCCGTGACCCTGCCGACGGCGCTGTACCTGCTGACCGTGTGGGCGCTGCACGCGCGGCACTTCAAGGTCGGCATCGCCCAGCAGCTGGTACTGCCGGTGGCGGCGCTGCTGGTGATCTGCTGCACCTTCCTGGGCCACTGGGCGGTGCCGGCGGCGGGCCTGGTGTGTGCGCTGGCGGTGGCGACCGGGACGACCCTGACGGCGCGCATGGCCGGCCGGGAACGCTCGGCGAAGGCGGCCGCCGGCGCCGCCTGACCCGCCGGAAGCGGGACGGCCTGGGCCAGACTGGCCGTCATGACGGTTGACGCATTGACGGACGTGGCCGGGCTGCGAGTGGGACACGCGTCCCGCAGCGGCGGCGGCTGGCTCACCGGCACCACGGTGGTCCTCGCTCCCGAGGGCGGCGCGGTCGCCGCGGTGGACGTGCGCGGGGGCGGTCCGGGCACCAAGGAGACGGACGCGCTCGACCCGCGCAACCTGGTGCAGCGGGTGGAGGCGATCGTACTCACGGGCGGCAGCGCCTACGGGCTCGACGCGGCGTCCGGGGTGATGGCCTGGCTGGAGGAGCGCGGCCGTGGGGTGCGGGTGGGACCGGATCCCGCGCACGTCGTGCCGGTGGTGCCCGCGGCCTGCGTCTTCGATCTGGGGCGGGGCGGGGACTTCCGGGCCCGTCCCAACGCGGCCACGGGGCGCGCGGCGGTCGAGGAGGCCGCGGCGAGCGGGCCCGGCGCTCCGGTGCGGGAGGGCTGCGTGGGGGCCGGTACGGGCGCCGTGGCCGGGGCGCTGAAGGGCGGGGTGGGCAGCGCGAGCGTGGTGCTGGAGTCGGGGATCACGGTGGCCGCGCTGGTGGTGGCCAATGCGGCCGGAGCGGTGCTGGATCCCGAAACGGGCGTGCTGTACGGGGAGTTGTTCCAGGGGCGCGTGGAGTATCCCGAGGAGCGGGTGCACGAGGCCGCGCGCCGGCGGCTCGCCGAGGCCGCCGCCGGCAACGGGCTCCCGCCGCTCAACACCACCCTCGCGGTGGTAGCGACCGATGCCGACCTCTCCAGGGCGCAGGCGCAGAAGCTGGCCGGGACGGCGCACGACGGGATCGCGCGCGCCGTGCGGCCGGTGCACCTGCTGCACGACGGGGACACGGTGTTCGCGCTGGCGACGGGGGCCCTCCCGCTGGACGGCGGCCCGCTCGCGCTCAACGAGATCCTCGCGGCCGGCGCGGATCTGGTCACGCGCGCCGTCGTGCGCGCCGTGCGGGCGGCCGAGTCCGTGGCCGGGCCGGGCGGAGCGTGGCCGTCGTACGAGGAGTTGTACGGGGTGTGAGGGCGGCGGCGGGCGGCGCGCCGGACGGTCGCGCGCCCTCACCGATTGTCCCGGTTCTGTCACGTGATGGCGTTCGCGACCGCTCGGGGGAACCCGAACCCGCGCCGGCGCCCTCTCTCTCCACGCACTGGAGCGGATCACGCACATCACAAGAACCTGGAGCAGCCCGTGACAAGGCCGGACATTGCAGCGCGGCGCGCACTGGGGGCCTGTGCCGCCCTGATGGTCGGCGCCCTCACCCTGACCGCCTGCGGAGGCGACGCCAACGCCACGAGCAATGACGGCAAGGGCGGGCAGGACAGCGCCGCCAAGACGTCTGCCGCGAAGATCGCGATCTCGGCGAAGGACGGCTCGACCGGCGCGTCCGTCAACACGACCGGCGTGCGGGTCAGCGGCGGCAGGCTGACGGTCGTCAAGATGACCGTGGCGGGGTCGGGACAGGCCGTGGACGGCACCCTCTCGGCGGACGGCAGCACCTGGAAGCCGAAGGAGCAGTTGGAGCGCGGCACCAAGTACGAGATATCGGCGACCGCCAAGGACCCCAAGGGGCTCACGGCGGCGGCCAACTCGATCTTCACCACCGTCAATTCGTCCAACAGCTACATCGGGACGTACACGCCGGACAACGGGACGACGGTCGGCGTGGGGATGCCGGTGTCGTTCACCTTCGACAAGGTCATCAGCGACAGGAAGGCCGTGCAGTCGCACATCACGGTCACGTCCAGCAGCGGCCAGCAGGTGGTGGGGCACTGGTTCGGCTCGCAGCGGCTGGACTTCCGGCCGCAGGACTACTGGAAGGCCGGCTCCAAGGTCACGATGAAGATCGACCTGGACGGGGTCGAGGGCGCGAACGGCGTCTACGGGGTGCAGAAGAAGACGGTGACCTTCACCGTCGGACGAGCGCAGGTCTCCACGGTCGACGTGAACACGCAGACCATGACGGTGGTCCGGGACGGCACGACGCTCAGGTCGGTGCCGGTGTCGACGGGCAGCCCCGAGCACACGACGTACAACGGGCAGATGGTGATCTCCGAGAAGTTCACCCAGACCCGGATGAACAGCCAGACGGTGGGCCTCGGCGGGGAGTACGACATCCCGGACGTGCCGCACGCGATGCGGCTGACGCAGTCGGGGACGTTCATCCACGGCAACTACTGGTACAACAAGGGCAACCCGCCGTTCGGGCGCGAGGGCACCAGCCACGGCTGCGTGGGGCTCGCGGACGCGCAGGGCGCACAGGGCGACACGACGGCCAAGTGGTTCTACGACAACTCCCTCATCGGGGACGTCGTGGTCGTGAAGAACTCCCCCGACAAGACCGTGCAGCCGGACAACGGGCTCAACGGATGGAATCTGTCGTGGAACGAGTGGACCGCCGGAAGCGCCGTCTGACCGGCCACTTTTGACGGATCATCGGGCCGCGCGGGAACTTTTCGCGCGGCCCGGGTGTTTTCCATGCGTACGTTTTCTCGGTTCCCGGACATGATGTCCGACCGAGGGGCTACGGTATGCACCCACAAGGTGACATGCAGCAACGCCGGGAGAAACCTTGAGCGTTCCGTACGAGACTGCAGCGTACGAACCCGCCGAGTCGCCCGAGTCTCCGGAGGAGCATCTCGCGCGGCTCCTGGGCCGTGCCCTGAACTCCTTCGAACTGCCCGACGAGGCGATCAGGCAGCTGGACTGCGCGCTGGCGCACGACAGTTCGCTGCACTCCGCGCACCACAGCGCGGGGCTGCACCGGGAGACCTACCGGCACACCTGGCTGCTCGCCGACGGGTCGGCGGTCACGCTGTGGGAGCTCGTGCACAACACCGCGCCGGGCAGCGCCCCGCAGGCCGAGGTGTACGTGGACGAGGAGGAGCTGCGGGCCGCGACGGCGCGGCTGCCGTTGCCGCCGGACGCCCCGGACTTCGAGCTGCCGGTGCTGACGACGCTGGCGGCGGTCCCCGAACCCCGGCACGTGTATGCGCCGGACGACTCCGCGGACCACGCGCGCCGGCTGCTGCGCCGCGCGGAGAACGCCGACCGGCCGGGCACGGACACGGCACACACGCTGGCTACGGCGTCCGCGCACCAGATCACCCAGGCGTTCGGGCGGCCGGGGCGGGCGGGGCGGGCGGGCCGGACCAGACTGAGTTTCTCGCTCTACGAGCACGCGTTCCTGCTGAGCGACGGCCGGGAGCTGTCCCTGTGGGAGGTCGAGCACACGGCGACGCCGGACGGCCGGCACATGTGCGAGGTGTACCCGTCGGAGAACGCGGCCCGGGAGGCCATGGAGCGACGGGCGGCGCGGCGGCCCTGAGCCGGGCGCGGCCGCCCACCGGGCCTCAGCGGCCGCCGAGTCGGCGTACCAGCCCGGCGAAGGCGTCCTGTTCGGCCGGGGTGAGTTCCACTGCCTCCCGTGACGGGCCGGACCGGAGCTGGTGCGGACGGCCGGGAAGCAGCCGGCCCGCGCGCCAGGCGGTGGCCTCGCGGCGGGTGTGACGCAGCACGCGCATCAGGACGGCCACCCAGGCGACGGTCGCCAGGGCGAGGGCGGTCACACCGATCAGCTGGAGGGGCGCGAGATGCTCGGACATGCGTCCCAGTACACATCACGGTCCGGGACTTCGGCCCCGGACCGTGACGTATCTCGCAGGTGCCGTGAACGACTCACAGCACGTCAAAGGGACAAGAGGGTGCGGGCGATCAGGCCGCGACGGGCTGCTTGGCCTCCTTCGCCGCGGCGGCCGGGCCGGCCGCGGAGCCGTCCGCCGGGGTCTGCCGGCCGGGCTTGCGCAGGCCCTTGAGGAGGACGACCAGGGCCGTGGTGACCACGACGCCGGCGGCGATGGCGATCAGGTAGAGGAACGGGTTGCCGATCAGCGGGACCACGAAGATGCCGCCGTGCGGGGCGCGCAGCGTGGCGCCGAAGGTCATCGACAGGGCGCCGGTGATCGCGCCGCCGACCATCGAGGAGGGGATGACGCGCAGCGGGTCGGCGGCGGCGAACGGGATCGCGCCCTCGGAGATGAAGGAGGCGCCGAGAACCCAGGCGGCCTTGCCGTTCTCGCGTTCGGTCTCGGTGAAGAGCTTGCCGCGCACGGTGGTGGCCAGGGCCATCGCCAGCGGCGGGACCATGCCGGCCGCCATGACCGCAGCCATGATCTTCATCGCGGAGTCACTGGGGTCGGAGACCGCGATACCGGCGGTGGCGAAGGTGTACGCGACCTTGTTGACCGGGCCGCCGAGGTCGAAGCACATCATCAGGCCGAGCAGGGCGCCCAGCAGGACGGCGTTGGTGCCGGTGAGGCCGTTCAGCCAGTCCGTCATGCCCTTCTGGGCGGACGCGATGGGCTTGCCGATGACCACGAACATCAGGAAGCCGACGATCGCCGAGGAGATCAGCGGGATCACCACCACCGGCATGATGCCGCGCAGCGCCGCCGGGATGTTGATCTTCTGGATGCCCATCACCACCGCACCGGCGATCAGACCGGCCGCCAGGCCGCCGAGGAAACCGGCGTTGATGGTGAGGGAGACGGAGCCGCCGACGAAGCCGGGGACCAGGCCCGGCCGGTCGGCCATGCCGTAGGCGATGTAGCCGGCCAGGACGGGCACGAGGAAGGCGAAGGCCACGCCGCCGATCTGGAAGAACAGCGCGCCCCAGCTGTCGGCCTGCGTCCACATGAAGTGGTCCATGACCGACGGCGCCTTGTTGATCCTGTATCCGCCGATCGCGAACCCGACGGCGATCAGCAGACCGCCGGCCGCGACGAACGGGACCATGTAGCTCACGCCGGACATGAGCCACTTGCGCAGCTTGGTGCCGTAGCCCTCGCCGGCGTCCCCGGCGCGTTCGACCGGCGTGGCCGGGGCGGAACCGGAGGTCACCTCGCCGCGGGCCGCCCGCTCGCGGACCTCGCCGATCAGCTCGGCGGGCCGGTTGATGCCCGCCTTCACGCCGACGTCGACGGTCGGCTTGCCGGCGAAGCGGTCCTTGTCGCGCACGGGCACGTCGTGGGCGAAGATCACGCCGTCCGCCGCCGCGACGACCTCGGGGTCGAGCCGGGTGAAACCCGCCGAGCCCTGCGTCTCGACGACGAGTTCCACGCCCGCCGCACGGCCCGCGTTCTCCAGGGACTCCGCCGCCATGTAGGTGTGGGCGATGCCGGTGGGGCAGGAGGTGACGGCGACGATGCGGAAGGGGCGCCCGGCCGTCGCGTCCGCGCCGGAACCGGCGGCGGGTGCCTGCGCCGGGGGTGCCGCTGCGGCGCCGGCGGAGGCCGCCGCCGGCGCCGCAGCGGTGCTCTGGGAGTCGCTCGCGTCCTTCGAGCCCGCGGAGGTCTGCGCGGGGGCCTTGGCGGGGGCCCGGTCGCCTCGGATGAGGGCCGCGACCGCCTCCGCGTCGTCCGCCGACCGCAGCGCGTCGGTGAACTCGCTGTTCATCAGCTGGCGGGCCAGTGCGGAGAGAATCGTGAGGTGGGCGTCGTCGGCACCGGCCGGGGCCGCGATCAGGAAGACGAGGTCGGCCGGGCCGTCCGGCGCGCCGAAGTCGATGCCGGCGGCGCTGCGGCCGAAGGCGAGCGTCGGCTCGGTGACGTGGGCGCTGCGGCAGTGCGGGATGCCGATGCCGCCGTCGAGGCCGGTCGGCATCTGGGCCTCGCGGGCGGCCACGTCGGCGAGGAAGCCCTCCAGGTCGGTCACCCGGCCCAGGGCCACCATGCGCTCGGCGAGGGCGCGCGCCGCCGCTTCTTTGGAGTCGGCGGACAGGTCGAGATCGACCAGGTCCGCGGTGATCATGTCGCTCATCGCGGGCTCCTATGCACGCGTATCGCCCGGGGTGTGGGGTGGGCGGTTTCGGGGACGGGGGTGCCGTGGGGGGCGGGGTGGGAGGCGGGACCGGGGAAGCCCCGCCTCCCGGGGACGCCGGGGCGGCTCAGGGTGCCCCGTCGGCCTGACGCGGCGGCGAGTAAGGAGGAGGAACCTCGCCGCTCGTGGGCCGGTTGTCGGCGGGCGGCGCCGGGGAGGAGCGCGGCCGCGCGCGGGGTCGTAGAGGCGTTCATGACACCGGCTCGCTCAGTTCGCGGTCGACGGGGACGCGGTCGGTGACGGTCACCGCCGTGGGGTCCAGGTCGGCGGGGGTGGGCATCACGCTGCCGGGCAGCTGGACGGCGGCGGCGCCGTGGGCGACGGCGGAGGCGAGGGCCTTCGGGCCGCTGCCGCCGGCGACGAGGAATCCGGCGAGGGAGGAGTCGCCGGCGCCGACGTTGCTGCGGACGGTGTCGACGCGGGCGCTCGCGAACCAGGCGCCGGTGTCCTCCACGAGCAGCTGGCCGTCGGCGCCCAGGCTCGCGAGGACGGCGCGTGCGCCCATGCCGCGCAACTCCTCGGCCGCCTTCAGCGCGTCGCCGACCGTCGCCAGGGGGCGCCCGACGGCCTCCGCGAGCTCCTCGGCGTTCGGCTTCACCACGTCCGGGCACGCGCGCAGCGCTTCAAGAAGCGCACGCCCCGACGTATCCAGCGCGATGCGCGAGCCCCCGGCGTGCGCCCGGGCGACCACATCGGCGTACCAGGACGGCGCGAGGCCCCGGGGCAGACTCCCGCAGCACGCGATCCAGTCCGCGTCCCGGGACTGCTCGCGCACCGTCTCCAGGAGCAGTTCCTGCTCCGCCCGCGAGAGTTCCGGACCCGGCGCGTTGATCTTGGTGAGCACCCCGTCGGACTCCGCGAGCGCGATGTTCGAGCGGGTGGCACCGGCGACCGGGACCGGCGCGACCTCGATGCCCTGCGCGTCGAGCAGATCGGCGACGAGCGCGCCGGGCGCGCCACCCAGGGGCAGGACGGCGACCGTGCGCCGGCCGGCGGCCGCGACGGCGCGGGAGACGTTCACGCCCTTGCCACCGGGGTCCATCCGTTCGCCGGTGGCGCGGATGACCTCGCCGCGCTCCAGGGCGGGGACCTCGTAGGTGCGGTCGAGGGAGGGGTTGGGGGTGACGGTGAGGATCATGGCGGTACCGCTCGTGCCGTTCGTCGCGTTCGCGCTGTCCGTGGTGCTCATGCTCGTACTACTTCCGTGCCGCCGCGCTCGATGGCGGCGGCGTCCTCGGGGCTCAGCCCGCTGTCCGTGATCAGCAGGTCCACCTCGCTCATGGCGCCGAAGCGGGCGAAGTGTTCCTGGCCGTGCTTGGCGGAGTCGGCGAGCAGGACCACCCGGCGGGCCGCGGCGACCGCCGCCCGCTTGACCGCAGCCTCGGCGAGGTCGGGGGTGGTGAGGCCCTGGCCGGCGGAGAAACCGTTGGCGGCGACGAACAGGACGTCGGCGCGGATCTCGCCGTACGCGCGAAGTGCCCAGGCGTCCACGGCGGCGCGCGTGCGGTGCCGTACCCGCCCTCCGACCAGGTGCAGCTGGATGCCCGGGTGGTCGGCGAGGCGGGCCGCGATCGGCAGGCTGTGCGTGACGACGGTGAGGGACGCCTCCAGCGGGATGGCCCCGGCCAGCCTGGCGACGGTCGTGCCGGCGTCGAGGATCAGGGTGCCCTCGGTGGGCAGTTCCGGCACGGCGGCCCTGGCGATGCGGTCCTTCTCGTCGGCCGACGTGGACTCGCGTTCGGCGAGGTCCGGTTCGAAGTCGAGGCGCCCGGCCGGGATGGCACCGCCGTGCACCCGGCGGACCAGGCCGGCGCGGTCGAGGGCCTTCAGATCGCGGCGGATCGTCTCCGCGGTGACCTGGAACTCCTCGGCGAGCGACACGACGTCCACCCGCCCGCCGTCACGGGCGAGCCGGAGGATCTCCTGCTGTCGCTCCGGTGCGTACATGCCCTGCGCCTCCACTGAACGTACGTCCGACTCATGTCCGATCGTTTCCGGCTCATGCCCGGACTTGTGGTTTCGCTGGGAGGCTACGCCCGGATTTCCGGAAAGTAAACAGGTTCGGACCTCAACCGGGCACGGTCGGACTTCTCCCGCGCAATCGGACGTCCCCCGCGCACACGGAAGGGCCCGGCACCGAGTCGTGGTGCCGGGCCCCTGGCCACAGGTGCGCCCCGGGGGGCTCGCTCAGTGGGCCAGCGCGGGCTCGTCCTCCGGTCGCGCCGGGAGCGGCTCCTGCGCGTCACCGCCCTCCAGGTGCTGCGCCGGGTGCTTCGGCAGCGCGGACATCAGCAGGAACATCACGGCCATGACGGCGGCCACCCAGAACAGCGCGTGCTGGAAGGCGTTCACGAAGGCCGGGCCGGTCCGGTCGTCGGTGAGCGGGTCGTCGAGGACGCCGAAGAAGACGACGGAGACCAGGCCGAGGCCGAGCGCGTTGCCCATCTGCTGCACGGTGTTGATCAGACCGGAGGCGGACCCGGCGTGCTCGCGCGGCACCTCCGACAGCACCGCGTCGGTCAGCGGGGCGACGATCAGGCCCATGCCCGCGCCCATCACGACCAGCGGCAGGGCCATCTGCCAGGAGGCGATGGCGAGGCCGTAGCGATCGGACTCCGCGACGTAGAGCAGCACGCCGAGCCCCATCACCAGGGCGCCCGCCTGGAGCACCTTGCGGCCGAAGCGCGGCACCAGTTTCTGCACGGACAGGCCGGCCGCGACGGAGACGGCGATCGAGAACGGCACCCCCGTCAGGCCCGCGTGCAGCGGGCTCCAGCCGAGGCCGACCTGCATGTAGAGCGTCCAGACCAGGAAGAAGATGCCAAGGGCGACACCGAAGACGGTCTGCACGGCGATGCCCGCGGCGAAGCTCTTCACCTTGAACAGGGACGGTTCGATGAGCGGGGAACCGTCACGGGCCGCCTTGCGGCGCTCGTACGCCACCAGCGCGCCGAAGACGACCACCGCCCCCGCCATCGACACGTACCCCCACAGCGGCCACCCCAGCTCCCGGCCGCGGGTCAGCGGGTAGAGCAGCATCAGCAGGCCGAGGGTGACCAGGGCGACGCCGACGAGGTCCAGCTTCAGGGCGTGCGGAGCCTTGGATTCGCCGATGTAACGGCGGCCGAGGAGAAGAGCCGCGATGCCGACCGGGAGGTTGATGAGGAAGATCGGGCGCCATTCGAGGCCGAGGACGTTCCACTCCGTCAGGAGGGCGCCGAGCAGCGGGCCGGAGACCGCGCCCAGGCCGACGATCGCGCCGAACAGGCCGAAGACCTTGCCGCGCTCGTGCGCCGGGAAGGTGGCGTGCACGATCGACAGGACCTGCGGAACCATCAGCGCGGCCATGCCGCCCTGCAGGATACGGGCGGCGACCAGCATCTCCGGATTGGCGGCGAAGCCGCACAGGGCCGAGGCGAGGGTGAAGCCGGCGACACCGACGAGGAAGATCCGTTTACGGCCGTGAATGTCACCGAGGCGGCCGCCGGTGATCAGACCGGCCGCGAACGCGAGGGCGTAGCCGGCGGTTATCCACTGGATCTGGCTGAAGGAGGCGTGCGCGGTCCGCTGGATGGACGGGATGGCGATGTTGACGATCGTGACGTCGACCAGGTCCATGAAGGCGGCGGTCATGACGATGGCCAGGGCGAACCAGCGGCGCCGTGCGCCGGGGGCGGCCACCGTCTCGAGCGCGGCCGGGGTCGGTGCGGTGTGGTCCGTGCCGGTCCGCTGCGGCCGGTCGCGCTCCGTGGCGGAGCCGCTGACCGATACGGACCCGCGCCCCTTCAGGTTGTCGTTGTCGACGTCGATGGAAGTCATGACCTCAACCTAGGGATCCATTAGGACAGACCACGTCCTACTTCTACGGCATCCTCGGACACATGACGACGGACACCCCGGCTCGGCTCCTCCATCTGCTGTCCCTGCTCCAGACGCCCCGTGAGTGGCCCGGTGGCGAACTCGCCGAACGGCTCCAGGTGTCCCGGCGCACCGTGCGGCGGGACATCGACCGGCTGCGGGAACTGGGCTATCCCGTGGAGGCCAGCAAGGGGGCGGACGGCGGGTACCGGCTGGTCGCCGGGAAGGCGATGCCGCCGCTGCTCCTGGACGACGAGGAGGCGGTGGCCATCGCGGTCGGGCTGCGCGCCGGGGCGGGACACGCCCTGGCGGGGGTGGACGAGGCGTCGGTACGGGCGCTGGCGAAGCTGGAGCAGGTGCTGCCGGCCCGGCTGCGGCACCGGGTGACCACGCTTCAGGCCGCGACCACGCCGCTGACCAGTGGGGACGGGGCGAGCATCGCTCCGGAGACGCTGACCGTGATGGCGTCGGCGGTCGCGGGGCGGGAGCGGCTGCGGTTCGCCTACCGGCCGGCGGACGGCAGCGAGACGCGGCGGCAGGCCGAGCCGTACCGCCTGGTGTCGACGGGGCTGCGGTGGTACCTGGTGGCGTACGACCTCGATCGCGACGACTGGCGGACGTTCCGGGTCGACCGGGTGAGTGAGCCGTTCGCGACCGGCGCGCGGTTCGCGCCCCGGGAGATGCCGACGGGGAGCGCGGCGGAATTCCTGCGCCGGTCGATCCAACGGCAGAAGGAGACCTACGAGTTCACGGTCGCGTTCGCCGGGACGGCGGCGGACGTGGCGGCCCGGTTGCCGGGGTGGCTGGGGACGCCGGTGGACGAGGGCGACGGGTGGTGCGTGGTGCGGGGGGCCACCGGGGATCCGATGGAGTGGCTGGCGGTGCGGCTGGTGATGGCGGGGGGCGAGTTCGTGGTGCGGAAGCCTCAGGAACTCGTGGCGTGCGTGCGGGAGTTGGGGGGACGGCTGGTGCGGGCCGGCAAGGGCGCGTGAGCGGCCGTACCCGCTACGCCCGGTCCGTCCAGGCGAACCCGCGCAGATCGGCCAGGTTCCGCAGCGCGAGCGCCGCCGGTCCCTCCGCGTCCGACGGCGACGCCGTGCCCGCCGCCCAGGACTCCACCGCCACCCGGACCGCCGCGCCAGCCACCGCCGCGGTGAAACGGAGGTGGGGGGTGGGGGCAACGTTGTCGGGTGCGACGCGCTCCGCCAGGATCCTCGCCAGCAGCTCCTCCGAGGACTGGCAGACCTCCGCCCACACCTTGCGCAGGGCCGGACTGGTGTCGGCGAGGTGGATCAGGGTGCGCACCCATTCCCAGGAGGCCGCGGAGACCCCCACGCCGGGGGTCAGCGTGTGATGGACGGCGTGTTCGAGCGCTTCGGGCACCGAGAGGGCCGCCGGGGCCGCCCGTACGGCCTCCGCCCAGCACCGGGCGCCCGCCGCGTACAGCGGGGCGACCGCCTCTTCCTTCGTGGCGAAGTAGCGGTAGAAGGTGCGGGGTGCGATACCGGCGGCGTGTGCGATGTCCTCGGCGCGGGTGGCCCGCAGACCCTGCCGTACGAACAGGCCCGCGGCGGCCCGGGCGATCTCCATCCGGGTCTCCGCCTTGCGCCGCTCCGTCAGGGAGGGGCCGGGAGGATCCTGGCGGGGGTGATCCTGCCGGGGGGTGTGGCCGGCGGTGCTGGGGGTGCTCACCTCGGCAGGCTATGCCGCTGTGGCAGAATCTGCCATCCGGTGGTTCACCCCGTGGTTCAGGTACGGGGTGGGCCACCGTTCCGGCATGCCGGGGAGGTTCCGGCATGCCTGGCGGGAGACGGGACCGGCGAACGCGCCGGACAAAGGCCGGGCTCCGGCACCCGGGGGGGTTGGGCGCCGGAGCCCGGCCTGCGAAGGTCCCGGCGCCGGGGGGATGGCGCGTCGGGACATGGCTCACCGAAGGGGTGTCACACGTCGTCGTGACACATCGTCGTCGTACGTCGTCTCAGGGGTCCGAGTCACCGGCCCCGAATGGTTGTTCCCTACACGCCGGACCTTGAAGCGGCGGTACCGCGCCATGTTTGCGCCGCCTTCCCTCACCCGGCGCACGCACTCGGCCTGAACCGTTCCACGTGCGCCCTGTGGAGCCCCCGCGGACGCGGGGGCTCCATGCGCTCGGGTTTCCCACAACTCCCTTACGCCGCCGGCTCGAACCCCGTGCTGCGGGCCAGCTTCTTCAGCTCCAGCAGCGCGTGCTTCTCGATCTGGCGGATGCGCTCACGGGTCAGGCCGTGCTCCTTGCCGACCTCGGTCAGCGTGCGCTCGCGGCCGTCCTCGATGCCGTACCGCATCTTGATGATGGAGGCCGTGCGCTGGTCCAGACGGCCGATCAGGTCGTCCAGTTCCTCGCTGCGCAGCAGGGTCATGACGGACTGCTCGGGGCTGACCGCGGACGTGTCCTCCAGGAGGTCGCCGAACTGGGTGTCGCCGTCGTCGTCCACCGACATGTTCAGGGAGACCGGGTCACGGGCCCAGTCGAGGACGTCGATCACGCGCTCCGCGTTGGAGCCGAGCTCCGCGGCGATCTCGGCGGGCTCCGGGTCACGGCCGTGCTCCCGGTTGAACTCGCGCTGCACACGGCGGATCCGGCCCAGCTCCTCCACCAGGTGGACGGGGAGCCGGATGGTCCGGGACTGGTCGGCGATGGAACGGGTGATCGCCTGCCGGATCCACCAGGTCGCGTACGTGGAGAACTTGAAGCCCTTGCGGTAGTCGAACTTCTCGACGGCACGCACCAGGCCGGCGTTGCCCTCCTGGATCAGGTCGAGCAGGGGCAGACCGCTCCTCGGGTACCGGCGGGCGACGGCCACGACCAGGCGGAGGTTGGAGCGGATGAAGACGTCCTTGGCCCGCTCGCCGGCATCGACGAGCGCCTCCAGCTCCTCGCGGCTGGCGTCCGACGCGGACTCCTCCTCGCCGTCGAGGACCTGCCGCGCGAACACACCCGCCTCGATGGTCTGGGACAGTTCGACTTCCTTGGCGGCGTCGAGGAGCGGTGTGCGCGCGATCTCGTCGAGATACATGCCGACCAGATCGCGGTCGGCGATCTCGCCGCCATGGGCGCGGCGAACACTGCTTGCCGAGTCGGCCGTCTCGCCGGTGGCGGACTGACGACGGGCGACGGCACGGGTTGCCATGCGGTGCTCCCTTGCGATGGTGGGCGGGCGGGGTGGTCCTATCCGGTTTTCTCGGTCATCCGGTGGATGCCCGGCTGTCGGCCGGCTGTGCCGCGGAGCCCGCTTCCGAAGCTCCCGGCGCCCTGGTCGTGTGCCCGGCATCCGAAGGAAACAACGACTGCAATCCGGACAGAATTCCCATGCCGCCCCCCGATTTTTCTGATCATGCAGTACCCTGTGCCGCCAACCGAGGGGACACGATGTCGTCGGAACGTACAGAGGTGCAGGTCAGACCGGGAGTCGAGGCGGACCTCGAAGCCCTCACCGACCTCTACAACCACTACGTACGTGAGACGCCCATCACATTCGACACGGTGGCCTTCACAGCGGAAGAGCGTCGTGCGTGGCTGCTCTCCCACCCGGAAGACGGCCCGTACCGCCTGATGGTTGCCACGTCCACGGACTCACAGGAGATTCTCGGGTACGCCACATCCAGCCCGTACCGCGCGAAACCCGCCTACGGGACCTCGGTGGAGACCACGGTCTACGTCGCCCCGGACGCCGGCGGGCGCGGCATCGGCACGCTCCTCTACCAGGCCCTCTTCGAGGCGCTCGCCGACGAGGACCTGCACCGCGCCTACGCGGGCATCGCCCAGCCGAACCAGGCCTCCACCCGGCTGCACGAGCGCCTCGGTTTCCGGTACGTCGGCACCTACCGCGAGGTGGGCCGCAAGTTCGGCCGCTACTGGGACGTGGCCTGGTACGAACGCCCGCTCTAGCCGGCGGCCCGCCCCGCCGGGATTCAGCCGAACTGGACCGACCGCTTGGCCATCCCCATCCAGAACCCGTCGATCACCGACCGCTGCGCGTCCAGCTCACCGCCGGCCTCCGCCGCGCCCATGGTGACGAAGAGCGGGGCGAAGTGCTCGGTGCGCGGGTGGGCGTAGCGGCCGGCCGGCGCCTTGTCGAGGAAGTCCAGCAGGGCGTCCCAGTCACGGCTCTCCAGGGCCCGGTGCCCCCAGTCGTCGAACTCCGAGGACCAGGACGGCACGCCCGCCCCGGTGTGGCGCAGGGCCGCCAGGTTGTGGGTGAAGAAGCCGGAGCCGACGATCAGCACGCCCTCGTCGCGCAGCGGCGCGAGCCGGCGGCCGATCTCCATCAGGCGGACCGGGTCGAGGGTGGGCATGGAAATCTGCAGGACAGGGATGTCCGCGGCCGGGAACATCTCCACGAGGGGCACGTAGGCGCCGTGGTCCAGTCCGCGGTCCGGGATGTCCTGCACGGGGGTGCCGGGGGCGCGCAGCAGCTTGCGTACGGACTCGGCGAGCGCCGGCGCCCCGGGGGCCGCGTACCGCACCTGGTAGTAGTGCTCGGGGAAGCCCCAGAAGTCGTAGACGAGAGGGACGGTCTGTACGGCACCGAGGGCGAGGGGGGCCTCCTCCCAGTGGGCGGACACCATCAGGACGGCCTTGGGGCGGGGCAGGCCGGCGCTCCAGGCGGCGAGTTCACCGGGCCAGACCGGGTCGTCGGCGAGCGGCGGCGCGCCGTGGCTCAGATAAAGGGCGGGCATGCGCTCCCGGGAAGCGGCGGATCGTTCCTGTGCGACGGCGGCCATGACGGCGGCTCCCTCCACGGACGGGAACCGCCCCGCGGTCCCCACGGCTCTGGCACTTATGTTTTAACTCTCAAGCTTTCCGTGGAACACTCTACGCCCCACTTGTTTAACCTTCAAGGAGAGGCCTCGTACAGTGGGATACATGAACACGGCACCCACGTCCGCGACCGCCGCCGGCAACCGCTGGCTCAGCGACGAAGAACAGCACGTCTGGCGCTCGTATCTGCACGCCACGACTCTCCTGGAGGACCATCTGGACCGTCAGCTCCAGCGGGACGCGGGGATGCCGCACATCTACTACGGCCTGCTGGTCGGGCTCGCCGAGGCGCCCGGACGGCGGCTGCGGATGACCGAGCTGGCCATGGGGGCGAAGATCACCCGGTCCCGGCTCTCGCACGCCGTCGCGCGTCTGGAGAAGAACGGCTGGGTACGGCGGGAGGACTGTCCCGACGACAAGCGGGGCCAGTTCGCCGTCCTGACCGAGGAGGGCTCGGAGGTACTGCGGCGCACCGCACCGGGCCATGTGGCCGCCGTGCGGCAGGCGCTGTTCGAGCGGCTGACCCCCGGACAGCAGCAGGCCCTCGGCGAGATCATGCAGATCGTCGCCGAGGGCCTGCAGCCCGACGAAGCGGGCGCGGACCTGCCCTGGCTCCGCTGAGGAGCTCAGAACAGGCCCGCGTGCGGGTACCCGGGCGGCCGGTGGCCGCTCAGAGGCTCAGTGGGCGACCACCGGGACCGGCAGGTCGTCCTCCGCGCCCTCACCGGAGGCCACCGGAGTGGCGTCCGGCGTACCGGCGTTGACGAGGGTCACCACGATCACCGCGGCCAGCACCAGCATGCCGACGGCGAACCAGATGGCGTTGGTGTAGCCGTGCACCGCGCCCTGCATCTGGACGAGCTGCGCCTGCGACTTGGAGGTCGCACCCGCGATGTGGTCCTTGATGTACGCCGTCGTCGCCGACGCGGCGATGGTGTTCAGCAGCGCGGTGCCGATGGCGCCGCCCACCTGCTGCGAGGTGTTGACCATCGCGGAGGCGACACCGGCGTCCCGGGGCTCGACGCCGAGCGTGGCCAGGGACATGGCCGGCATGAACGCCGTACCCATGCCGAGACCGAGCAGCAGCATCGCGGGCAGGATCGTCGAGGCGTACGACGAGCCGATCTCCAGCTGCGTCATCAGCAGCATGCCGACGGCCGCGACCAGGAAGCCGGGGCCCATCAGCAGCCGGGCCGGGACCCGGGTCATCAGACGGGCGCCGATCTGGGTGGAGCCGATCATCATGCCCGCGATCATCGGCAGGAAGGCGAAGCCGGTCTTGATCGGCGAGAAGCCCTGGATGACCTGGAGGTAGTAGGTCAGGAAGAGGAAGGTGCCGAACATCGCGATGATCGCGATGCCGAGGGAGAGGTAGATACCGCCGCGGTTGCGGTCGGTGACCACACGGAGCGGCAGCAGCGGCGCCTTGACCCGGGTCTCGGTGACCACGAACGCGAGCAGCAGCACCACGGAGGCGACGAACAGGCCGATGGTGGTGGCGTCGCTCCAGCCGTCGGACTCGGCGCGGGTGAAGCCGTACACCAGGGCGACCAGGCCGAGGGTGGACAGCAGCACGCCGGGGATGTCGAGCGGGTTGCGGTTGCGGCCGCCCTCCGGCTCACGGATGACGAAGTACGCGCCGAGCGCGGCGACGATGGCGAACGGGACGTTCACGAAGAACGTCCAGCGCCAGTCCAGGTACTCGGTGAGCACACCGCCGAGGATGAAGCCGACGGCGCCGCCACCACCGGCGATCGCGCCGTAGATGCCGAACGCCTTGGCGCGCTCCTTGGCGTCCGTGAACATCACGGCGAGCAGGGAGAGCGCGGCCGGGGCGAGCATGGCGCCGAAGACGCCCTGCAGGGCGCGCGCGCCGAACATCATCGCGCCGCTGGTCGCGGCGCCACCGAGCGCGGAGGCGGCGGCGAAGCCGGTCAGGCCTATGACGAAGGCCCGCTTGCGGCCCCACAGGTCGGCGATCCGGCCGCCGAAGAGGAGCAGGCCGCCGAAGGCGAGGGCGTAGGCCGTGACGACCCATTGCCGGTTGCCGTCGGAGATGCCCAGGTCGGTCTGGGCGGAGGGCAGTGCGATGTTCACGATGGTCGCGTCGAGGACGACCATCAGCTGGGCGAGCGCGATGAAGACGAGCGCTTTCCAGCGGTTGGCGTCACCGGACTGCGCCGGTGCGCCGGGAGCCTTGGCGGCTGTTTCGGACATGGGGGTACCCACTTCTTGACTTCGTGAATGCGTGACGGAAAGTCAGTACTTCGTTACGGAAGGTCGCCGGAACGGGCCGGAAGGCCGGCGCGTGCCGGAAAAGGGATCGGCGAGGAGATCGGACAAGGGATCGTGGAGCGCAGGACGGTGTTCGGTGTGGAACCGGAGGCGCGCGAGAAGAAGGACCGGCGCTCGGTCCGAAACTGATCTGCCCCCCGTGGGACGGTGCGGTCGCTCTCGGTCGTTCAGGCCTGGCGGAGGTCCTCCATGGTCACGGCCGTGCCCGGCAGGGCGGAGCGGGCCGGTGCCCGCAGTCCGTCCAGGAACAGCTGCAGATGGCGGTGGACGAAGCGGTCGCCGACCAGGCAGTCGGTGCCGAACGGGGGCCGGCTGAGCTGAGCCACGGCGATCATCACGTCGCCGACCCCCACGTCCGGACGAAGCTGCCCGGCCACCTTGGCGCGGTCCATGAGCTGCCCGATGAGCTGCTCACACCGTTCGCGCGCCGCTTCCAGGTCCGGGTGGTTCTTGTCGAAGGTGCTGGAGACCATCGGGCACAGCGCGCTGACCCGCTCGTCGGCGGCGGCGTGCACGAACCGCTCCAGCGCCCCGTAGGCGTCCCCGGTCTCCGCGAGCGCGAGCTCGGCCGCTTCCGACGTCCGGTCCATCACGGAGCAGACGACCTCACGGACGAGCGCGTCACGGTCGGGGAAGTTGCGGTACACCGTGGCGTTGCCGACACCGGCCCGGCGGGCGATCTCATCGAGCGGCACGTCGGGGCCGTACTCGGTGAACATCTCGCGGGCGGCGGTCACGATCCGCTCCCGGTTGCGCAGGGCGTCGGCGCGCGGCCTGGGCGCCTTGCGCACGGTGGGGGTGGCGGTCGCGGTCTGCACGGCGCACTCCTGGTCTGGTCGGTCTGGGTGTTGCTCTGGACTTCCACGATCCGGGGATCCGTTCCCCGTTTCGCGCGGACACAGGTCTAAACGGGGAACAGGTCCCCGGTTATTTCCACACCCTCTCCTCATTTCATGTGACCTGCATCACATCTTCTGATCCGAGGAATCCCACGATCGGCCCCTCCAACGCGCGCCCACCGCCCAGCGGACACAGGGTGATCGAAAGGGTGCAGTCGGAAACCGGCGGCTGCCGTGGCGCGAAAGGTCCGTGCATGCAGCCGCAGCAGCCCAGCCGCTCCATACCCGCGCACCGTGACACCCCCCGCGCCCCGCGCACGCCGCCCCCCGCGCACGCTCCGCACACTCCCCGCGCGCCCCACGCCACACCCGCCAACCGCGCGATACGCACGTCACGCGCCCCGCGCACGCCCTCGAACCGCGCGATACGCCACCGCCGTGCGGCCTCCCTCGCCGCCGTGACCGTGCTGGTCCTCGCGGTCGGCACCTCGGCGGGCTCCGGAGACCTCGCGGCGGCGCCCACACCGGCCGGCGCCGGCCCGATCGCGCTGGCCCGCTCCTCGGCCTACGGCCCCTGTCTGATCAGCGGCGCCCACGAGATCCAGATGACCGAGGGCATCCCCACCCCGGGCGGCTACTCCCGCTCCACCGGCACCGTGCACGCCCTGGCCCTCATGGTCGACTTCTCCGACGCGCCCGGCGAGGGAGACGCGCTCGACCGCTACCGCGAGTTCTTCCCGCAGACCCAGGAGTGGTTCCGCACCGCCTCCTACGGCAAACTCGACTACCAGCCCGCGGCCCCCGTCGACCACTGGCTGCGGATGCCCAAGCCGTTCGCGGACTACGGCATAGAGCGCGGCGCCCCCTTCGACCCCGGCTACCGGCAGCTGGTCCAGGACATCGTGGCCGCCGCCGACCCGGACGTGGACTTCCGGTCATACGACCTCCTGAACGTGCTGATCACCCCGAACGCCGGCCCGTCCGCCCTGGACACCGTGCTGTCGGTGACCTTCGCCGGCAACTCCGACGCCCCGGTCGCCGACGGCGTCCCGGTCGCCAACGCCTCCTTCGTCTACTCCCGCCAGGACGACGGCTCCGGCTCCTACCAGCAGACCGGCTACCGGGTCCTCCCGCACGAGAACGGCCACGTCTTCGGCCTGCCCGACCTCTACACCCAGGAGGGCGGGGGCGCGGTCGGGCACTGGGACATCATGAGCGAGGACTGGGGCGCCGACAACGACCTCCTCGCCTGGCACAAGTGGAAGCTGGGCTGGCTCGACGCCGACCAGGTCAGCTGCGCGGCCGCCCACGGCGGCACCGACTACACGCTGACCCCGCTCTCCCGGGCCGGCGGCCACAAACTGGTCTTCGTCCCCATCGACGCCCGCACCGGCTACGCCCTGGAGGTCCGCACCAAGGGCGGCAACGACGAGGAGGTCTGCCGCCCCGGCGTCCTCGTCTACAAGGTCGACGCGAACATCGACACCGGCCGCGGACCGATCAAGGTGTACGACGCCCACGGCGACACCGGCGGCTGCACCCGGAGCCCCAACGTCCAGGCGGAACTCTCCGACGCCCCGTTCGGCCCGGGCGAATCCTTCAAGGACCCCCAGCACGGGATCGAGGTACGGGTGGCGGACGTGGACACGGACGGGAACTACCGGGTGCAGGTCACACGGCGCTGACCGGCCCGGCCGGGGTTTACGGTGGGCGTGCCCTGATCGCCGTACCGGAGATCGCGGCCGGGTCCTGAACGCCGTACCGGAGATCACGGAAGCCGCCGACACAGCAGTCGACGTAGCAGCCGCCGTACCGGAGAGTCCGCACCGGAGAGTCGATGACCACCCCGCTGTCCCCCGCCGCGCCACCCCACGACCCGCCGGCCGAGGCGGTCGCGCCGCTCGTCCGGGGTGTGGCCGTACTGACGGCGCTGACCGAGGCGGGCGGGACACTGAGCGCGAGCGCGCTGGAACGGCGTACGGGGCTGGCCCGTTCCACGGTCGACCGGATCACCGCGACCCTCGCCCGCACGGGATACGTCCGTCAGGACGGCCGGGACGCGGTGCTCACCCCGCGTGTGATGGAACTCGGCAACGCCTACCTGGCCGCCCTCCGCCTGCCCGCCCTCCTCGGCACCCACGCCGACGCCCTCGCCGACGCCCTGGACGAGTCCGTCTCGCTCGCGGTCGCCGACCGGGACGGCATCCGTTTCATCCACCAGGCGACCCGCCGCCGCGCGATGTCCGTCAGCTTCCGCATCGGCGACCTGCTGCCGGCCGAACGCACCGCCCCCGGCCCGCTGTTCGCGGCGGAGTGGACGCGCCCGGAGTGGACGCACTGGCGAGCCCGGCGCGCGACCGACCCGACCGACGCGGGTTTCCCGGCCCTCCCGCCGCGCGGCACCACCGCCGACGACGACTTCGAGGCCCGGGCGGAACGGGCCCGCCGGGACGGCTGGGCCCTGGACGACCAGCTGATCGAACCGGGCCTGGTGGCCGTGTCCGTCCCCGTCCGCGACCCGCACACCGGCCGGGTGGCCTGCGTGGCCAGCGTCGTCAGCCACACCAGTCGCCACACGGCGGCTGACCTGCGCGCCACGCTCCTGCCCCGCCTGCGCGAGGCGGTGACCGCGATGGAGACGGAACTGCGCGAGGCCGCGCCGCCGCGGCCCGGCCCACCGCCCTCCGGCCTGGCCGGCTGGACCACGGCTTCCAAACACGAGCTGGGCCGCGACTTCGTGGAGTCCCTGGCCCGCGGGCTGACGGTCCTCACGGCGTTCGGCGAGGGCCGCGCGGCCCTGACCCTGACGGACGTCGCGAGGGCGACGGGCCTGGCCCGGGCCACGGCCCGACGGGCCCTGATCACGTACGAGCACCTGGGCCTGGTGACCGCGCGGGACCGCACCTTCGCCCTGACCCCCCGGGTGCTGTCCCTCGGTTACCCGCCACTGTCCCGCACCACCCTCGCCCGCCTGGCGGCCCCGCACCTGCGCGCCCTCACGGACCGGCTGCACGAGCCGACGGCCCTGGCCGCACCGGTGCCGGGGACGGACCCGGCGGAGATCCAGTACCTCGCGGTGGCGACCGCGAGCCGCGTCCTGACCGTGGACATCACGGTCGGCACCCGTCTCCCGGCCGCCCGCACGTCCCTCGGCCGTGCCCTCCTCACCCCCGACGAGCCACCCGGCTACGCCCTCGCCGACGAGGAACTGGAGTCGGGCCTGCGCTCGATCGCGGTACCGGTACGGGACCGGAACGGCCGCCCGGTCGCGGCCCTCAACGTGGCCACGCACGCGGCCCGCCGCACCCTGGCGGAGTGCGTGACGGACGTCCTCCCCCACCTGCGCACCACCGCGGACCACCTCCAGACCGACCTCCGCCTCACCTCCCGCTTCACCCGCGTCCCCCTCACCTGAACCGGCCCGAGGCGCCGCCGAACCGACGGCCAGCCCTCGCCGACTCACATCCGCTACCCTGTCCTTGGTCGGACACCGCCACACCGCGTGGTCCGCCCCGCCTTCGTAGCTCAGGGGATAGAGCACCGCTCTCCTAAAGCGGGTGTCGCAGGTTCGAATCCTGCCGGGGGCACAGAGAAACACCTGGTCAGAGGCCCTTTCGTCCGACGGACGGGAGGGCCTTCGTACTCGCAGCACACATATGGCACACATGCAGCTGTGGGCAGAGGTGGGGAGCTGTGTGAGATGCCCGCGAAGGACGAGTTGGCCCGGCGCCGGCACGACAAGCTGGTCGACCGCTTGGAGAGCCTGATGCGGGCTTCACTGAAGCCTCGCTACCGGGGCTACCACGGGCAGCTGATCCTGAGCAGCAGCGATCTTGAGGAGATGGGCGAACTCAAGGACGTCCGTCGTGCCGCACGCGAGACGGCCCGTCGTCTCGGCTGGCAACCGAAGACCCACATCGTCGACGCAAGACTCTTCGTGTACGACGACCGCGAGGTCCCCAGAGAGATCAGCGAGCTGGCCGCGAGGGATGCTGCTGCCGCCGTCGACGCAGCACTCCGAAGGGGCGAGTAGAAGCAAGTACGGTCGGCCATCGCCGCCCCACCTTTACTGAAGGGCCTGCGCAGGCTGCCGGAAATCTGTCGAGCCCGACCCTGTGGTGGCTCTACCCTTCCCGCATGGCCCATGCCAAGACCTCGTACGTCTGCCTGCCCTGCCGGGCCTCGTACAAGCAGCCCTACCCCGGCTACCACGACCACGACCGGGTCTGTCCACGCTGCACCGAACCACTGATCCACGTCGGCTCCGCCTTCGCGGCACCCAAGAGGCGGGACACCGCCGCCTGGCGCACTCTCTCAGTGCTGCTGCACGCCGGTGTGCGCTTCCACAAGAGCTGTTGCGGCGGCCCCGGCTACCGCCCGCGCACCCTCAGCGAGGTGCGCGAGCGGATGGCCTACGCCCAGGCCACCGGAGAACCATTCGCTCGGGCGTTGGTCCGCCGCGACCTGCCCTAGCAGCCCGACAGCAGGGGGCGTTCCGCCGCGCCGCCGAAACGACCCCTGCTGTCAAAGACAGCACGGATTTGGCACACATCACGCCGCGGGATCCTCCAGGACGGCCACGGCCTCGGCAGCCTTGCGGGCTTTCTTCTCCGCTTTCTCCAGCTTGGCCTTCGCCATGGCCAGTTGCTTGGAGCGGCGCTTGTGCATCTTCTTCGAGACCTCGTCCAGGCGGTCCGGGAAGAGATGCCCGTACGTGTCCAGGGTCAGCGTCGCGGACTTGTGGCCCAGCATCGTCTGGACGACGTTGACGTCCGCGCCGCTGGCGATGGCGAGCGAGGCTGCCGTGTGCCTCAGCTTGTGCGGGGTGACCTTGAGGTGCCCCAGTCCGGCCTTCACGACCGCCGGCGCGAAGAACCGCTGACGGAAGTTGCGGGCCCGCAGAGGCCCGCGCTGCGGGGCAGTGAAGAGCAGTTCCTCATCTCCCCGCCCCTGGACGTGAGGCTTCAGCTCCTCGGCCAGGAACCGCGGGATCGGTACGGAGCGACGCTCGTGGTTCTTGGGGGTGTCGAGGTAGAGCTTGCCGTTGTCCTCGACGTACGCCTCGACGATGTGCGCCCGGCAGGCATCCAGGTCGACACGTCCCACCTTCAGCGCGGACGCCTCACCCCAGCGCAGACCCGTGTAGGCCAGCAGCAGGATGAACACCCGGTAGGCGTCTGCCGCGTTGGCCAGCCCGTCGACCTGCATGTCGTCGAGGTACACGTGGTCAGCGGGCATCACCTTCGGCAAGGGCACGCCGACAGCCGGGTTGACCGCCAGACGACGGGCCTTGACCGCGTAGCCGAGAACACGGCTGAGAACGACGTACGCCTTGCGGACCGACCGAGGGCTCAGCTTCCTGCCGCCGGTCGCCTCGCCGGACAGCAGGTCCGCGAGCCACTCGGCGATGTCCTCGAAGTGGATGCGGTCCAATGGCGTGGTGCCCCACTTGGGGATCACGTGGACGTCGAGAACACCGCGATAGCGGCCTCGGGTTGAACGCTTGAGATGGAGCTGCGCAGCCAGCCACAACTCCGCTATCTCTGCGAACTTCGCCCGCGCGGCGGCTGGATCACGGTAGGAGCCGTCGCTGAGGCGGGACTCCATCTTCGTCCGCTCCGCCTCGGCATCGACCTTGCGGGTGAAGGTCTTCATCTTCGGCTTGCCGTCAGGGTCGTACCAGCGCACGCGGTAGCGCCCCGGTGGCGTACGGCCCGCCCGCTTGGCTTCCGCCGCAGCGCGAACGTACGCCGCGTGCCCTATGCGGTCCTCAATCCAGACCCGCGCCAACTAGCACCACCTCCGGTCATCACTGGGCCCTGACGGGAGTGGCAGGAGCAGGGTCGCGGGAGGAACGCCGAGCGCGGTGGCGATGGCGACGAGGTCGTCGATGTCGCAGCGGCGGCGGGCGCGTTCGGTGCGGCCGAGGGCGGTGTTGGCCATCGGGCGGCCCAGTGCGGTGCAGCGGGCGCCGAGCTGGTGCTGGGTCAGCCCGCGCACGAGGCGTAGGTGCTCGATGGCGCGGGCGGCGTGAAGGCCGGCGGGGCCTATTTCGACAGGTCGGTTGGGCATGACAGATAGCTGTAACTTGCAGCCGACCGTTATGGCAAGAGTTAGTTCTCAAACTCTCCAAAAGTCGTTCGGGGGTGAAGTGGTGTTCGTCTCGTCGAATTCCGGTACATCACGAGCCGTTTCAGCGAGGAGGTTGTGCTACCTTCCCTCCGCGCCAAAGAATTGGGCGATTTGAGCACCTATCGGATGAGGTGTCCGGCGGGCTGGCCGCGTCGCTCCTGACTGCTGGACACCGCTTCCGAGCTGCCGAGGTACCGGATTCCGGCACCTCGGCCGGTTGCTTCGCCGCAGAAAATTTCGGCTTCCGCGGGAGCTATTTCGGCAACCGGCGATCCGCCCTTACAGTTTTAGTCTTCCCCGGCGACGCCGAGGGAAGTATCCGGGAGTTTAAGAATTCACTCTGGACGCTTCCCAGGTGGTGTGGCTGTGTCGCCCACGCCTGCCATCAAAAACCCTGATTCCGATATGGAGACCTCATTGCCGAACCACTCCCCGCGCCTTGCCGGTGCCGAGCGTGACCAGCTCGCCACTCCCGCCGACGTGGCCGCGTACCTCGGGGTACCGGTGAAGACCCTCTACCAGTGGAAGTACCGGGGCATCGGCCCCAGCGTCCACAAGGTCGGCCGGCACCTGCGCTACCGCTGGCGGGAGGTGGACACGTGGCTGGATGCCCAGACGTCGTACGACCTCACGGCCTGACCCCGCGTCTGGCGCGGACAACGAAGCGGCCCCCGGCGCGCCAACGCCGAGGGCCGAAGACTTCCCGACTGATCGCCCATCCCTGAACGAACGAGCTGGTGAGGGGCGGGACCTTGCCCGTCCTGCCCCTCACCGGAGAGGAACGCCTATGGAGGACCCTACGTCCCCCAGCTCCACGAACACCTCCCCGCCCGGCTGGCCCACTCCCGCGGTCCCCGGCGAAGGCATCCCCTGGCGCCGCCGGGATCAGGAGGACACACGGTCCCCCACGTCGGGGACCGTCGAACACCCGGCGGAGGCGGAAGCATACGGGGACCGTCCCCAGCCGTCTGTCGATGCGGTTGTTGGGGACCGCCCCGCGACGTGCTTGGGGACCGTCCCCACGACGTGCCCGGTACTCGTTCCCCGCACGTCCCGGTCCCCGTATCGACATCCAGTGCAAACTCACAGGTCAGCGGCGGGAAATCGGGGACCGGTCCCCAAGGGGCTGCAGTTGCACCAGGGGACCGCAATGGGGACCGTGATCACGGTCCCCGCCAGCCGCCAGGGTCTGACAACCCGGTGGCGGGAGCCGCCCAGCAGGAGGGGACCGGTCCCGTCGACGCACAGGGGCCGGATCACGGGACCGGCTCCCGGCCTCCTCGGGGACCGGCAGACCCCGAGGAACAGGGTTCCGGTGAGGGTGCGGAACTGCTGGATGAGTTGCGGGCGGCGATCGGCAAGTACGTCGTGCTGCCCAGTGACGAGGCGCTGACCGCGGTCACCCTGTGGGTGGCGGCCACGCACATCCAGACCGTTCTGCAGCACGCGCCGCGGCTGGCGGTCGTCGGCCCGACGAAGGGATGCGGCAAGTCCCGGGTGCTGGACGTGCTCCACGAAACCGTGCACCAGCCGATCATGACGGTGAACATGTCCACGGCCGTGCTCTTCCGCGTCATCGGCAAGGTCCCGCGCACGATCCTGGTGGACGAAGCCGACACCATCTTCAGCAAGACCGGCGAGAACGAGGAACTGCGCGGCCTGCTGAACGCCGGACACCAGCGCAACCGGCCCGCCTGGCGCATCTCCGGTCCGGAGCACAAGCCGACCCCGTATCCGACCTTCACCATGGCCGCACTGGCCTCGATCGGCGACCTGCCCGACACGATCACGGACCGAGCGGTCGTGCTCCGCATGCAAAAACGCAAGCCAGGCGAGAAGGTGACCCCGTTCCGCTCGCGCTACGCCACACCGGAACTGAACGCACTGCGGGACAAGCTGGCCGCCTGGCTAGGACCGCTACGCGGCACGGCCGGCCGCATGGCGCCGACGATGCCGGTGGAGGACCGGGCAGCGGACACCTGGGAACCGTTGGTCATCATCGCCGACCTGGCCGGCAGCCACTGGCCCGCCAGCGCCCGTGCGGCCTGTGTCGCTATGACCCGGTACGAGGCCGTCCAAGACGAGCAGACCAACCTGAAGACACGGCTGCTGCGCGACATCCACCGCATCTTCGAGACACACGACAACCCCGAGGCCCTGTCCTCCCTGGATCTGGTCACCGCCCTGCTCCAGGACCCCGACGCCCCCTGGGCAGAGCACGGCACCAACGGGCTCAACTCCTACCACCTGGGCAGAATGCTGCGGGACTTCGACATCCGCCCGGCCAACTACCGCTTCGACAAGGGCAGGCAGGCCAAGGGGTACGCCCGTAACCGGTTCCTCGACAGCTGGGCCCGCCACTGCCCCGACCTCATCAAGACGGCGCCCGCCCCCGCGCACGACGCCACGCCCGCGCACCGGGCCCAGGGCAAGCCGCCTGCCGCCCCGACGGGCTCGCTGCCCGTAGGCCCGCCCGGCGGCTCCGCCGGCCCCAAGCGCACCCGCTGACCCGCCTCCCCGGGTCGGTATCACTGCGTCGCATCCGTCCCCGCGCAGGTCGGTGCGGGGACGGATGTCCTCACCGGGACGGACTTCTCCGTACCTGCCCGAGTGTCCGTACCTGTCCTGACCAGGCACGGGACGCATGCGACGCACGTGACACGCCTCCCGCCCCCCTCACCACCGGAGCACCACGCATGCACGAACAGGACCACGAACTCCCCACAGCTCAGCAGCTGCGCACCACCTCAGCCCCAGACAGCGCAGCAAGGTATGCCGCTGGACCGTCCAAGCACGGCCACATCGGCGATGCCTCCGCCCCTGGGGTGGCGGAGGCACTCGGACACCAGGGGGCGCCCGAGCAGGAACAGCACGCCAACACCGCTGTGCCGCTCCCACGCGCTGCCGAAGCCGCAGCCCTGCACCGTGTTGCCCGACGCCGCCAGCCCGACCCAAACGGCCAGCGCAAGCAACGCGTCGACGCTCGCTACAGCGCCGACGAGAAGTCCGAGATCCTCGCCATGGCCCGGTCGCTGAACATCGCCGGCGCCCACTACATCGGCGCCGTCGTCATGGCACACGTCCACGGCGACCTCACCCTGCCCGGCCAGCGCACCGAGCTCGACGACTACATCGACGAACTGACCGCCCTCCGCAGTGAGGTCGCCAAGATCGGACACAACATCAACCAGATCGCCAAGAAGCTCAACTCTGGCGGTCATCCACACCCTGGGGACACCGCCGTCCTGGCCCAGGCCGAGCACACCCTGACCGCCCTCGCGGCCACCGTCCGCGACGTCGCGGCAGCCGCGAACCAGGCCGTCACCAAGAAGGCGGCCTGATGATCGCGAAGATCGGCGGCGGCAAGGACACCGCTGGCCTGATCCGGTACCTGTTCGACACGAAGAAGGCCAAGGACCACACCGACCCCCACCTGGTCGCCTCCTGGGACGGCTTCACCCCCGACCCCGGCCGCGCCGGCGACTTCGACATCACGAAGAGGTTCTTGGTGGCCGACCTCGACCTTCACGTCAAGCAGGCCCGGCGGCTCGGCCGCGCCCCCGAGAAGCACGTGTGGCACTGCTCGATCCGGACCGCCAAGACCGACCGCCACCTCAGCGACGAGGAGTGGGCCGACATCGCCCGCCGCATCGTCGCGACCACTGGCATCGCACCCGACGGTGACCCGGACGGCTGCCGCTGGGTCGCCGTACGCCACGCCCGCGACCACATCCACATCGCCGCCACCAAAGTCCGGGCGGATCTGCGCACCGCGCGCCACTGGAACGACTACCTCACCGCCGACCGCGAACTCGCCGCTATCGAGAAGGAGTACGGCCTATTCCGTGTCGTACGCGGAGACCACACCGCAGCAAAACGGCCCACCCGCGCCGAGCAGGAGAAGGCCCACCGTAACGGCCAGGAGAAGTCCGCCCGCGAACGTCTGCGCGCCATCGTGCGTACCGCCGTGGCGGCTGCCTCCAGCATGGAGGAGTTCATCCACCTGCTAAGCCACCTCGACGGCGTGCTCGCCGAGGTCGTGTACTTCCCCTCCGGCGATGTCCGCGGCTACAAGGTCGCTGCCGAAGACACCACCACCGCCGGCAACAAGCCCGTCTGGTTCTCCGGCTCCGAACTCGCCCCGGACCTCTCCTTCCCCAAGATCCGACAACGACTGGACGCAATCGAGCAGCAGCCCGCCGACCAGCCTGGCCGACGCGGGCCCAACCCCTGGCACCAGGCCACCGCCGCCACCGAACGCATCCCCCACCACCTCGACCAGGCCGACGACCAAGCCTCCCAAGCCCACCTCGCCGCCTTCGGCGAAGCTCTCGACGCCCTGCCCCTTCTCACACCTCCGCCACTTCGGCCCCAACTCCGAGAAGCCGCCTGGGCATTCGAACGTGCCACCCGCTCCCGCATCCAGGCCGAACACCACCACGCTCGCGCCCTGCGGGGAGCCGTACGGGCCATGCTCCGCCACCCCGCCCTCAAAGACAGCACCACCGTGGCGATGTTCCTCGACGCCGCCATCCTCGTCGTCATCGCCGCAGCCCGCTGGCACCAACTCCGCCACCACAACCAGCAGGTCGCCGCAGCCCACCAAACCCTGATTCACCTCCAGGCGGCCTACGACCAAGCCTCGGCCGAGCCCCTGGCCGCCCTCGCAAGCCGTCGGCCGCCTCGGCAGACCGTGGACCGGCACATCCGACAGCTACGCCAGGTCATACCCGATCACGTGGACCAGATCATCGAGGACCCCGCCTTCGACGCCCTTACCACCGCCCTCGCGGAGGCGGAGAAAGCAGGCCACAACGCGTCCGCCGTCCTCACCCAGGCACTCAGCCAGCGCACCCTGGACAACGCCCACAGCCCCGCACGGGCACTGACCTGGCGCATCCGCCGCCTCGCCGACAGACACGTACCAGGCCCACGCGCGCAGGCAGCAGCCCACGCGCACCACACCGCAGCGCCTTCCACTGCTCCACGCCCGGAGCAGTCTCAGACTCGGCGGCGCTGATCACCTCTCTGCCGGGCCCCCACCGTCCGAAGTGGGTGACTGGGGTTTGCGGTGCTTGCCGGTGCCGGAGCCGAGCAGCTTCGGCGCCGGCCCGGTCGGTGTCGGTTCATTGACCTCGGGATGCAGGATGGCCTTGGCCTCGGCCAAGTTGACGGCGAAGCCATACGGCTCCCAGTCGTGGCCGTTCCAGCGCTCGATAACTCTGGGTGCGTCCGGATGCAGATGGGACGCCCTGGGGCCATCGCCGGAGACGACAGGTACGGCGCGGAGCCGGCCGATCTTCGCGTCACGGCGTTCCGCCCAGTCCTTCAGCGGCTCGTCGTCCATCCTGGCGTCCTCCGTCGGGGGGCGGGCAGATGTGTCAGGAGGGTAGCGGCCACTGCGGGCCGCTCGGATTCCCAAGCCAGACGACCTGTCCGTCACAGGAGACAGTCACACCGAACGCGGCGGAGCTCGGTGCGCCATGCTCCTCCCAGGTGGCGACCGCCGACTCAACCGCGTCCCACAGGCGTCGGGGGCCGCCCTGCCGCACCTCCCAGCCGCTGTCGGTAGCGGTGAGCACGGCGAAGGAATCGGTGACGCAGTCCAGTACGAACGTACCGACCGGGCCGCCGTCGACAGCCATGGCGAAGAAGCGGGCGTCCGGTGCAGCGAGCTGTGCCATGAACGCCGGCCCAGAGTCGGTGAGCGCCTCTGGCCCGTGCGTGGCCTTCCGGACCGTACCGTCGCTGGGTCCCGGGACCATGCCCAGGTTCTCCGGTGCCTCCTGCTGGCGGGCGATCATGAAGCTCGGGTCGTCCTCGCTGAACCAGCCGCTCGCGCTGTCTCCGGCGGCGATGAGCTTGACCAGACCGAGTGAGCGCATCCAGCCGCGCAGGGTGGTGAGGATGACGCCGCCGGGGCGCACCTGTTCCAGCCAGGAGGGTGGGATGTTACGGAAGCCGCAGGTAGCGATCAGCCGGTGGTACGGCGCTCCGTCCGGGTGGCCGGCGCGGCCGTCCCCCACCAGCAGGTGCGGGCTGTAGCCGGACTCGGTGAGAGCCTCGCGGGCCCTCCGTGCCACGCCCTCATCCGTCTCGATCGAGGTCACGCTCCCGCTGCCGAGCCGGTGGCACAGCAGGGCCGTCGAGTAGCCGGTGCCCGTGCCGATCTCCAGCACGTTCATGCCGTCGTGCACGTCCAGGTCTTCGAGCATCCGAATTACCAGGCTCGGCAGGGTCGATGACGAGGTCGGTGTCGCGTTGCTGATCGGCTTCGGGTCGGTCCAGTCGATGTCGTGGCCGTCGAACTGGGTCATCCAGGTCTCGTCGGTGTAGACGAGCCGGAGCCACTCATCCTGGCCGACAGTCTCCGGCGTCACGGGCTTCCACGCGGTGAGGCCAGGTGCGTCGCTCTCCCGGTAGAAGCGCGGGAGGAAAACGTGGCGGGGCACCGCTTCGACGGCGGCTCGCCACTGTGGCGACCGCAGCCAGCCGTCTTCCTCCAGCCGGTGGGCGAGCCGAAGCCGCAGATCGGCTGCGGCCGTCTCGATGTCAGGCTCACCGGCCACGGATGCCTCCTTCCAGGAGATCGGCGAGTGCGGCGGTCATGGGCAGACCGGTGGGCGGCTCCATCCACGCCCACTGCCCAGAAGGATTGCACTCGATGAAGATCCACTCGCCGCGGCCGGTCAGAGCGAAGTCGAACGCTCCGAAGACGAGCCCGAAGTGCTTCAGATAGGCGCGCATCGACTGCTCCACTGCGGGCGGGGCCGCAAGCGGCGTGTACGTGTGGGTGCTGTAGTCCGTCCGCCAGTCGAGGAGGCCGGAGTCGATCCGTACCGCGAAGATCTGCTCGCCGATCACCGTGACTCGGACGTCGGCGACCTTGTCCACGCGCTTCTGGAAGAGGTGCATGGTGCCGGTGACGGAGTCGTCGATCTCGTCGGCGCTCACCTCGGTCACGGGGACGGTCTGAGCATGGCCGTCGACGAGGTAGAGCGGAACCGAGATCGGCTTGAAGATGGCCGGGCCGTGCTCCTTGATGAAGGCCCGGGCGTCGTCGGGAACATTGGTGATGACCGTGGGCGGCACCGTGAAGCCTGCCGCCGCCGCTGCCGCGAGCCCGGCGGGCTTGTACTCGGCGTCGCCGATGCGGTTGGGGTGGTTGACATAGAGGCAGCCAGGCAGGGAGGTCAGGATGCCGCCGAGCCCATAGCGGGCCTGGGCCACGGCGAACCGTTCGTCCTGCCTGTCGAGGTGAGGGAAGGCAAAGCCGGAGGGGCGCCGGTAGTACATGGCGCGCACGGTGCCCAGCTCGGCATGTCGGCTCGGGGTCTGCACGCTTCCCCGCCAGCCGTCGGTGTCGCCGCCGATGGCGGCTGAGCACGACAGGGCGGCGGGGAAGTCACCGGAGTCGAACCGCACGACCGGGACACCCCGGTCGTGCAGCTCGACGATCACGAAGTCCGCGGTCGGGTCGTCGAGGTTCGTGACAATCAGGACCGGACGATCGTCGTTCGTCACCGGAGTCACTGGTCGGTGTCGTTGCCCGTGTCGCTGTCCGGGGAGTCGCTGTTGCGGTCCCCCTGGCCGGTGGTGCCGGTCTTGGGGTTCGTACCGGAGGACGTGCCGTGGCCAGGGGCCATGGTGGGCGCCCCGGAAGCGTCGAAGTATCGGGCGGTCTGCGTCTCCGGATCCAACTTCACTGTCGTGTAGTCGGGGCCCTCGACGAGCGGGTACGGGGCGATACGGCGCAGGCCCCACGGGGCGGCGGTCATGTGTCCCTGCGGCAGCGGGCTGCCTGTGGGAAAGCGATCCATGTGGGTGAACACGATCTTCCTTTCGTTGTGGGAAGTGCCTGTGTGGTGACTGCCTTGCCAACCCGTCGGGCGGCTGCGGCCTCGTCCTGCTCGGCGGGAGCGGTGAGCGTCGGTCGGCATCAAGAGGGATCAGACCGGCGCGAGAACTTGTCGACGAAGGCCATCGAGCACACGCCTGAGCAGGGTTACTTCCGGCTCGCTATCTGCGACTGCGACTCGACCTTCCTCGTACCAGCGGCCAAGATGTCGCTGCCATGCGACGTCCGCTCGAACGGCCTCAGCACGGATCTCCCCGAGCGCCAAGTCGGACTCCATGTGCAGCCGGAGGAGATCGGCAGGCGTGATGCGCAGCGGCTCCGCGAACATCGCCGAATTACATTCGTCAGTCGGTATGAGGGGACCGAGGGTGACTTCCACGCAGGCGTCCGGGCTCGGGTCGTCCGCCAGCTCGTCGGCCCGCATCAGGCGTAACGAAATGCGGGGCCTCAGCATGCGCCTGGTGCTTCCGTGGCCGGCGCTTCCAACTCAGCCCATACGACCTTGCCCCAGTGCTTTCGGTCGTAGCCCCATCTCCAGCTGAGGGCCTCTACCAAGGACAGACCGCGCCCACTCTCCGAGTCATCATCGGGGTGGCCCAGCTCGGGAGTGTCCCGGCATCTGTCGGCGACACCGATGCGCACCACCCCCTCTGCCGGACGCGTGACCCGGACCCGGACGACACGGCACCGCGTATGACGGACAGCGTTGTTGACGAGCTCGGCGACGATCTGGACCCCGTTCTCAGCCAACTCACCTATGCCCCAGGTGTTCAGAGCGACCGAGACGAGAAGGCGCGCTCGGCGAGCGGATTCCGGCTCGCACGGCATCGTCTCGGTGTAGCCGGGCGCGCCGGTCGCAGTAGGTCGGGCTGCGGTCATGGTCACGAGAACATCCCTCCGAGGGTGGGATGCCCGCTCCGCCGACGGGGTGACGACGGAGCGAGCTCTCCTCCATGCCGCCGAGAGGAAGGGGGGAATCGGGATCTCCCGGCGGGCGATGACCAGTCAACGACCTGCGGCGGGAGAGGAACAGGAAAGGTCGCTCCCTCGCCGGTCACTCCCAACCGGAAGACTTTACGGTGTCGTGACCTGAGGGCTGGTTCACTCGATGCCGTCGGTCTACCGTCGGTGACATGGCAGCGAACGCCATCCTGAAGAGCCGGATGGACGAACTCGGGCTCACACAGGAGGAATTGGCTGGCCGGATGAACACCGCGCTCGCGGAGATCACCGGCCGACCGGGCGACGTCTCCGCCCGGACGATCCGCAACCTGCTGAACGGAACCTCGCGCCGGCCCATCGGACGCACGTGCGCCGCTCTGGAGCGGGTGTTCGGCTGTCCGGTCGAGGACTTAGGGTTCAGCGCACCACGCATGATGCAACACCCGCAGGAGGAGGACCCCGTGCGGCGTCGCACCTTCATCGCCTCGGCCACCGGGACCGCAGCAGCCGTCATGCCCCTGGCCGCCCAGCGTCGTACGGTCGGCATGGCGGACGTGGCACGTGCCGCCGCCGGAATGAACGCTCTCGTCGAAGCCGACGACCGCCAAGGCGGCCACTCCGAGCTGGAAAAGGCAGCCGCCACAGGCCGCAACGGCGTCCTGGAGTTGCAGCAGCGCAACGCCAGCGAACGCGTCCGCCGCGCCCTGTACGCCTTGGCCGCCGAGTACACCACCATCGCGGCCTGGTCCTGCATCGACGCCCGCAACCTCGACCAGGCGCAGAAGTACCTAAACGAATCCGCGACGTACGCCGGCCTCTCCCAGGACGGCCCCACCGAGATGCGGGTGTGGGTCAACCTCTCCATGCTCGCCTACCAGCGGCACAACTGGCCCGAAGCGCTCGCGGCAGCACAAGCGGCACAAGCTTCCTACGCAGCTCGCCGCGACCCGTTCTTCGACTCGCTGGGCCGGGTCCGCGCCGCCCTCGCCTACGCGGCTCTCGGTGACGGACGGGCCGGCCTACGGTCCCTCGGCTCCGCCCAGAACACCTTCACCAAGGCGGAAGAGCGCGAACGTCCGCGCTGGACGGCCTTCTACGGCCAGGCCGAACTCGACCACCTCGCCGCCATCGTGCAGTTCAACAGCGGACGCCCCGCCCACGCCGAGGCCATGGCCCACCGCGCCCTGGCCAAAATCCCGGGTCCCTTCCGGCGCAACAGGGCACTCGCAACCGCCCAACTCGCACTCGCCCAGCTCCACCAGGACGACGCCGAGCAGGCCACGGCCACCGCCGCCGAAGTCTTCACGATCATGGACGGCGACCCCCTGCCCGGTCGCATGCGCACCCTCATCGGCGACTTCCACCGGGGCCTGTTCGTGCGGGCCTCCTCCGCCTCCTACGCCCGAGACTGGGCAGACCGCATGCGCACCGAATGGAGTCAAGCGTGACCGACCTGCGTCACTTCCAGAGCGGGAACCTCCCCGAAGGCTTCCGTCAGATGCTCATCGACGTACACGCCGACGCCTACGCCGACCAGATGGACGACCCCTTCCACCAGCGCTTCGCCTGGTTCGCCGACCACTGGTCCGGCATGGACGGCTTCTCATGCGTGGTGGCGTACGACGGCGACGAACCGGTTGGCTTCGCGTACGGCGCCCCGCTCACGCCCGGCCGCGAATGGTGGCGCTCCACCGCATACCAGCCAAACAACGGCTACACCTCCACCTACGCCGTGTCCGAAGTCATGGTCCGCCCCCAATGGCGCAAACAGGGAATCTCCGAACGACTCCACGCAGCGCTCCTTAAGGAACGGACAGAAGACCTCGCCGTACTCCTGGTCGACGTAACCCACCCCAAGGTGCAGGCGCTCTACGAGTCGTGGGAGTACGCCAAGGCCGGCGAGCAGCAACCGTTCGCAGACTCACCGGTGTACGCCGTCATGGTCAAGCAGCTCCGAGCTTGACGCAGAAGCCCGGGAGATGCCTTGGGCGAACCCAACTACTGGCGAGTATCACGCTTATGGTCACCCCGGCCGCCGGGGACGGAAACGTCCACGCGCTATACAAGGTGCGGAGCTACGAGGACATTGGACAGAGTCAGCCGTCACCAGCCTCGCCAGTGCTCACCATGATGATCCGCGTCATCAGCTGATCGGAGCCTACGGCGCCCCGCCGTCTTCGAACGGCGCGACCGCTTGAAGGGGACGGCCCTCGACGACAGCCAGTATCGACAGGTGAGTCGAGGCGCTCAAGGTGGCCCGCCCTGTCCACACTCGTCAAACCCCAGATTCCGGCCTCCAGGCCGCCGAATCATGTCGAACCCCGGTCTTCGGGCGAAGCACGACGCGGGCGGTGGCGGCGTCGGCAGAGTCGAATCCGATATGGGTGTCAGTGGGCGGCAGTACCGTCGGGGCATGACTGCATGGCCGCCAATTGATCGTGACGATCTTCGCAGGGCGCGTGGCGACGCGGGCTTCGATACCGTGCTCCCGCTGCTCGTCAGGCGCTTGATAGCCGAGACCGCAAGTGGGTTGGAATCCCTGGACATGCCAGGAGGCTCCGGCACCGCGGTCGGAGGCTTCGACGGCATTGTCAAAGCGTCGGGACCGTCGACGTTCGTGCCGGCGGGAATCTCGGTATGGGAGTTGTCTGTTGGCGGCGGCAACAGCAAGGCTGAGGAAGACTACGAGAAGAGGACGAAGGGGCCGAACGGGCTCGCGACCCAAGACGTCACCTATGTGGAAGTCATCCTCGACACGTGGAGAGACGCTCGAACCTGGGCCGATCGCCACACCGAGAACGGTCGGTGGCGGGAGGTACGTGGGTACAACCTCGACGTGATCGACCTGTGGCTGGAACAAGCACCAGCCACCACGGCATGGCTTGCTGCCCGACTGGGGAAGGCGCAGCCGGGCGTGCGGTCTCTGGAATCATGGTGGACTGACAGTTGGCTCCGATCGACGCGCATCCCACTGGACCGGACGGTGGTGCTGGCAGGAAGAGAGAAGGCAGCCGCCGACTTCAGCGCCCTACTCGCTACCGGGCGGTCGGTGATCACGCTAGGCGGCGATCTGCGCCCCGACGAAGTCTGCGCCTTCGTAGCCGCTGCCCTAGAACAGGAAGGCATCCTGGGGGCCACTCAGGTGGGGGCGCGGGTCCTATTCCTTTCCGACAAGAACGGTATCGAGCAACTGGTCACCCAGCGCCAGCCCTTGATCTTGGTCCTCGCAGACCCGGCGCTTGCACGGGACATTCCACAGCAGCATCCTCACCAACTCGTGTGGGCGGCGATGCCCGGTGCTCCGTGCAACGTGAAGGTGCCCAGGCTCCACAGCCAGGTCATCGAGTCTTTGCTGCTTTCCAACGGCACGCCGAGCGAGCGTGCGGCCCGGCTCGGCGCGCTCGGTCGCCGTAGCCTGCTTGCGTTGCGGCGAGCCCTGGCCCACCACCCGGAGCCATTCACACCGGAACGGGCCTCGACGCTCGATGTGGTCCGCCGACGGCTGCTCCTGCTGAATGCCTGGAACGGGGACAATCGGGAAGACCGCCGTGTGGTTGGACGGTGCTCGGGACTTGAATACGAAGAGTTGCAGGAGCGGGCCCGGGAGCTCGCTGCCGCGTCCGAGATCCCTTTCCTCGGCCACCAGGACGGGATCTGGCACGTGCTTGCTGCCGAGGATGCCTGGACCTTGCTTGGTGCATCCCTCACCAGCGACGATCTCCAATTCTTCCGAACGGCATTCTTGGAGGTACTGACTGAGACGGACCCGACTCTCGACCTAGACCCTGACGAGCGGTGGAGGGCCGGGGTGATGGGCGTGAGACGGTGCTTCTCACACACCCTTCGCACAGGGCTCGCTCAGTCGCTCGCCCTCCTGGGCACCCTTGGCGCGGACCTACGGGGCCCCGAAGGTGTCACGGGGGATCGATGGGCACGGCTGCTGGTTCGTGATCTGTTGAAGCAGGCCAACGCTGATGACACGTATAGCTTGTGGCGTTCCCTGGGCGATGTGCTCACCTTGTTGGCTGAGGCCGCTCCGGAGGAGTTCATAGAGGCGATGTATGAGGGCCTTAGTGGCACCAGGCCTCTGCACGTTGCCATGTTCACCGACAACCAGCCTGACAACTTGGGACTTGGATCCAGCTCTCCTCATACAAAGTTTCTGTGGTCTTTGGAGATCCTGGCATGGTCTCCGGAGCACCTTGATGACGCAGTCGACGTACTGACCGCGCTGGCTGTCGTGGACCCGGGCGGCCGGCTCTCGAATCGTCCCCTCCCGAGTCTGGTGGGGATTCTCAGCGCGTGGGCTCCCAACACGACCGCCCACGCCGAGGACCGCATCAGAGTGATCCGACGCCAGGTGCGGAGGCAGCCGACACTCGGCCGCAAGTTGCTCCTCCAGCTCATTCCTGGCAGCCACGCTATTCAGATGAGCCATCCTGGTCCGCGTTTCCGTGACTGGAAAAGGGACACCGTCGTCACCCCGCATGATCGATGGAGTGTTACCACCGCCGTAGTCGACCTGCTCCTTGACGAACTCGACGCCGCCCCCGAGCTGTATGCCGACCTGATCGATAAAATCGATGTACTCCCTCCCAAACACCGCGCTGAGGTCGCGCGACGGCTGACCGAGCTCGCCGGCGACCTGGAAGATGACGATCAGCGTGCGGCTCTCCACTGCGCACTGCGCGACCAGGTTGCCCGGCACCAGGAGTATGCGGACACCGCGTGGGCCCTTCCCGCGGACGAGCTTCGCCCCCTCCAAGCCGCGTGCGAAACGCTGGAGCCTCGAAATCCGGTAAAGCGATACGCATGGCTGTTCCAATCCGGCTGGATCACGCTTGGCGACATCAGGCGCCGTGACAACTTCGCCGCCTACGACGCGGAACTCCTCGCCCGGCGGGCCGCAGCGGTCGGGGAGACAGTCGCGCACAGAGGGCTGGCGGCTCTCGTCGAGCTGGCTTCCGCAACCGAGTACGCCGACCTGGTGGGCATCGCTCTGGCAGAGCACTCCGAGGACCATGACCAAGAGCTGCTGTCCTGGGCTGAGGAGGACGCCTCACCAGCCAAGGAGGTAGCGGCTGGGTACCTGCGCCGGCGCATGTGGGCCCAGGGAAATGATCTCCGCGACAGGCTTCTTTCTCTCACAGAGGTTCCACACGTTCAGGCAGTGATCCTGCAGCTCGCCCCAGATCCAGCCGCCGCGTGGTCCAAGCTCACTGAACTCAGTCCGGAAGTAGCAGGACATTATTGGCGTGAGTTCTCCTACTTCGGGCTCGGCCCCGACTTCCCGCGAGCGCTTGATGCGGCCCGATCGCTGTTGGGCGCAGGTCGTCCCGCAGCGGCGCTGGACCTGATCCTCCTATACGACAGGGACAGGGAAGGGGACCGTGCAGAGGCCGCCGAGGTCGTCGTCACCGGGCTTGAAGACCTCATCGCAGGTAGGTTGAGCGATCCTGAGATCGGGCGACTCGGTTCACGTTTCCAGGATCTGTTTGCGCTGCTGGCCCGGCAACACGAGCAGGTCGGGCGTCAACGCATCCTCAGTCTGGAGTGGCAGCTCTTGCCTGCGCTCGGGTTCGACGCGAAGGCTCCAATTCTCCACAAGATGTTGGTTGAGGATCCTGAGGCGTTCGCGGATTTGGTGACGTGGTCCTTCCGTCCCAGCGCCACTTCCGAGGAGGACACGGCAGATGCCGTCGATCAGGAGAACAGACGCAATATCGCGAACCATGCTTACAGAGCCCTGCACACTTTGCGTACATGTCCAGGGCTTACGGCCGACGGGACACTTGACCCGGTTGCACTGCGCACGTGGGTCATGACGGCACGGGCAGAACTGGCTGCTAGGGATCGTGCCAGGGTAGGTGATGTGCAGATCGGTCAGGTACTTGCTTTCGCCCCGCGCGACCAGGACGACTTGCAGATTCCGGAAGCCGTCCGAGACCTACTTGAAGAGATCAATAGCAGCGATCTCGAACGTGGCCTCAGTATTGGTATCTACAACAAACGAGGTGTGACCAGCCGGGGACTCCTGGATGGCGGAGTTCAAGAGTCGGAGCTGGCCCGGTCCTTCCGGGAGCAGGCCGAACGCGCACGCGCGTGGCCTCGAACCAAGAAGTTGCTCAAAGGGCTTGCGGAGTCGTACGAAGCTGACGCCCGGCGGGAGGACCAAGAGGCAGAACGACGGCATCAGGGCCTGGAGTAGGCCCTACCGCATCGCGCAACGCGGCGAGAGTGATCGCGAGCTCAGGCGTCGCGCGGCCTAGCTCATCGAGGAGAAGTAGTGCCTAAACGCCCTCAGCAGCACCAAACTGCAGCAAAGGCAGAGAATTCTGTACGATCCCTCTGGGTGAACGGAGGGCATGCAGTCGACACAATCAGAGAGGATTACGGGGAGGATCTCTTAGTGCAGACGTGCCTTAGAGAACGTGTCGATGCATCGAGAATATGGGTGCAGGTAAAGGGGACGACAAAGGATTGCTCTGATGAACAGTCGGCCCTTCCCGTCCTGTACATCAATGCCGAGCAGGTCTTGCGCTGGTCTCGGAGTAGCGATCTTGTGATCGTTACACTTTGGGACGTGAATAACAATGTGGGGTGGTATACGATTCCTGACGGGAGTTTCGACCACGTAACCCTCTCGAATGCGGGAACTAGTGCGATCCCCATTACGTTCGAAAGATCCCGTCGATTCGACGAATCGGCCGTAGAATACCTTTCTTGGTTTGCTCGCATCGATCACGCCGATCGCAGCGTTGGCTACTCGCTATCAGTCCTTGCCGAAGCGGAAGAAGAAGAGGAAGAAGAAGCTGCGCCCGCCTATGCGAAGCATCATCAGGCCGCTATCGCGTCAGTTGTCCATCAACTCGCCATTGATATCGGCGTCTTCTCGCGCGACGGCGAGATGACTTCTGATTTCAAGTCGGCACTGTCTGAGGGCGTAAAGCAGATTGACGGTGAAACCGGTGAGCAAATTTTGGGCCGGTCAATATTGTGGGCACTTGCGCAAACGGCATACGCTAACTGCGCCAGAAATGGCCTACCCTCAACTCTGCTTGTGGAACTGACAGAAAATATAAAGCATGTCTCTTTCGGTGAAATCTTCCGTCGCGCCAGCGCCATAGAGTGACATGTGTGGGCCAATGACGACCAGGTGATCGCCATGGCGCGGGACATGCTGAAAACCTCCGATCTGCACGAGCACAAGTACTCCATCGACGCTGTCCTGGCAGCCTCGGCCGCACGGGAAGCCGCACAGAACGCCCAGGCAACCGTCTTTACCTCGGACACCAACGATCTACATCAACTCCTCGCAGGTCGCTCCGTTCGAGTCGAGAAGGTCTGAGCGAGGAAGCGCACGCCTCGCTCAGACCGCTCGCCGGGCATTCCCCCGAGCAATCCGGACCTTCGCCGGACAGTACCCATCGGCACGCATGAGGCCGGGAAACCCTGTGAACACGTGCGAACCACGGAGGGGAGTTTTCCCAGTCCAGGTACCATGCAGCCGACATTTCCGCAGGTCACAGCCCCATTCAAGAAAAACTCCTAAGCGGGTGTCGCAGGTTCGAATCCTGCCGGGGGCACAGAGAAACACCTGGTCAGAGCCCTTCCGTTTAGACTGCGAAGGGGCCTCTGCTCCTTCAAAGCCGATGCGGCGCACGAAAAGAGGGTGCACCGCATCGCACGGGCGAGCAGTCGCGGCCTTGAGGGCCTCTCGACGTTCGGTGATGTTGCGCTTACCGTGTGTTGAGTTGGACACCGAGAGTGTGCTGGCTTCTGGGGGCGGGATGCAGCGCAGGGACGGGTTTCGGCGGATCATCAGCGAGTTTGGTGCGACCTGCAAGCAGGCACTGCTGCATGGGCAGAAGGAAGCTGCGATCCGTCGCGCAGTGGAGACCCTCCTCACTGACGCAGCGAGCCTGCTGGGGCTGCAGGCTGTCCTGCATGCCGAGGTCGCGATCGCCGCGCACCGTATCCGTCCCGACTTGGCGGTGCGCATCGGGAAGTTACCACGCAACATCGTGGGCTACGTCGAGTTGAAGAGCCCGGACAAGAGCGTGATACATCCTGGCGGGCTGAAACAGCGCGACCGCCGTCAGTGGGAGGGCATGTCGAAACTCCCAAACTTGATCTATACCAACGGCCAGACATGGATCATGTACCGCTCGGGCCGACAACGCGGCGAAACCATCCATCTAGAAGGCGATCTACACACTGCTGGCTCTCGCTTGCGACTGTCTGCTGCCGACGAGGTCGTCTTCGAAGCGATGCTGACCGCGTTCTTCAGCTGGCAGCCGCAACCGCTGACGTCGATGCGGGAGGTGGTCGCCCAGGTGGCGCCCCTGTGCACCCTCCTGCGTGATGCCGTCCACGAGCGCCTCGACGCCGAAGCTGGCCTCCCACGCCACCAACGCCCCTTCACCGATCTGGCATCCACTCTTGAGGTCGACCTCTTTCCCACCACCGACGATCGCGACAAACGCGCGGCTTTCGCCGACCGCTACGCCCAGTCCGTGACCTTCGCCCTCCTGCTCGCCGGCTCCGACACCAACGTTGGCAACGCCAGATCATTGGCCGGTGTGAGCCTCCACGAGATAGGTCGGCGTCTGGGGGCGGAGCACTCCGTCATGGGCCGTGCCCTGCAGATCCTCACCGATCAGGTCGAGGGCGAGTTCCGCGACAGCCTCGACATGCTCGTCCGCGTCATCGACGCCATCGACTGGAGAAGTGCTCTGGCCGACGACCCCGGCTTTCACATCCATCTCTACGAGCACTTCCTGCAGGAATACGACGCAGACCTGCGCAAGGACTCCGGCACCTACTACACCCCAGCCTCGCTGATGACGGAGATGATCCGCCTTGTCGACGAGGTACTGGCCACCGCGCTGGATTGCCCGGACGGTTTCGCCGATCCCGGTGTTTCAATCATCGACCCTGCAATGGGAACCGGCACGTTCCTCACCGGCATCATTGACCTCGTCGCCCGCAAGCAGACCGAAGGCGGAAACGAAGGCTTCCGCGCCGAATCAGTACAAGAACTCGCCGGCCGACTGATCGGGTTCGAGAAGCAGATGGGCGCCTTCGCCGTCGCTCAGATGCGTGTCGGGCAGATGCTGCGCCGACTCAATGCACGTGTGCGGCTGCGTGACATGCGGCTGCACTTGGCCGACACCCTTGCTGACCCCTGGCGGCCCAGCGAACTCTTCGATCGATACGGCGCCTTGTGGGGCCCTTTACGTGATGACGCCGAGGCTGCCAGCACCATCCAGCGCAACGAACGCATCACCGTCGTCATCGGCAACCCTCCGCACCGCGAACAGGCAGAAGGCCAAGGCGGATGGATCGAGAAGGGTTCGCCGGGCCGCGGTGCTCCACCTCTGGACGCCTTCCGGCTGCGCGGTGCGGCAGGCGTGTACGAGAACAAGCTGAAGAGTCTGTGCACCTACTTCTGGCGCTGGGCCACCCACAAGGTCTTCGACCAGCATGACGACCACCGTCATGGCGTCGTCTGCTTCGTCAGCACCGGCGGCTTCATCCGCGGCGCGGGCTTCCAGGGCATGCGCTCCTACCTGCGGCGCACCTGCACCGAGGGCTGGGTCATCGACCTCACCCCCGAGACCAAAAGGCCGCCGGTCAACAGCCGCTTCTTTCCTGGAGTCCAACAGGAGTTAGCCATCGCAATCTTCGTCCGCCGACAAGGCGAGCGGCGAGACGAACTGGCTCCCGTCCACTATGCGGCCGTTCATGGCACCCGCCAGGACAAAGAAGAACAACTGCACAACTTGCATATCGGCGGTCCCGGCTGGCGCAGGTCACGATCTGCCGAGTTCGTCCCCTTCACACCCGCCTCTCAGAGTGGGTGGGACGCCTTCCCCGCTCTCACCGACCTCATGCCATGGCACAAGCCCGGCATCAAGCCCAACCGAAACTGGGTCATCAGTCCCTCGAAAACCCTCCTGCGACGACGCTGGAACCTACTCATCCAAGAACGCGACCCGGCCACAAAGCAGGCGCTGTTCAAGGAGACGGGCGACCGCACCCTGGACAAGGAAGCCCTCCAGATTCCCGGCCACCCCCACCCACCGACCCTCCTCCGCGACGAGCAGAGCCCCTGTCCTGCTCCGGTACGCATCGCTCGCAGAGCCTTTGATCGCCAGTGGCTCATACCCGACGGACGTGTCATCGACCGCTCCCGTCCAGAGCTATGGCAAGCCTCCATCGACGGTCAGCTCTTTGCCATCGAACAGCACACCCAACGTCTAAAGACCGGCCCGGCACTGCTCTTCACCGCCCTCATTCCCGACAATGATTACTTCAAGGGAAACGGTGGTCGCGTCCTGCCGCTCCTCCACGCCGACCGCACCCCCAACATCGCCCCAGGGCTGCTGCACCACCTCGCCAACTCCTACGGCCTCCAAGAGGTCCTCGCTGAGGACCTACTGGCCTACATCGCCGCCGTCACCGCCCACCCCTCGTTCACCGAACGCTATGCGGACGACCTCAACTCCCTCGGCGTTCGCATCCCCTTGACCGCCGCTAGTGACCTCTGGCACGAGGGCGTCAGCCTGGGACACCACATCCTGTGGGCTTCCACCTTCGGCACACGCTGTATCAACCCCAGTGACGACCGCCCAGCAGGCGCATCAAACTGGTGGCGACGTCTGCACCCCGAGATCACATACGCCCGAGAAGTCGCGCCTGACACGCTCCCCTCCGCAATCACCTACGATCCCGAAAACGAGCATCTGATCATTGAGGGAGGCGTCTTCACTGGTGTCACACCGCGCATGCGGAACTACACCACTGGAGGGCGCAACGTGCTCGACAGTTGGCTCGGCTACCGCAGCAACCGCGCCACCGGCAAAGTCACCAGCGAACTGGATCGCGAGCGTCCCGAGGGCTGGGAACCTGAATGGAGCCGGGAGCTTGTCGAAATCCTGGCCGTACTCAGCCACCTCACCTCCCTGGAACCGCAGCAGGCGGGGTTACTCAACCGCATCGTCGTGGCGCCACTGATCGACGTCGCTGAGCTCACCCGACGCCACGTCCTTCCGGTACCCGAACACTCAGAGCACGGTCGTACCGGCCCGGCCAGCGATTTCCTGCCTGGCATGGAATCAGTCGATGGCCAACTGCCTGGACCCGTCGAGCCCCTAACTCCACCGAACGAACCCCCAGGAGCCGCCCCGCCCGGACGACATTCACCTGTGCGACCCGGCCCACGCACTCGCCAGCCCCGCCGCCGGTCCTGATCAGTCCAGAGACGGTAACCAGTCCTTCGCAACGCTCTCGCCTGCCTACTTTCCGACGCCCTCGCTATTCGCTGACCGCTCGTCGGGGCGTGACCCGCCAGAACGGGTTCAGCACACATGGGGCCGGGAAACGTCGTGAACACGTGAGAACTACGGAGGGGTGTTTCCCCAGGCCAGACACCCTGCGGCCGAAGTTTCCGCAGGTCACAGCCCCGCCCAGAGAAAACTCCTAAAGCGGGTGTCGCAGGTTCGAATCCTGCCGGGGGCACCAGGCCTGACCAGGCACGATGCACCAACAAGGCTCCTCGGAAGTGATCTCCGAGGGGCCTTTTGGCCTTGCATGGGAACGAATGGGAACGCGCCGTCAGTCAGATTCCTGTGTGGGGAGCCTGGGCAAACCCCCTGATTTCGGAGCCTGCTCGCGCACGGCCGCCGCTGGAACACCCCCGTCGATATCGGCGCCCTCGCACCCGACTACGACCCCGCGTTCATCCTTTGCAACGTCCTCTCCCGTGCGGACCTGGCGGTCCTGGACTTCGTCAACGACATAGGCCACAAAGACCCGCGGCGCCACACTTCCCCCTCTGCTTCGCCGCTGACGGTGGGAACCGAATCAACCGGCTGATTCGGCGTCGCCCAACACGTCGGCGATCTGACGCCGACCCTCCCTGCGGCGCTCACGCCGCTGCTGGAATGCCAGCACATCGGCAAGGCGCACCACCCGGTGACTACTTCCGGGCAGATTCGTCGACGGGAGGTCGCCGGCATCAAGCAGGCGGGTGACGAACGGTCGAGACAGGCCCAGAAGCTCAGCAGTCTCAGCAGGCGACAGCTGAACCTCGGAGGCCAGGACAGTGACCGCATGTCCGCGAGCCAGCTCGCCGGCGGAGGCGAGGAGAATGCGGACCAGTTCCTGTGGCAGCGCCAGCTCGTCACCATCCGAGGTGCGCACCAGAACCTGAACCTGCTCTGGCGCCATTCGGGCAGTCGCGGCGAGCGCACACTGATGCGAGGGATTCGGTTCGACCTTCTCAGCACGGGCAAGAACGCTCGTACGAGCCATAGCCGCCTCCAATCGCTGACCCAGGTAAAAACACATCTGCAATAACTGTAACCGAGAGGCCCTGCGCGGACAACCGTAAGGGTCACCAGGGGTGGTGCACGGCGGGCAACAGGGGGTGTACCTGGGCCGGAGGAACTGTCTCCACGGTGCCTCGCGGAGGAACCTGGCCCAGAGTCGCACCATGGCGTTCAGGACGCTGGCCTCGTGCGTGCGCGATGCGTGAGCGGACAGCCGGAGGCCGCTGTCAAAACAGGACGCTGAAAAGCACGGTACGTTGCCATCTCCATCAGGGTGACTGGACGAAGCGTGGCCAAGCCGAACTGAAGAAGCGGGCGAGCAGGCATCGTAAGAAGTGATCCGCGCGCGGTCCGGACCTCTGGGCGGCAGCTTGAAGAGGGGTGTCGAGCTTTCACGAGCTCCCGGACTGGCGTGACTCAGGGACCTCTTCTGAACCACCCCGCTTGGTCGCGCGCTCTCCTTGCCGAGACAGCAGACCGACCCAACACTGAGCACCGTACGGGCAGCTTGTTTCCCCCACCGGCCCCCGCACTGTACCGACGCACGCGCCAGGCGGCAGCCGAAAGCTCACCCCGCACCATCGGCGATACAGAACGGCCACGGAGTGTCTCGGCACTGTCAGGCAGTGGTCACGGCCAGCGCCTCGGGTGCTGTCACCTGTACTGATCCGTCCACCGTCACGACGACGTCCAGCCGCTCCCCGTTGACCTGGAGTCCGGTCACGGTCAGCGGGCCGTAGTCGTGGGCGAAGGTGGGGGTCACGGTGACCGTCCCGGCCGGGGCATCGGCATCCAGGCCCAGGGCCGCCTGGAGGATGAGGACCGAGGAGGCGGCCGCCCATGCCTGGGGCCGGCAGGACGCCGGGTAGGGGGCGGGCCCGGTGCCCGCCTCGCTGCCGTGTCCGGCGAAGAGTTCAGGCAGCCGGGCGTCGAATGCCGCCGACACCTCAAGCAGGCCATCCGCCAACGATGCCGCAGCGTCCGGGAAGCCGGCCTTGACCAGGCCATGCACAGCAATCGCGGTGTCGTGCGGCCAGATCGAACCGACGTGGTAACCGTAGGGGTTGTAGCCCACCGCGTCGCTGCTCAGCGTGCGCAGGCCGTGTCCCGCGTCGAGGTCGGGGCTGGCGAGGCGGGCGGCCAGCAGTGCGCTCTCCTGCGCGTTGAGCAGGCCGGTGCCAAGGAGGTGGCCGAAGCCGGAGGTGACGGAGTCGGCCGGTTTGCCGTCGCCGTCCAGCGCGACCGCGGGGAACGGCCCCTTCTCGTCCGTCACCCAGAAGCGCTCGCGGAAGCGGGTGGCGAGCTGGTCCGCCCAGTCCTCCCAACCATCCGCGCCCGGCCGTCCGAACGCGCGCAACAGGGCGGCTCCGGCGCGGGCTGCCTCGTAGGCGTACGCCTGGACCTCGCACAGGGCGATCGGCGCGTGGGCGCGGCGGCCGTCGCGGTAGCGGATGGAGTCGTCGGAGTCCTTCCAGCCCTGGTTGGACAGGCCGTGGCCGATCTGGTCGACGTACTTGAGGAAGCCGTCGGCGGATGCCGCCTCGCGCATCCAGGCGAGTGCCGCCTCGGCGTGCGGCAGGAGTTCCTCGACCTCGGCCCGGGCCATGCCCCAGCGCCAGGCGTCGTGGAGCAGGGTGATCCACAGCGGGGTGGCGTCGACCGTGCCGTAGTAGACCGGCGGGAGGGAGAGGCGGTCCGCGATCTGGAGGGTGGCGCGTCGCACCTCGTGGAGGATCTTGCCCGGCTGCTCCTCCGTGGCCGGGTCGGTGACGACGCCCTGGCGGCGGGCGAGGGTGCGCAGGGTTCCGGCGGCCAGGTCGGTGCCGAGCGGGAGGAGCATGCGGGCGGCCCAGAGCGCGTCGCGGCCGAAGAGGGTGAGGAACCAGGGGGCGCCGGCGGCCAGGAACTGGTCCGGACGGTCCGGGTCCGATGAGCGGGGGTCGGTCAGGCGCAGTCGGTCCAGATCGGCTAGGGATTGCTGAAGCCACTGGTCGAGGCGGCGGTCCGCGCTGCGCAACGAGGGGACAGACCAGGGCAGTTGGTCCGCGGGCGGCGGCGGGAACTGGTCGCCGTCCGTGTACGCCGCCGTGCAGGTCAGCGTCACGCTCCACGACGTACCGGGCTTGAGATCGATGTCGTACGACAGCTCGCCCGTCGGCACCTGGAGCACATCCGGCTCGGGCTCGGCCGCCAGGTGTACGGCGAAGTCGTCCGCGGACCAGGCGAGCCCGATGGCATCGCCGTCCGCGACCTGCGGAGACACCTCCTCGATCACATGCCCCGACTTGACCTGCTCCATGGTGGCGAGGTCCGAACCGGCGCTCACCGTCAGCCGGAAGCGCACGTGCTCGCCGCCCGCGTTGGTGACCTCGAAGACCTCCTCCAGCCGGCCGCTGGCCGTACTACGGCGGCGGTGCAGAGCTACGGCAGGGTCCGCTGTCACCTCGCCGAGCCCGCGCAGGATCGCCCGGAAGCCGGCGCGGTCCGCGCCCCGCAGTCCGCCCTGAACGGGAGCGAGGGCGATGTCGTCGGCGGTGACGGTCAGCCGGGAAAGCGCCCTGCGGTCGCCGTGGTAGAAGCCGTCCGCACCGCCGCTGAGCTGCCCGTCCTCCCCCGAGATCACGAGGCTGGGCGCGTGCAGCGTGACGACCGCGTCATGCAGGAACGGCTGAAGGCCGCCGGTCGCGGACGGGGAGGCCGTGACCGAGCCGTTGGTGTCCTGGGGCTTGACAGTGGAGTCCAAGGAAGTGGAACCTCTCAGCGTTGGATCGTTAAAACGACACTAAGGCAGTCGTCAGAGCGAACACAACGCCTATTGGAACGCTAAAATAAGGTCCATATCGCTTCGGCGAGTCGGAGAGCCGCATGCCCCGCTCCAGTAACGCTTCCTCGGCCAAGGGTGGCCCGGTGACCCTCGCGATGGTCGCCCGCCGGGCCGGGGTCTCCCCGCAGACCGTGTCGAACGCGATCAATTCGCCGGACATGCTGCGGCCCGAGACCCTGGAGCGGGTCCGCCGTGTGATCGACGAGATGGGCTACCGCCCCAGCCGTGCGGCGCAGACGCTGCGCACCCGTTCCAGCAGGCTGATCGGCTACGGCATCCAGCCCACCCCCGCCAGCTCCCCGGTCCTGGACCGGTTTCTGCACGCCTTGTCACAGGCCGCCGACGACGCCGGTTACCGGATCCTGCTGTTCGCCTCCCCGCCCGGCGGCCCGGCCCTCGGAGGGTACGAGGAACTTCTCGACCAGCATGAGGTCGACGGGTTCGTCCTCAGCGGCACCGAGCGCGGCGACCCGCGGCAGGCGTGGCTGGCCAAGCGCGGCGTGCCGTTCGTCGGCTTCGGCCGCATGTGGTCGGGACGGCCGATCGGCGACTGGGTCGACGTCGACGGCGCCTCGGGCACGGACGCCGCGGTCGAGCACCTGGTCTCCCTCGGACACCGCAGGATCGCCTTTCTGGGCTGGGAACGCGGCTCCTCCGGCGCCGGTGACGACCGCGCCGAGGGCTGGCAGCGGGCCATGCGGCGGCACGGGCTGCCGGTGCGCGGGCGGCGGGCCCAGAGCGTGAACGACATCGACGCCGCCCGCGCCGCCGTGAAACCGCTCCTGGACGCGGATGCGACCGCCGTGATCGCGGCCAGCGACATGCTGGCGCTCGGCTGCTACCAGACGCTGCGCGAGCGCGGCGCCGCCCCCGGCCGGGACGTCGCGGTGGTCGGATTCGACGACTCGCCGACCGCCGAGATCCTTTCCCCCGCCCTGGCCTCCATCGCGCAGCCGCTGGAAGAGGTCGGCCGACAGTGCGTACGACTGCTGCTGGCGCGGATCGCCGCTCCCGACGCGGCGCCGGAGCGCCTGCTGCTCGAGCCGTCGCTGATGGTGCGCGACAGCGTCCGCGCACCGGGCGGCGGCGACGCGGAAGAGACCGACTTAGCCAAGTAGCCGCTGCCTCACTCCAGTTGTTGCTGCCTCAGCCGAACAGCTGCCACCCCAACCGAGCCTAGCCGGGGCCGACGGGCTCTCCGCCTCTTCGTCCCCTCGGCACGGCCCCTCGTCTTCCAGGCATTTCTTCTCCTCCTCCCCCACCCCGGCCCCGCGTCCCCGCGCCGACCGGGTGGAGCCGCACGTCACATCCGTAACCCTCGGAGGATTTCCATGGTCAACCGTACGGCCGCCGCGGCCCTCGTCACCTGTGCGACGCTGATGGCCGCCACAGGCTGCTCGCCGGGTTTCGACAGCGGCAAGAAGACAGCGCAGGACTCCAGCTCCAAGCAGCATCTGACCGTGCTGATCGCCAGCTCGGGCGACGCGGAGACCAAGGCCGTCAAGGACGCGGCGGCGGCGTACGCGAAGGAGTCCGGCAACACGGTGACCGTGGACGTCGCCAAGGACATCAACCAGCAGCTCGCCCAGTCCTTCGCCGGGCACAAGCCGCCGGACGCCTTCTACGTCAACTCCGACCAGTTCGCCAACTACGCCAAGGGCGGCTCCCTCTACGCCTACGGCGACCAGGTCAAGGACGCGAGCGACTTCTCCCAGCAGCTGCGCGCCTCCTTCACGTACGACGGCAAGCTGGTGTGCCTGCCCAAGGACACCTCCACCCTCGCCCTCGCGATCAACACGGACCTGTGGAAGAAGGCCGGGCTGACCGACAAGGACTACCCGACCACCTGGGCCCAGCTGAAGGCGGTCGCCGCAAAGCTGACCAAGGGCAAGGTCACCGGCCTCGTCACCAACGGCGAGTGGGCACGGCTCGGCGTCTTCATGAAGGAGGCCGGCGGCTGGATCACCAGTGCCGACCAGACCAAGATGACCGCCGACACCGCGCAGAACGCCGAGGCGCTCACGTACGTGCAGTCCCTGCTGAATTCCGGCGCCATGAAGTATGCCAACCAGGTCGACACCAACTGGGGCGGCGAGGCTCTCGGCACCGGCAAGGCCGCGATGACCATCGAGGGCAACTGGCTCACCGGCGGCATGAAGGCCGACTACCCGAGCGTGAAGTACACGGTGGTCCCGCTGCCCGCAGGACCGTCCGGCAAGGGCACGCTCGCCTTCAGCCAGTGCTGGGGCGTGGCCAAGGACAGCGCCCACCAGGCCGCGGCCGTGGATCTGGTCAAGTACCTGACCTCCAGCGCGCAGCAGGTGAAGAACGCCGCGGCCTTCGGCGTGATGCCCTCCCGCACCAGCGCGCAGGCCGAGTACGCGAAAGAGAATCCTTCCGCCAAGGCGTGGGTCGACGCCAGCGCCTACGCACAGGGCCCGGTGACCATCGCCGGCTTCGACAAGGTCCTCACCCAGTTCAACACCGACCTCGCGGCGCTGAACACCACCGACCCGAAGAAGATCCTCGCCGACCTGCAGAGCAACGGCGAACAGGCCCTCACGAAGGGCGAATGAGCCGCCATGTCCCCCCGTGACACCACACCTACGGTGACCGGCGGCAGCTCCCGGACGGCCGACTCGCCGGGCGCACCTGACGCGTCCGGCGGGCCCGGCCCGGCCGCGGCGCCCCACACCAAGCCCGCCCCGCGCGTGGGGCGCCGCGCCGAAGGAGCCTGGGGCTGGCTGTTCGTCAGCCCCATGGTCATCGTCCTCGGCCTGTTCCTCGTCCTGCCGACCCTGATGGCTCTGTGGGTGAGCCTGCTGCACTGGGACGGCCAGTCCAACCCCTTCAGCGGGCAGGCGAAGTTCGTCGGGCTCGACAACTACCGGGCCCTGCTTACCCAGAACGGCCTCGACCGCACGCTCTTCGCGACCTCGCTGCGCAACAACTTCTACTACGTGCTGCTGACCGTGCCGCTCCAGACGATTGTCGCGCTGGGACTGGCCCTCATCGTCAACCAGCGGATGCTGCGCGGCCGCGGCGCCCTGCGCACCACTTTCTTCTTCCCCTCGGTGACCAGCTCGATCGCGGTCTCCACCATCTTCCTCTTCCTCTTCCAGGGCAGCGGCGCCGTCAACGCCCTGCTGTCCTGGATCGGCGTGAAGGGCCCGAACTGGTTCAACGACCCGCGCGGAGTCCTCTCCCTCCTCCTCGGCGGCCTCGGCATCGCCGACCCCACCCACCCCTCGGGCGCCCTCGCCGACCACTCCTTCATGGGACTGTCCTGGTTCGAGTGGCTGTCCGGACCATCCGTCGCCATGTGCACGATCATCCTGCTCGCCGTGTGGACGACCTCCGGCACCTTCATGCTGATCTTCCTCGCCGCCCTTCAGGGCATCCCCCGCGAGTTGGAGGAATCCGCCGCCATTGAGGGCGTCAACCGCTTCCAGATGCTGCGCCACGTGACGCTGCCCGCCCTGCGCCCCGTCCTCTTCCTCGTCCTCACCCTGGGCACGATCGGCACGTGGCAGGTCTTCGACCAGGTCTACGTCATGAGCCAGGGCGCCCCCGGCAACACCACCCTCACCCCCGCCTTCCTGTCCTACTCGACCGCCTTCGGCGACGCCGACTTCGGACAGGGCGCGGCCATCGCCTTCCTCCTGCTCGCACTGATCCTCACCATGACCGGCCTGCAGCGGTACGCGCTGCGCGAACGCGCCGCCCGACCGGGGAGGAACCGATGACCTCCAAGTCCGGGACCGCCAAGTCCCCACGGTCGCAGCAGTCTCCCGTGCTCGGCCGATTCCCGGTGCCGCTGCGGATCCTCGGATACACCGCGGTGGCCGCGATCGGGCTGCTGTACCTCATGCCGTTCGTGATCCAACTCGTGACCGGCTTCAAGACCGACCCGGACGCTGCCGCGCACCCCCTCGGCCTGATCCCCACCACCCCCACAACGGCCGCCTATCAGCGCCTGTTCGGACTCAGCAAGGCCGGCGACGGCGTGCCCTTCCTGCGCTGGCTGGGCAACTCGGCGTTCATCGCCGTCGTCGTCACCACCGGACGCGTGCTGTTCGACTCGATGGCCGGCTACGCCCTGGCCCGCCTGCGCTTTCCCGGCCGCACCCTGCTGTTCGGCTTCATCCTCGCCGTCATGGCAGTACCCGGCATCGCCCTGCTGATCCCGCGCTTCCTGGTGCTCAACACCTTCGGGCTCTTCGACACGTACACCGGGATGGTCCTGCCGCTGCTGGTCGACGCGGCCGGCATCTTCATCATGAAGCAGTTCTTCGAGTCGATACCCCGAGAGGTGGAGGAGGCCGCACGCGTCGACGGCGCCGGCGTCTTCCGCATCTTCTGGTCGGTGGTCCTGCCGATGGCCCGTCCCGCCCTGATCACCATCACGATCCTCTCCTTCCAGGGCTCGTGGAACGAGTTCACCCACTTCCTCGTGGCCACCCAGTCCAGCCAGTACGAGACCCTCACCACCGGCCTCGCCCGACTCGTCTCCGGCGGCCTCGGCGGCGGCAAGCAGTACCCGCTGAAACTGGCGGCGGCCCTGCTGTCCACACTGCCGGTGGCAGCGCTTTTCTTCTGCTTCCAGCGCTACTTCGTGCAGGACGCCAACGCCGGAGCAGTCAAGGAATAGCGGCCCTCACCTGGCTCAACACCCGCGAAGGAGTCCTCGCCTTCCGCCTCCGCCAAGGCTTCACCAGGTTCGTCAACCTGTCCGTCGAGCCGTACCCGCTCCCCGAACACACCTCGATGACAACGGCGAGGCCGATGAGCGCCCCTCCTGATCCTCGGCCCGACCCGCACCGCCTCTCGTCCTCACCCCCGGAGCCCCTGTCGAGCTGCGACGGACTCACGGATGCGCCCGGCCACCGCGGAGGATTCCTCGTGGCTCATGGCCAACACACCGTTCTCCGCCATCAGCGCGTGGAACTGCTGCCGCTCGTACGGGACGGCCGGGGGCAGCCCGGCGATGTGCCAGTGCGGATGCGCATTGCCTTGCTGGCTCCCCAGCGAGTACAGGTACGTACGCTCGGCTCCCACGCAGTCCTCCACCGCGAGGGCAACCTCCCGAACGACCAGCGAAAGCCGGACGTGCATCTTGGTCAAGATCTCGAACGACGTGCTCGACATGCTGCTTCGGTGCCACCAGCACCTTGCCGGCCAAGGTGGGCCACCGGTCGAGGAAGGCCACGTTGTCCTCGTCCTCAAAGACCGTGTGGTGCTCGTAGTCAGGGTGACCCGGAACAAACGCGCAGACGAAGCAGGGTCCCCGGCGCGCCCTGACCTCGTAGGATCCCAAGTCGTGCGGGGGCGTGATCGGCCGCCCAGTATGGCGACACGGTGCAACTACTACAACGCGTCTCGGGCCGCCGTACATCCCCTGGCGAGCGAGCGTCCTCCGGGCAGAACGCATTCAGCACACATCAGGTCGGGAAACCCCGCGAACGAGCGAGAACTACGGAGGAGTATTTTCCCAGACCGGACGCCATGCAGTGCACGTTCCCGCAGGTCACAGCCCCGCCCAGCGAAGACTCCTAAAGCGGGTGTCGCAGGTTCGAATCCTGCCGGGGGCACCAGGCAAAACGGCCCGGACCGATCATGGTCCGGGCCGTTTTTACGGCACCATTTGACGGCAGGCGCCTCTACCTCGCCCAGTGCGGCCCCCTTCCCCCAACGAGGCTGGTGCACAACCAGCCGCCGAGGGAGCGAGCTGAAACCCCTGGTTTCGATCGTCCGCCACTCCAATGCCCCGTACAGGGACGTCGTTACCGTCTCCCGCCGGTTCAAGACCGTCTCTGCTGTCAGCCCAGTGCTCGGGCTGCTCGAAGAACTCGGATACGTGCGTCCCCTGCAGACCAGGCGAACCAAGTCCAGGCGGCTGGTCGGACGCCGGCCGACAGGGAGGGCGTGAGCGGGATCAGCATGCCCGGCGGATAGCGGACAGTACGCTGAATCCAGCGGGATCGGGCCCGCAGCACAGTGTCCGGGAGGTGCTTCATGACGGCCGAGATGATGGCCCCGGCGTGGATGCATGAGCAGATCACGGCGGAGGAGTACGAGTCCTGGTCCGAGGAGCAGTGTGCCGGTATCGAGATCGTGGACGGGATCGTCGTCGTGAGTCCGAGCGCGTCCAAGCGGCACAACCGGCTGGCCCGGATCCTGGCGAACGCCCTGGACGCCGCCGCGGGCCCGGAGTGGAACGCCGACACGGACTTCGACGTCCGGCTTCAGGACGTCCCGCTCACCAATCGCCGCCCGGACGTCGTCGTGTACCGCGCAGACACCATCGACGTCACCCCCACCCGCCCCGAGCACGTGCTGCTGGTCGCGGAGGTGGTGTCGCCGGGCTCGGAGACCACCGACCGGATCGTGAAGGTCGACCAGTACGCCAAGGCAGGCATCGGCTTCTACTGGCGGATCGAGCAGGCCGCGACAGGCGTTCCGCTCGTGTACACCTACATTCTCGACCCCGCGACACAGACCTACCGGGACGGAGACGTGTTCACCGGCGTCCTCAAGGTAGTGGCCCCGTTCCCAGTGGAGATCGACCTCGGGCAGGTCTGATCTGGCGCTGCTCAGCAGCCGGCAGCGCGTGAGCAATACGTGAGCTGGTCCGGCACAGGACGGCGTAAGCCGGATTAAGTGGCTCGCCGTGCTCTTCCGACCAGGGGGCAAGGATCCAATCCCACTCCCAAAGCGGGTGTCGCAGGTTCGAATCCTGCCGGGGGCACAGCGAAATACCTGGTCAGAGGCCCTTCCGTCGGACGGACAGGAGGGCCTTCGCGCTCGCAGCACAGATATGGCACACACGGGCTGCGGGCAGAGGTGGGGAGCTGTGCGAGATGCCCGCGAAGGACGAGCCGGCCCGGCGCCGCATACGAGAAGCCGGTAGAGCGGCTTGAGTCGCTGATGCAGGGCGCTTTGAAGCCGGAGTACCGACGTCCGCTACAGCATTGACGAAAAGATCCGGATCCTCACCCGCGGCCGCAAGCTGGGCATCGCCGGCGCCCACCTCCTCGACGCCGTGATCATGGCGTACCTGGACGGCGATCTCTCCGTGGGCCTGGCGGGCAGCGCACCCAGCTCGACGACTGCCTCGACAAGCTCGACGCCCTGCGGGCCGAGGTCGCGCGGATCGGCAACAACGTCAACCAGATCGCCACCGCCTCAACGCCGGAGGCGATACCTTCCCTGGGGACACCGCCGTCCTCGCGCAGACCGAGCGCGCCCTGGACGCCGTCCGCACCCTGATCGGCGACATCGCGCAGACCATGAACCACGCCGTCTCCGCGGAGGCGGCCCGGTGATCGCCAGGATCGGCAGCGGCAAGGGCACCGCCGGCCAACCTCTCGCCCGAAGTCCTGAGTGTGCTCGCAGCCCTGAGTTCGGTGGGCCGGGAGACGCGCGCCGGCGAGCAGGTACTCACTCTCTCACCGCCCTCCTCGCCACCGACTGTCCCCGCTGCCTGGAGAGTGCCCGGAGACAAGACCGAGGCAGCCACGCCGGCCTGCGCGATCGCCGCGACGCGCGGGACTGCCCGTATCGACGGCGTCCAGGGCAAGGACGAGGTACCCCGTCCGCCGAAGATCACGGCAGGGCCACCGCCCTGACCGGCGAGTCCCCTGCCACCGTCTGTGAACGCGGCCTCGTCCGCCCCGTCCGCCACGAAATCGCCCACCTCGACGGCCTGCTCCGCACCGCCCGGATGGGAACCGGGTCGACCACGTCCCGGTGGAGGAGTACCGGCAGACCGGCCGGGCGCGGGCGGGCAAGTGATCCCGCACCGGAAGGCGCTGTGCGATCCACGAGCAGGCAATTCGCGTACGCCTCCCGTTGCCGCCGCTGTGCGGTGTGCCGGTACCTCCGCCGAGTTCCTCGGTGGCACTCGGCGGGTGCGCCATGCGGCTCGCGTCCAAGCGCAATGAGCGTGCGATGCTGGAACCCTGGAGCCCGCCGGGTCTGTGGACCCCGCGTTCTCACCGGCCGGGATGGCATGACACCCAGGACGGCGATGCGCATGACCAAGCAGCAGTGCCGGGATCGTGAGACCAGCCGGCGCCCCACGTCGAGGAACGTGCCACCCGCCTCCGAAGGCCGGGCAGGGTGAGCGTCTCCGCTCCGGCGCAGCCGTCCGTGCTCGCGGGCGGGGTGGTGTCGGCGGCGTCCGTGTCGGGGGACGAGGTCCTTCGTGCGCTCGGTGTCGTCGCCGGGGAGGGCCTGGGTAGTGAGGAGGCCGCGCGACGGCATGCGCAGTTCGGCCCCAATGCGGTCGCCACGCACCGTGCCCGGGTACTCCCGGTGCTGTGGCATCAGCTCCGCTCGCCGTTGCTCGGGCTGCTGGTGGCGGCCGCTGTGGCGTCCTTCCTGGTGGGCGAGCGAGGCGATGCGGTGATCATCGGGCTGATCGTGAGCGCGTCCGTGGGGCTGGGCTTCGTCAACGAGTATCGCGCCGAGAGAGCCGCCGAGGCGCTGCACTCCCAGATCCGCCATCAGACCGTGGCGCTGCGCGACGGCCGGACGACCCTGGTGGATGTCACGGCGCTGGTCCCCGGTGACGTGGTGGACCTGCGTCTGGGTGACATCGTCCCGGCGGACCTGCGGCTGCTGGAGGTCATCGGTCTGGAGTGCGACGAGTCGGTCCTGACCGGCGAGTCGCTCCCGGTGGACAAGACCGCTGCCGCGGTCCCGGCCGGGACCCCGCTGGCCGAATTGTCCGGGTGCGCTCTCATGGGCGCGGTCGTTCGGACGGGCGCTGCCCGCGGCGTGGTGGTGGCCATCGGAGCACACACCGAGTTCGGCAAGATCGCCGCCGGGCTCGACACCCACCCTCTCGACACCGAGTTCCAGGTCGGACTGCGGCGCTTCTCCCTGCTGCTGGTCTACGTGGCGGGCGCGTTGACCAGCTCGATCTTCGTGATCAACGTGGTGCTTCACAAGCCGATCATCGACGCCTTGCTGTTCTCGCTGGCCATCGCGGTCGGTATCACCCCGCAGCTGCTGCCCGCCGTCGTGTCGACCAGTCTGGCCGCCGGGTCGCGCCGGATGAGCCGGCGCAAGGTGCTGGTCAAGCGGCTGGTCTGCATCGAGGACCTGGGCGATGTCGATGTCCTGTTCACCGACAAGACAGGCACGCTCACCCTGGGCCGTATCGAGTACATGCGCGCCGTTCCCGCCGGTGACCTCGATTCCGGGACGGTGGTGAAGTGGGGGCTGCTCAGTACCGACAACGCGGCGCGGGATGCACGGGATGTCGGCGGGAACCCGTTGGACCAGGCCCTGTGGCGGTCTCCGGCCGCCGCGGGCGAGCGGGCCGCGCTGGACGGGTACACCCAGGTCGCGGTGCTGCCCTTCGATCACGAACGGCGCATGATCTCGGTCCTCGTGCGGGACAGGGACGGCCGTTCGAGCCTGGTCACCAAAGGCGCTCCGGAAACCGTCCTGGACCGCTGCGTCGACGTCCCGCCCGGAGCCCGCGACGCGCTGGCGGCCGAGTTCGCGGCAGGAAACCGCGTGATCGCCGTCGCCACCCGGCCCGTCGCCCCCGGAACGCAGGCCGTCGAGCCCGGGGACGAGAGGGAGCTGAGCCTGGCCGGGCTGCTGGTGTTCCTCGACCCGCCCAAACCGGGCGCCGCCACAGCGCTGCGCAGACTCGCCGACCTGGGCATCGCGGTGAAGGTCGTCACCGGCGACAACGCCGCGGTCGCCGCCAAGGTCTGCCGTGACCTCGGCCTCACCGACGCGGGCGCGATGACCGGCAGCGAGGTCGATGCCCTGGACGACGCGCATCTGGCCGAAGCGATCACCGGGACCACCGTCTTCGCGCGCGTGAGTCCCGAGGCCAAGGCCCGTATCGTGCACGCGCAACGGCGCAGCCGCGGCGGCGTGGCGTTCCTGGGCGACGGAGTCAACGACGCACTGGCACTGCATGCGGCCGACGTGGGCATCTCCGTCGACTCGGCCACCGACGTCGCCAAGGACGCGGCCGACGTCATCCTGCTGGAGAAGGATCTCGACGTCCTCGCGGACGGTGTGGCCGAGGGACGCCGGATCTTCGCCAACACCATCAAGTACGTGCTGATGGGCACTTCCAGCAACTTCGGCAACATGGCCTCCGCCGCGGGCGCCTCGCTGTTCCTGTCCTTCCTGCCGATGCTCCCCTCACAGATCCTGCTGAACAACCTTCTCTACGACAGCAGTCAGCTGGCCATCCCGACCGACAACGTGGACGAGGACCAGCTGCGCAAGCCCTCGCACTGGGACATCGCCTTCATCCGCCGGTTCATGATCTCCTTCGGGCCGCTCAGCTCGGTGTTCGACTTCGTCACCTTCGGCGTCATGCTCTGGGTCTTCCACTCCGGCCCGGCCCAGTTCCGCTCCGGCTGGTTCGTCGAGTCGCTGGCCACCCAGACCCTGGTGATCTTCGCCATCCGCACCCGGCGCATCCCGTTCTTCCGCAGCCACCCCAGCCTGCCGCTGACCCTCGCCGCGCTCGGCGTCGTCACCGTCGGTGCGGTGCTGCCGGCCACCCCGCTCGCCCACGCCCTGGGCTTCCAACCGCTTCCGGGAGGGTTCTTCGCCACGCTGGTCGGCATGATCCTCGCCTACCTGGCCCTGATCGAAATCGGCAAACGGCTCTTCTACGGAGCCGGGGTCGCGGCTCCTGCGGCTCCCCGGCACTACGCCGGCCACCGTCACCTGCGGCGCCGTGCCGGCCGATTCAGCACGGCAGCTCCCCACCCCACGCCGGTCGACGGCCCGCCGTGATGCGGACCGTCAGCCATACGGCGAGCGGCCGGCAGGAACGCCGGATCACCATGCGGTGGCCCGGCAGGCGCTCGTCCGCATGCCGGGCCGCTGGGGGCTCGCCGCCCGCAGGAGCGCTCACGTGGTTCCAGTCCCCCCGTTCGGTAACGATCACTGCAGTCACAGGTCAGAACACCGCCAACTCAGTGATCAACAGCGTATTTGTCAGAGCGAGCAGGGCTTCACGGTCCGTGCCGGTCCCGACTGCCCTGCGATGGGTGGCAGGCGTGGACGTCTCGTCCTGTCAGCGGGTCGACGGCCGCAGCGGGCTGCTGCCCGCCGGCGGGGGCGAGGGAGGTCAGCAGTTGGAGCTTCTCGGCTGCGTCGCTGTCCTGGTCCGGGTAGTAGAGCACGAGCAGCAGGTCTCCGACGGCGAGCTTCTCGCGGTTGAGGTGCAGTTCGCCTACGACCGGATGGTTGACGGTGCTGGTGTAGCCGAGCGCTTTGATGTCGTGCCGTGCCCACAGGGTGCGGAAGCGGTTGCTGGCCAGGGACAGCTCGCCGACGAGTTCGACTGAGCGCTGGTCGGTGACGCTGTCGTCCACCGAACGGCGAAACGCCGCGACGGAGTCGACGACCGCCGCCTCCCAGTCGTGCTGGAAGTGGCGTTCCTCGGGGTCGAGCAGCAGGGAGCGCAGCCGGTTCCCGCCAGGCCGCAGCCGCGGCGACAGCGCCATCGCGAGCCGGTTGGAGGCGAGGACGTCGAAGTGCCGGTCCTCGACGAACGCCGGCACGTCCACGGCCGCCAACAGATGGTGCAACCGGGCGGGCAGGCGCGGTGTGCGCTGCTTGCGGCGGGCCGGCGGGCGGGGCACGTTGAGTCCGAGCAGGTACTCGGTTTCCAGGTCGTCGAGGCGCAGGACACGGGCGATGGCCTGGAGCACCTGCGGGGAGGGGTTGTGATCCCTGCCGCGCTCCAGCCGCAGGTAGTAGTCCGCACTGATACCTGCAAGCATCGCGACCTCCTCGCGGCGAAGCCCTGGGACGCGCCGGTTGGCGCCACCGGGGATGCCGGCCTGCTGAGGCGTGACCAGGTCGCGGCGGGCGTGCAGGTACTCGCCCAGCCGGTTCGCGTCGTCTTGAGGCATACCTCCCACGGTAGCCGCGGCCGACGGGCGCAGAGGGGGTCCTGGCACACCCCGGATCGGCAGGGCCTCTCCCGTTCCAAAGCATGTGAGCGAGCCTGCTTGTGGAAGATCCGGTAGTCGCTGGACGACTACCGAACGTCACAGGGAGATTCTGGTGAAGCTCACCAATCGCACAGTGTTCATCGTCGGTGGCACCTCTGGCATCGGGCTCGAACTCGCGCACCGGTTCGCGAAGGACGGCAACACGGTCGTCGTCGGCGGGCGCCAGCCCGAGCCACGGGACGGCCTGCAGTCCGTTCAGATCGACGTCACCGACCCCGCCTCGGTCCTGCGGGCCCGCGACGAGGTACTCGCGGCGCACCCCGGCCTCGACGTCGTCGTCACGATGTCCGGAGTCCTGCTCACCGAAGACCTGCGCGACCCCGCGCACATCACCGACGCCGAGAACATGGTCGCCACGAACCTGCTCGGTACCATCCGGGTGATCGACGCCTTCACGCCGCACCTGATCGGCCGCGGCGCCGGAACGATCATCACGGTGAGCTCGGGAATCGCGTTCCTGCCCTTCCCGCTCATGGCCACCTACGGCGCCACGAAGGCCGCGGTCCACTCCTACACCGAGTCGCTGCGGGCGCACCTGGCCGGGACCGGCGTGGAGGTGGCCGAGCTCGTGCCGCCGGCCGTCGCGACCCCGGCGATGGCGAAGCTCAACCCGGCGGCCGTGCCGGTCGACGACTACCTCGACGAGGTGATGGAGCTGCTGGCCGTGGAGCCTACGACCCGCGAGATCATTGCCGAGGCCGCGCTGCCGCTGCGCTGGGCCGAGCGGGACGGCACCTACGCCGAGCTCCTGGAGCGCCGCTCCGCGCCGCTGGACCACCTGCCCGGCCGCTGACCGGCCCGGTTCCCGGCCCGGCCGCTGATTCCGCTGTCGTGGCTGTCGAGACGAGCTACGGAGATCGACATGACTGAGTTCCTGAACGTGGAAGGCGGCACCGTCGCCTACGAGGTGACCGGCTCCGGGCCGCTGATGGTGCTTGCGCACGGGATCGGCCAGAGCCGCGACGCCTATCGGTTCATGGTCCCAGAGCTGGTGGCCGCCGGTTACCGGGTCGCGGCCGTGGACCTGCGAGGCAGCGGCGAGTCGACCGCGACGTGGCCGTCCTGCACCCGCACCGACATCGCCGGCGACCTGATCGCACTGATCGAGCATCTCGGCGGTCCCGCGGTGCTGGTCGGCCACTCCATCTCCGGCGGTGCCGCGACGATCGCCGCTGCCAGGGCGCCGGCGCTCGTGAGCGCCGTCGTCGAACTGGCGCCGTTCACCCGCAAGGTGGAGTATTCGCTGAGCGCCCTGGGCGTGTCCCGCTACCGCAAGGCCGCGAAGGCGATCTCGGCCGTCGCGATGTTCGGCAGCCACAAGCAGTGGCGGAAGTACCTGGAGCTCGCGACCCCGGAGCCGCGCCCGGCGGACTGGGCCGCGAGCCTCGAGCGCACCGACGCGATGCTGCACGAGCCGGGCCGGATGAAGGCCCTGCAGAAGCAGATGAACAGCGCCGCCGACGCCGGTGCCCAACTCGGCGACGTGCACTGCCCGGTCCTGGTCGTCATGGGCACCCTCGATCCCGACTGGAGTGACCCGAAGGCCGAGGGCGAGGCCATCGTGGCCGCGCTGCCGGAGGGCGTCGGCCGGCTCGAGATGCTCCCGGGGGCGGGCCACTACCCGCAGGTCCAGTTCCCGTCGGCAGTGGTCGGCCTGGTGCGCTCATTCCTGGAGACGGCCCGTGCCTAGGGCCGGACTCGACCGGGCCACGGTCATTGCGGCCGCGTCGCAACTCGCCGACGAGGCCGGCTTCGCCGGCCTGGCCATGGGCCTGCTGGCCGAGCGGGTCGGCGTGCGGACACCGTCGCTGTACAAGCACGTCGATGCGCCGGACGCCCTCCGGCGGAGCGTCGGCCTCCAGACCGTCGGCGACACCGACGCGGTCCTGACCCGGGCCGCCGGCATCCGTGCCCCGCGCCCCGAAGACGAGGAGTACCAGGCCGTGACCTCCGAAGCGGTGCGGATCCTGTTCGACGCGGTCGCCAGCCTCGGGCTGACCGACGAGCGAGCCATCGACGCGGTCCGAGCGCCGCACACCGTCATCCACGGCTTCGTCGGCCTCGAAAGCAACGATGCCTTCCAGATGGAGCGCGACCCCGCCGACAGCCACCGGTTCGTCGTCGACACGCCCGTCAACGGCATGCGGGCCGCCGCGGCCGCCGGCGGCGGGCCCGAAACGGCGCCGCTCCATGCCGGGGAGGGACCATGACCCAGGCCGCCGACTCCCCGAACCGCACCAACGCCGCCTCCGGGCTGCGGTTCCTGACCGAACTGATTGGCTGGACGGCCACCCCGTGGGCGCTGCACCGGGTCGACTGGGCGGTCGCGACCATCGTGCTGGTCCTGCTGATCGGACTTCCGGCCGTCGTCGGAACACCCGGCGACCGCCCCTTCGACCCGCCGGTGGCGATCCCCGGCGCGGCGATGCTCCTGCTCGTGCTCCTCGAACTGGCCGCCGCAGCGGTGGCGCCGTGGTTCGCGTGGCCCACGTGGGCGGCGGTCGTCGCGACCGCGCTGGCTGCGACGTCGGTCGTGCTCGAACAGCCGCGCTGGCGTTGGCTGTTGCGCCACTAGATCATGACTCGGTACGCATCCTGGGGCGCCGGCCCGGAGTGCACCCCTTCGCATTCCAGGAAGCGGGCTTCATGCGTGCGCGATGCGTGAGCGGACTGTCCGGCACGAGGTGTCACGAGTGGGACCGCGCGCGCAGTCGCATGGGCACTGACCAGGCGAAATAGCACCTCCCAGCACCGCCGGACACTCCCCGGCAAGGATTCGATCCCACTCCGGTGTTGCCCGTGTGCCGAAGGTCGTGGAAGTGAGCGTCGGCCGTGCCCCCGGCGTCTTTCCGGGTCCTGTTCCAGTCGTCCCGGAGGTCGCCGCGCCGTAACTGGCCGCCCTGGGGCCCGAGGAGGACGTGTCCGTCACGGCCACGGCCGGCGTAGGCGTCGAGGTGCCGCTCCCCGTCCGGCAGGAGTTCGGTCGGGAAGGCCACCGGCCGCACCCCGCCGTCCGACTTCGGCAGAAGCCGAGCCCAACCGAGTCGAACCACCGCGTCACGATCGAGAAGCCGCAGCCTATGAGCGGTCAATGCGTAGCCATGCGTTGCAGGTCGAAGGGACCGGAGTCATCGATGGGTCGGCTCATGCGACATCCAGTCCGGGCAACGGCGGGTACTGCCGGCCGATGTCCACACTGGAGGTGAGCACTCCCCTCACGGTGGGGACATTTGAGCAGCGTCTGAAAGCCGTTGACGGAGACTACGTGGACGGGAAGATCACCCAGTTCGGAGAGCGGGACGGCCACCGCCTGCTGAGGATCGAGACGGGCACGTCGGGGGAGGGCGGGACGCTCGACCTACGGTGCGGTTGAGTGAGCTGAGGCAGCCCCATGCGGTACAGCAACGAAGTACAACAACGAAGGCGACCGCACCAGACCGAGCGAGGAACAGCGGCGAACGAGCGCGGAGGTCGGCGGACCGTCAGCACAGGTGAGCGTGCGTGCTGCTCGCTTCACGAGTCCGACGCTCCTACGGTCAGGCCAGTGCAGGCATGAACCCGCCGCGGACAGTTCCCGAGGACAGCAGGGCCGACCAGTCGAGTGCCTCAGGCAGGCGGTCCAGCGACAGGACGACCACTCCGCCGGCCTGCTCGGCGTCCGCGCACCAGTCGCCCATGCCGCTCGACGCCGGGCCGTCGTCGGCGCCGCCCACCACCGGCGCGGCCAGAGCGGGGACGACGAGCCCGTGGTCCCCAGGTCCGTCCACGACACACAGGGTGAGCCGGGCAACGATGTTCCAGCCCTCGCACGAGGGCATCGCTCCGTCCTGCGCGGTCAGGAGGGGCAGGGCATCGTGGACAGGCGCGTCAGCCAGCAGGAGCACAGGGCGTGGCACCACGGACGAACAGAGAGTTCTCAGGATCCAGAAGCACGGGGCCACTGTCGCAGGCCGGGGCGCAAGGGCGGCAAGAGGGGTGCCGAGGCGGGGCTCCGGGACCGTTGCCCCATCATGATGCGTGATCGGATTACGGCGCGGGAGTACGGGTTCTCCGGTTCGGGGACGGGACGGCCGGGGATCTGTGGCCGCTCTCACCGCCAGCCGCCGGTGAAGTCGCTGGTGAGCTGGGCGTCGCAGATGTTGTAGCCGCCCGACGCGTGCCCGGACTTGGTTTGCCCGTCCACGGTCACGCTGCAGTTGATGTCCCCCGAGCCCTGCAGTTGGGCGTTGAGCGTGTAGTACATCGCCCCCTTGGCGAGGGGCAGAGTGGCCTCGAAGGTGCCGTTCTTGAACGTGCCCTTGCGGGTGTCGCTGTCGGAGCCGTAGTTGATGTCGAGGCCACCGAGCGCTCCCGCCGGGGCGGTCCCCCAGACCTTGAAGACGACGGCCTTCGAGGTGCCGGCCTTCTTGCCGTCGTCCTTTGCTCCGGCGTCCGCCTCGCCACCGGGCGTGGGGGTGGACGCCGGCTTCGAGGCGCCGCTGCCGGAGCCGTCCGAGCCGCTGCCGCCGACAGCCGCGACGGCGATGCCGAGGACGACGGCCACGCCGGCGAGACCGAGACAGCCCAGGCCGATGACCTTGCCCGCGCCGGGTCCCCTTTTCGGCGGCTGGGGCGGGAACGGCTGCCGTCCGTGGGGGTCCGGACCGTAGGGCTGCTGCGAGCCGGCCCATTCGGGACGCTGTGACGGCTGGTTGTTGTTCATGGGTCCCCCTGAAGTGTCGGCTACCGAAGACAAGATGGGGGACATGTGAAGATGGCGTGCGGTTGCCGCTTACCTGCCGGATTCACCCGATCGTGGTAGATCGATCCCCGGTCAGGGGGTGCTGCAGAGCGTGCAGGGGGGGAGCCGGCAGCGAGGGACAGCGCGTGTGATCAGCAGCTCCCCCGGTCAGTGGAGCTGTTCGGCCAGGCCGACGATGATGCCCTCCGGGCCGCGGACGTAGCAGAGCAGATAGCTGTCCTCGAACCGGGCGATCTCGCCGACGAGTTCGGCTCCGTGGGGGCGGAGGCGGGTGACGGTGTCCTCGATGTCGTCGACGGCGAACATGACGCGGTGGGTACCCAGAATGTTGTGCGGCCGGTTGCGCGGTCCGGCGCTGACCGCCGCGGGGCTGCGGTACTTCGCCAGTTCGAGCCGGCTGCGGCCGTCCGGGGTCCGGACCATCGCGATGTCGCAGCGGACGCCGTCGAGTCCGGTGCACTGGTCGGCGACGAGGCCCCCGACCTCCGCCCTGCCCTCCAGTTCCATACCGAGTTCCACGAAGAACGCGACGGCGGCGTCCAGGTCCTCGACGACGATGCCGACGTTGTCCATCCGCTGAATCGCCATGCCGGTCTCTCCTTCTCCTCGGGTACGGCTGCTGGTGGCCGCTTTCGCGCCTGGGACGGAGCCGGTGGCGCGTTCTCGACATCGGCAGGCTGCCGGACTCCGAAGAGCCGAGGATCGCGGCTCACGTGAGATTCAGCCGGATGCGCCAACCCCGGCCCGTCTCCCGTCAGTTCGTGTTCGTCCATGCGTCCGGGCTCGGCGTCAGCACGGCCGAGACCACCGTGCGGGACGAGGTCATGACATCGCCCGCGAAGCGGAGGCGTCCGAGGCCGAGCCGGCGCAGTGCCGGGCCGTGGTCGGCGACGACGACGAGAGTGGCCACGAGCAGAAGAAGCCGCCACAGGGCCATGACCGGGCGGCGCGTCGCACGGGGCAGTTCCGCCAGGGAGGCGTGCAGCCGTTCGCAGTGGAACGGCACGTGCCGCTCCTCGTCGCGGAGGATCCGCCCTGCCACGTCCGTGGTGAGCGGGTCGTCGGTGCCGTCGCGCAGGGCGCGGTAGTAGCGCAGCGCCACCACCTCCGCGACCATCAGCACCAGCAGCTCCATGCGCAGGCCCATGAGACGCCGTAGCCGTACGAAGACCGTGTCGCTCCAGTGCCCGGGCAACGTCGGCAGGCCTCCCGCGGCCAGCAGCCGGGCGAGCAGCCGGGCATGGTTCTGTTCCTCGGCGATGAAGAGCCGGACCGCCTGCCCGTAGTCGGTGTCGCCGGCCTGGTCCGCCTTGCCGACGAGGTTGGCGCCGTCGCCGTCCTCGCCGACCTGGAAGCGCTGGACGCTGGTCCACACCGCGGCGGGCAGTGCCGCGCCGCGGTCCCAGTCCGGGTCCCCCTGGGCGCGTCTGCGCTCGCGCTCGTCCTCGAACCGACGTGTCCACTTGACGAAGCCGTCCGCCCGCATCCGGTCTCCCCTCTCCGGAACACGGCCGCCGTGCCCCCGCAGAGGGACGACGCAGGCGTACGGCGAACCGTTCCCCGGCCACCGCAGGAGCGCGGTTCACCGATTGCAGGGGCCCGCCGTCGCGCATAGCGTGATTGCGGGAGCTTCGGGGCTGTGGAGGCTGGAGGCCGGAGCCCGGGCGTCATCGAGGGTGCCGGCGCCGGTGTCGTTCCGGTGCCGTTCCTGTCCGGGCCGCCCGCCGGGTCCGCCGGGCGCTGAGAGACGAGGTCACCCATGGCGCACACCATGCGCGCGCTCGTAGCCGCGACGGCAGGCGAGCCGGTCGACGTTCTGCGGCTGGAGTCCCGGCCGGTTCCCACGCCCGGGCCCGGTCAGGCGTTGATCCGGGTGAGGGCGACTCCGATCCACGCCAGTGATCTGCATGTGCTGCGGGGCCGTTACGGTTTCTCGCCCGTCTTTCCCACGGTGGGCGGGCACATGGAGTGCGTGGGCCGTGTCGAGGCCCTGGGTCCGGACACCGAGGGACTGAGCATCGGCGAGCGCGTGGTCGCCGTCGCCGTTCCGGCGGTGCCCGGGCCGCCGGTGGCCGGTACCTGGCAGGAGTACCTCGTCGCCGACGCCCACCGGCTTCTGCCCGTCCCCGACCGGCTCAGCGACGCCCGCGCTTGTCAGCTCGCCGTCAACCCGTTGACCGCGTTGCTCCTGGTGACCCGCGAACTCACCGTGCAGCCGGGCGAGTGGCTGTTGCAGACGGCCGCGGGCTCCACCGTCGGCAAGCTGGTCATCCAGCTGGCCCGGCATCTGGCCATCCCCACGATCAACGTGGTCCGGCGGCGCGCGGCCGTCGACGAGATCAAGGCCCTCGGCGGTGACGAGGTCATCTGCACGGAGGACGAGGATCTGTCCCAGCGGGTGGCCGAGATCGCCGGACCGGCCGGTGTGCGCAAGGCCACCGACTGTGTCGCGGGTCCCGTGGGCGCCCAGGTGTCCCAGGCGCTGGCGCCGGGCGGCGAGGTCGTGGTCTACGGCGCGCTCTCCACCCACCGGCAGACCGACCCGGCGGCGCTGACGATCCCGCTGCAGGCACGCTCGGTCATTTACGAGGCCAAGGCGGTCCGCGGCTTCTGGCTGAACCGCTGGTTCGGCGCCGCCTCTCCTGAGGACGTGCTGGTCGCGCTGTCCGAGGTACGCAGTCTCGTCACCAAGGCGGTGCTGACCATCCCCGAGGGCCGGCCCTTCCCGCTCGACGGTTTCGCCGAGGCCGTCGAGTTCGCCGAAGCACCCGCGCACGGGGCGAAACCGCTCTTCGTCTTCGACGGGTAGCGCCGCCGTTCCAGGACCTGGTCCCTGGCCATTGGGTGCTGGGCCAGGTGGGTCTATCGTCGGAATCATGGGCCAGGACGAGGAGGACGGCCGGTGATGCCGCAGGACGAGGCCGTGATCGGCTGCACGGGGGAGGTTCTCATCGGGACGCGCGGTTCGGCGGGTCCCGGCGAGGTCCTCGTGCGGGTCAGGGGCGGCTCCGAGACCTTCCTCGCCTGGTCGGAGGATCCCCTTCCGGTGGGCGCCACGGTGCTCGTGATCGAATCACGTGGATGCCGCGAGGTGGGCGTCATCGAGTGGGTGGATCCATTGGACGCGCTCGGCGACCGTGCCGAGGCCGGCTGAGGAGTAAAAGGAATGTTCGGATACCGCGTACCCGCTCCCGACGAGGCGATGTTGATCTCGGGGGGCAGGCGGGGACTGGGGGGCGCGCCGTTCCGAGTGGTGACGGGGCACGGCAAGTTCGTGCTGCCGGTCCTACGGAAGGTCCGATTCCTGACCCTGTCCATGTGCGAGGCCGAGGTCACCGAGACCTGCGTGACCAGACAGGGCATCGCATTGCACGTCCGCGCGGTCATCGCCTTCAAGGTCGGCAACGACCACGAGAGCATCATCAACGCGGGTCAGCGTTTCCTCTCCGACCAGGAGCAGATGTCCGTGCTCACCGGCCGGATCTTCGCCGGCCACCTGCGGGCCATCATCGGCTCGATGACCGTCGAGGAGATCGTCACCGAGCGGCAGAAGCTCGCCGCGGAGGTCCTGGACACCTCCAAGACGGAGATGGCGAAGATCGGTCTGATCGTCGACTCGCTGCAGATCCAGTCCATCGACGACGGCGACACCGGCTACATCGACGCGATGTCCGCGCCGCACAAGGCGGCCATCCAGCGGCAGGCGCAGATCGCCCAGGCGCAGGCCACCCAGGCCTCGGTCGAGGCGGAGCAGGTCGCGGCCCGCAACCAGGCCGAGTACGCCCGGCAGACCGCGATCGTCAAGGCCGAGTACTCGGCCGAGGTGGACCGCGCCCAGGCGCAGGCCGCGCAGGCCGGGCCGCTGGCCCAGGCACACGCCCAGCAGGAGGTGCTCGCCGCCCAGACGGAGCTGGCGCTGCGCCAGGCCAAGCTGCGCCAGCAGCAGCTGGTCGCCGAGGTCGTGAGGCCCGCCGAGGCCGAGGCCGAGCGGGTCAGGATCCTCGCGGCCGCCGAGGCGCAGCGGATGAAGATCCAGGCGGAGGCGGCGGCGTCGTACGACCGGGTCGCGCTCGACCGGATGCTGATCGACCAGCTCCCGCAGATCGTCAAGGAGGCCGCCGGCGGCCTCGCCGGCGCCAACGTGAACGTCCTCAACGGCGCGGACGGTCTCGGCGAGATCGCCGCCGGCCTGGTGTCCCAGGGTCTGACGATCCTCGATTCGGTCCGGCAGAACCTGGGCAACCAGGACTCCGACGGCCAGCGGCCCGCCAAGAGCGAGGGCAGCGGCAGCGCCGGCTCCCTGCTCCAGCTGCCCTCCAGCAAGGGGAAGAAGTCGGACGACGGTCCGGTGGACGTCGACTAGGTGCGTGGAGCCACACCGTCGCTGCACGCGAGCAGGCGCCCGGCCGGGGTTTCCCGGCCGGGCGTTCTCGCGTCGTCGTCCGCGGCGGAGTCCTAGCGGATCGGGACCGTTGGCGGTTCGGGGTGCGGCCGGTCCCGGCGGCCGGCGACCAGGGACCGGGCGGCGAGGGCGGTCAGGGCCACGGCCACGGGGGGAACGGCCTGCCAGGGGATGTGGAGCCAGAGGGCCACGTAGGCCCAGACGAGACCGGCGGCCAGGACGGTCCCCAGGAGCCATCGGCCCATGGGGCGCCAGGTGTACGGCTCCGGGTTCCGTGGCCGCAGGAGTCGTACGACCCCGAACCACAGGCTCAGCACCGCCAGCAGCCCGACGGTCACGGCGAGGCCGGCGTACATCTGGGGTTCGTCACGGGGTTCGTCGGCGGTGCCCTGCTCCTGTCCGTGCGCGGCGAGCCGCGTCACGTGACCGCGCCAGACCGTGCCGCTGACCCGGTCCCCGGGCCGGACCTTCAGCAGCACCGGCCCCGGGTCGCCGAAGTCGACCACGTCGGCCCGGCCGGACGGGCCGAACAGGGTCGCCTGGTAGTGGGTGGCCCTGCCGCCGTCGTCGATCACCGTGTTCCACACGGTGAAGGTGACGGTGAAGACGCAGTTCCGCGCCCCGGCCGGCGGGCTGTCGGGGCAGGCCTCGGCCGCCTGGTACTCCCGGTACTGGTCCAGGGTGGTCGGCAGCATCACCGCCGCCAGGTAGCAGCAGGCGAGCGCCGCGACCAGGGAGCCGGTCAGCAGCAGCACGCCGATGATCCGTGCCCCGCGTGTACCCGCCCGGATTCCCGTCTCCCCCGCCACGACCCCGTCCGCCCCCTCCGCCGACCCGTGGCCGGCCCGTCCTGACGACACCGTCAAGGTCCCCTCGGAGCGCGGGCGTTACGCGGATCCCGGCCGTTTTCTTTACGCACTCCTGACGCCCGTCCCGGCATCCCGGGGAGCCGGGCCGGTGTCATCCTCCTTGCCGGATCCTTGTCCGGATCACGTCCGAGAATGGAGTGAGTGCCGATGGACGGCGCCGTCATAGGGGTCGTAATCGCCTTCGTCCTGGGCCTGTTCGTGCTGCGCAGCGGTATGCGGGTGGTCAACCAGGTCGAGCGCGGGGTCGTGTTCCGGTGGGGCAAGGCGCTGCCCACCTACCGGCACCCGGGGATCACCTTCCTCGTGCCCTTCGCCGACCGGATGCGCAAGGTGAACGTGCAGGTGGTCACCATGCCGGTGCCCACCCAGGAGGGCATCACCAAGGACAACGTGTCCGTGAAGGTGGACGCCGTCGTCTACTTCCGGGTCACCGACCCGATCCGCGCCGCGATCGAGGTGCAGGACTACGTCTTCGCCGTCGGGCAGGTCGCCCAGTCCTCGCTGCGGTCCATCATCGGCAAGAGCGACCTCGACGACCTGCTCACCGACCGGGAGCGCCTGCACGAGGGTCTCGCCCTGATGATCGACAGCCCGGCCGCCGAGTGGGGCATCCACATCGACCGCGTCGAGATCAAGGACGTACAGCTGCCGGAGTCGCTGAAGCGGTCCATGTCCCGGCAGGCTGAGGCCGAGCGGGAGCGGCGGGCCCGCGTCATCACCGCCGACGGTGAGTTCCAGGCCGCGCAGCAGCTCGCCAACGTCTCCCGGATCATGTCCGACTCGCCCGAGGCGATGCAGTTGCGGCTGCTGCAGACGGTCGTCGAGGTCGCGGCCGAGAAGAACTCCACGCTGGTGATGCCCTTCCCGGTCGAGTTGCTGCGTTACTTCGAGCGTGCGACCAAGCGGCTCGACCAGGAGGTCGAGAAGAACGAGCGGGAACCGGAGGCTCCGGAGGGGCAGGCCGCCCTCAAGGCCGGTATCGAGCAGATCGCCGCCGTCGCGGACAGGTTCGGGCCCGCTGCCGGGGTCACCGCTCCGCGGGATCCGCGGCAGCCGGCGCCGGGATCCTCCGCTCCTGCCGACCGGCAGTAGCCAGCGTCAGCGTCACGGCAAGTGACGCGAGTGCCATCAGGGTCATCGCGCTGGCGGGCGAGGTGAGTTGGGCCACCGAGCCCGCCAGTGCCGCACCCACGCCCTGCATGGTCAGCATGCCCGCCGAGTGCAACCCCAGTGCGTGGCCGCTGAGTTCGTCGGGCGTCAGGCTCATCAGCCGCTCCTGCTGGACCAGGCTCGCGCCGAAGCCGACGGAGGCGACGGTGACGCACACCGCGGCGAGTGCCAGCGGCGGGTGGAGGACGAAGAGCAGGTAGGGCGTGGCCAGGAGCAGGAGCAGGGGGGTGGCCGTGCGGGTGCGGACGGCGGGCGGGAGCAGGCGGCCGACGGTCACGTCACCGGCCAGCATGCCGAGGGCTGCGCAGGCGAAGAGGGTGCCGGCCGCGCCCGGGGTGTACGACACGTACAACGACTCGCAGCCGACGACCAGACCGTTGGGCAGCCACAGGCCGAGATAGGTGAGGCGGCGCGGGCGGGACGCCCACAGCAGGGCGTTGGTGCGGCGGGTCTCCGCGACGGAGGGGCGGCCGGCGGCACGGGGCGGGCGGGCGGTGAGGCCGGCGCGGGTCACGACGGCGGACGTCAGGTAGAGGGCCGCCGCGAGCAGCAGGCAGACGCGGGGGGAGACGGCGGCGAGCAGGGCGCCGCCGGTGGCGTAACCGGTGATCTGCACCAGCCCGCTCATCATGTTGAACAGCGAACGCCCGGGCAGATAGCCGTCCTTGGCGAGGATCTCGTTCAGCAGTCCCCAGCGGACCCCGCCGCCGAGCGAGGCGACGAGGCCGAGCAGCAGGACGGCGGTGAGCAGGACGCCGGGCGGGAGGCCGGGCAGCGCCATGGCCGCCGTGCCGGCGGCGAAGGTGGCCGAGATCGCGGCGAGGGTGGTGCGCGGGGGCAGCCGGTCGGCGCCGGAGAGCAGGAAGGTCGCGCCGAGCACCTGGGCGAGGGAGGGGCCGAACATGCTGAGCGCGGAGAGGAGGGGGGAGCCGGTGCTGCGGTAGACGAGCGTGCCGAGGGCGAGCCCGCCGACGGTACCGCCGGCGTTCTGGGCGGCGGAGCCGAGGAAGAGGGGGGTGAACTCGGGTGTGCGGAAAAGGGACCGGTAGCTGGTGGGCATGGTCGGGAGTCTCGGGGGCGCTGCGGGCGGCCGTTATTGTTTCGCACGGACGCGAAAGGTCCTCACGAGTGGTGAGCCTCCCGCGGAAGCAAGAGGCTCTCACTCGCGCCGGGCCCTCCGCGGATGCGAGAGGCTCTAACGGGCGCCAGACCCTCCGCGAAGGTGACAGGCCCTGACAGGCGCCAGACCCTCCGCGGAAGCGAGAGGGTCCAAGGACAGGGAGACCCCCTTGGGTTGGTGGCAGCTCAACGCGGACACGCTTGCCCGTAGCCGCTTTCTGCTCTCTCCCTTCGCCGAGACCTTCGCGAGTCTCCGGCTGTTGCACGGCGGCACCGCAGCCCATCCCGGCGAGCGGCACTGGCTGGACGCGCATCTGCCCGCCTACCGGGCACGGCTCGCCGCCGACCCCGTGACCGCGCTGCTGATCCGTGCCGGGCTCGGCCGCGTCTGGACCGCCGACTTCCTCACCCCCACTCCCCGGGACGGCGAGAGCGTCGAGGCCGGTATCGCGCGGGTGCGGTCGGCCCGCCCCGACGAGGCCCGGGCGCACCTCCGGGTCGCCCTCGCCGGTCCGCTGCCCGCCGCCCTGGAGCGCGACGACCTGCCCGGGCGGGCGGCCGAGCTGCTGACGTACGTGTGGGAGGTGACCGTACGGCCGACCTGGGAGCGGCGGCGGCGGATTCTGGAGGCGGATGTGTTCGCCCGGACCGCGCAGGTCAGCCGGGGCGGCTGGGCCGAGGTGCTGGACTCGGTGCGGCCGGGGCGGACCCGCTGGCTCGGCGCCAACCGGCTCCAGGTCAACCTGCACGAGCACCCGCCCCGCGAGATCTCCGGTGCGGATCTGCTGCTCGTCCCGGTGACGCCCAGGACCGGCTGGGTCTCCTGGGAGGAGCCGGACCGTTACGCGCTGGTCTACCCGTGCGCCGGCGCGCTCTCCGACCCCGCGGCGCAGGCGGTCCCGGCTGCCCTCGCGGCGCTGCTGGGCGGCGCGCGCGCCGGTGTGCTGGTGCTGCTGGACGCCCCGCTGAGCACGACCCATCTGACGGCGGTGACCGGGCAGGGGCTGGGCTCCGTCGGGCGGCATCTGCGCGTCCTGCTGGATGCCGGGCTGGTGGAACGGCGGCGGGCCGGGCGGTCGGTGCTGTACTCGCGGACGGCGGCGGGGGACGTGCTGGTGGAGGCCGGCACCCGCGCGGTCACTGCGCGGAGTTAGCATCCGCTCATGACGACTACCGAGAACAACGGGTCCGTGCTCGACATCGAGATCGGTGCTCTCCAGGGCGGTTCCGCCGACCTGCCGGGCTATGCCGGCCAGGCCGTGCTCATTGTCAACGTGGCCTCCAAGTGCGGTCTGACCCCGCAGTACGGCGGCCTGGAGCGGCTGCAGGAGCGGTACGCGGCGCAGGGCTTCACCGTGCTCGGGGTGCCCTGCAACCAGTTCATGGGGCAGGAGCCCGGCAGCGCCGAGGAGATCGCCGAGTTCTGCTCGGCAACGTACGGCGTGACCTTCCCGCTGACCGAGAAGGTCGAGGTCAACGGGGCCGGCCGGCACCCGCTGTACGACCGTCTCACCCCCTTCGCCGACGGCGAGGGGCACACCGGTGACATCCGCTGGAACTTCGAGAAGTTCCTGATCGGGCGGGACGGCCAGGTCGTCGCCCGGTTCGCACCGCAGACCGAGCCGGAGTCGGCGGAGGTCGTGGCCGCGGTGGAGAAGGCCATCGGCTGACGTACGGGGTCTTGCGACGGCGGTCACGGGAGACGGTCCCGTGACCGCCGTCGGCGTTTCCCGTTCCCGCCGCTTGACCTTGCCCCTGGGGCAGGGACGAGCGTCGGTTCAGCCGGGCCACGGGTGCCCGGTGACGGAGGATGTGGCCGTGGAGGACGCTGACGCTGTGGACGAGGGACTGCTCACGATCGGCGCGTTCGCGGCGCGGTCCCGGCTCTCGGCGAAGGCGCTGCGCCTGTACGACCGGCTGGGGCTGCTGGCGCCGGCGCACGTCGACGAGGCGACCGGCTACCGCTACTACCGGGCCGGGCAGGTGGAGCGCGCCCGGCTGGTGGCGCTGCTGCGCCGGCTGGACATGCCGCTGGCGCGCGTCGCCGAGGTGGTCGAGGCGGCGCACGGCGACACGGCCGCTCGGCTGCTGGCCGCCTACTGGGCGGATGTCGAGCAGCGGGTCGCCGGGCAGCGGACCCTGGCCGCGTATCTCCGTGGACGGCTGTCGGGAAGGAGTTCGGAGATGCACGAGACGTTCGCGGTGGAGACGGTGGAGGTGCCGGCGCAGGTGGTGATCACCGAGACGCGGCACACCCTGGCGGACGAGCTGCCCGCCTGGATCGGCGCCGCGCTGGGCCGGCTGGAGGCGGCGGCCCGCGAGTGCGGGGGTGTGACCGGGGTGCCGTTCGTCGTGTACTACGCGGAGGTGTCCATGGAGAGCGACGGGCCGGCCGAGGCCTGTGTCCCGGTGGCGGACGAGGCGGCGGCCAGGGCCTGGGCGGAGCGGCACGGGCGGGCCTGGGAGACGAAGGTGCGCATCGAGCCGGCGCGCACGCTGGCGTACACGCGGATCAGCAAGGCGCAGGTGGCCCATCCGCAGATCCTGGCGGCCTTCGAGGCGGTGGAGGGGTGGGTGGCCCGGCGGGGCGGCCCGGGGAAGGGTTCGGCGGCCGTCCTGGAGTACGACGGTCCGTGCCGGGAGGTCTACTTCGCGGACTGGGACGCGGCGGGCCCGTTGGACCCGGTGTGCGATGTGGCCTTCCCCGTCCGCCAGGTTGCGCGGTGACCGGACCGGCGACCGATCCGACGGGCGGACCGGAGGCCGGACCGGAGGGCACAAGCCGAGCCCCCTCGGCAAGGACGGCGAGCTAGTCGAGAGGGCTCTTGAGGTGACGCTTGTGCAGTTGTGGTTGTCGTCGTCTGGAGCGTGGCCGGATGGGTCAGCGAGTGCCCCTACGCCTTGACCGAAGCCACGAACGCGTTCCATGCGCCGGTCGGGAACGCGAGGACCGGGCCCTCCTCGACCTTGGAGTCGCGTACGGCGAGTCCAGCGGTCGTCGGCGACTTGACCTCGACGCACGCCCCGTTCCCTGCGGAATAGGAGGACTTCGTCCACGTCTCCGTGGCGCCCTGAAGCAGTGCCATGTCCACTCCTGTAGCGAGTTGCTGCGGTGCTTGCTGTAGTGCGAATCACGCCAACCTTCTGACTGGTTGGCGTGATCGACGCTACTAGCCAACTCCCTCGCCTGGAGCACTCGTTCACTCGACCGGATGGCATATTCCAGGGGAGACTTCCGCCGGAGCGTGGCACCGGTGTAAGATCCGGCGCCCGCCGCCCGGGAGGGCTCATCGGCGGCTCAGCGGGCGTACTCCTTGGCCGCGTCGGCGATGAACTGCCGGGACTGCTCGACGTTGAGCGACTGGGCCCGCAGGTGCTCGTACATCACCGCGTACTTCTGCACGTCGTGGGCCTTCTCCAGGTACAGGTCGCTGGTCACGCCCTCCAGGTAGACGACGCTGGAGTCGGCCGCGTCGGCGAACTCCAGGATCGCGTACTGGCCGTTGAGGCCGGGATGCGCGCCCACCTCGAAGGGCAGCACCTGGACGGTGATGTGCGGCTGCTGGGACATCTCGATCAGGTACTCCAGCTGCTCACGCATCACGAGCCGGTTGCCGACGAGCCGGCGCAGCGCGGCCTCGTCGAGTACCACCCAGAGCCGAAGGGGGTTGAGCTCGGCGGTGATACGTTCCTGTCGCCGCATGCGGACCTGGACCCGCTTCTCGATGTCGGCGGCCGACGTCTCCGGCAACGCCCCCTGCACCAGGGCCTCGGCGTACGCCCGGGTCTGCAACAGCCCGGTGACCAGCTGGGGTTCGTACACCCGCAGCGACTCGGCGTCGGTCTCCAGGCCGATGTAGACGCTGTACGGGATGTCTCCGAACGCATGCCACCAGCCCTGCTGCCGTGAATCCCTGGCCATCTCCATCAGGGACTCGACGACCCGCTGGTCCTCGACCTCGTAGACCCCGCACAGGTCGCGGACATCGCGCTGGCTGATGCTCCGGCGCCCGTTCTCCAGCCGGCTGATCTTCGACTGCGAAACGAGCAGCCGCTCCGCCACTTCCTCCGCCGTCATGCCCTTGAGCTCGCGGAGCCTGCGCAGCTCCTGGCCGAGCCGGCGTCGCCTGACGGTTGGATTGACATTGGACGCCACGGGACGTGCACCTCCGGCTGCCTGCCTGCTGCTACCACTTTGCGTATCTGCTGTTGAGCAGACTGCCACCAAGGTGGTTCCTACCGCTGGGAAACCGTGTTTATGCGGCGCGTACGCGTCGGTTCGGGCACGTTCCGGAAAAGCCGAGCGGGACGGTGGGGCGCGTACCGCGTGCGCCTCACCGCCCCGCTCGGACCGGCGGCTCCCGAACCGGGTCTCAGGGATGCTGTGTTGCCGGCTGTCGCTGCCGTGGGACTGCGGCTCAGTGCACCACGGCCCGCGCCATCGCGCCCGCACCTCGGCGCGGTTGCATCGGAACTCCGCGGGCGGGTTCCGGCGCACCGGGCCTGTTGCCAGGTCCGGCCTGACGCCCGGCCGGGGCGGCCGGGCCGCGGCGCGGCTGGGCACCCGCGCCGTTCTGCACGTCCATGACGGCGTGGGCCACGAGCCCGCCCATCGGGTCGTGCCGGATCAGGTCCCGCAGCCGGGAACGCGAGGAGCGTCCCTCGTTCCCCGGATACAGGTGCTTGCCGAGACCGACCGCGTGGGCCAGGGCGGCGAGCGCCGCGGTCCGCGGGTCCGGTGGTACGCCGGTACGGATCGCCGAATCCAGCCGGGCACGGATGTCCCGGCAGATCTCGTTGTCCGTCGCCTGGTACCGGGTCGTCGGCAGCACCCCGCACATCTGGCCCGCCACGGCATGCACCATGCCGCACCGCTCCAGATGCGAGAGGTACGTCTGGCGAAGTCCCAGACGTGGCCCACCGATCCAGTGCACAGCCCGCACGGGAGCGCCGCGCCTTCGCAGCAACTCCAACGCGCAGTCCAAAGTCGGATCTCCAGTCGGCCGTGGTTGCACCACGGCGATACGATCCCCGTCTGGGGCTATCCGTCCGGCCAGCGCCAGCTCCACTAGCTGTGCTCCGGCCAGACCGAGGTCGAGCGACTGCGGCTGCGCAGTGGTACCCGTGGTCGGGTCCAGTGCGAGCAGCAGAAGCTCCTCCGGAAGTGTTCTGCGGCTCCTGCCCATCCATGCCTCCCCGCGTGGATGAATGACAGGGTGACCCCTCTCACATTGGTCTGTCGAGGGTGCGTGACCGGTTTGTAAGGGAACCGGAAGGTATGTCGTTCTCGTCTACCACAGGGGCTAAGCCCGCACACAGGACACTGGTACATGGTTCGGACAGCGCACGGAGACGTGCGGAGCGTGGAGGAGGCATCGGTGGCGGGCGAGTCCCCCGACAGGTCGAAGCAGCGCGAGTCGTCGGCAGAACCGACGTCGGGGGGTGCGGGAACGGTTCCCGAACCACGCGACCCACGGCTGGCGGCGACCGCCGAGGACGAGACGGATACGTCCGGTGGGGACACCGCGACCCGGATCTTCTCGGTACGGGACCTGAAGACGGACGGCGAAGACGACACGAAGCTCCGTCAGGCGGTGGCCGCGTGGGTACGCACGGGTACGCCGGCGGAGAAGGCCGGGGAATCCGGCGAGGACGCGGAGGACGCGGAGGAACACGACACCCCGCAGGAGCCCGAGCGGCCCGAGGCGGCCACGGAGCCCGTGGGGGGCCCCGAGGACGCCGAGGAGCCCCAGGGAACCCCCGGGCCATCGGAGAACGCCGACAAGGCCGTTACGAAGCCTGAGGCGACGGCGGACGCGAAGGCGGCCCCCCAGCCCGCCGACCCGCGGACCCCCGCCGGGCCGGAGGACGCCGCCGAACCCGAGGACGCGGCACCGGAGGACGAGCCCGAGGCGGCCGACGAACCCGAGGACGCGGCACCCGAGGACGCGGCGCCCGAGGGCGACCCCGAGGACGGGGCCGAACCCGAGGACGCGGCGCCGGAAGACGCGGCACCCGAGGACGCGGCGCCGGAAGACGCGGCACCCGAGGACGCCGGCGGCGAGGACGACCCGCAGGGGGCACCCGCACCCGACAACGATGCCCGCACGGATGGTGCGGGCGGGAAGACGACGGCCGGCGAAGGCGAAGCCGGGGACGCCGTCGATCAGCCCACCACCATGCTCAAGGCACCCCGCCCGGTGCAGGTCGACCAGCCCACCACCACGCTCAAGCTCGGCCCCAGGCCCAAGACCCCCGAGTCCGAACCCGAGCGCACCAGCAAGTTCGTCGCCCTCAGGTCGGACCTCAAGCCGGGGACCAAACCGGGCGCCGAGCCGGACGCCAAGCCCGGCACCGCCTCCACCACCCGCACCACCGTCATCCCCCAGGTCGGCCCGGAGCGCACCACCCAGGTGCCGCTGCCCCCGAAGCCCCCGCTGGACCTGCTCGCCGAGCTGACCAACACGCCTCCGCCGCCGCAGACTCCGGTCAGAACGGCTGTCCGGCGGGTCAAGATCTGGACGCCCCTGGTCATACTCCTGCTGATCGTCTTTGCGGTCGTACAGACCTTCCGTCCGCTCCCGCAGCCCACCCTCGACCTCACCGCGAAGGACAGCTACACCTTCGGCGGCAGCAAGGCCGACATCCCGTGGCCGGCCGACGGCCAGGCCGCCCTCGACGTCCAGGGCATCGGCTCGTTCGGTTCCTCCGGCGAGCAGAAGGCCGTGCCGATCGCCAGCGTCGCCAAGGTGATGACCGCGTACATCGTGCTGCGCGACCACCCCCTGAAGAGCGGCGCCGCCGGCCCCAAGATCAAGATCGACCAGGCGGCCCAGGACCAGTCGAACGCCGGGCAGGAGTCCACCGTCGACGTGACGGCCGGCGACTCGATCACCCAGCGCGAGGCCCTGGAGAGCATCCTCATCGCCTCCGCCAACAACGTGGCCCGGCTGCTGGCCCGCTGGGACGCCGGTTCCGAGAAGGCGTTCGTGGCGAAGATGAACACCACCGCGAAGAAGCTCGGCATGACCGACACGACGTACACCGACCCCTCCGGCCTCACCGACTCGACCGTCTCCACGGCCGTCGACCAGGTGAAGCTGGCGAAGGCGGCCATGTCGAGCGAGCCGTCGTTCCGTGAGGTCGCCGCGATGATGTCGTACGACGACTACAAGGGCGCCAACCATGGCAACTGGAACCAGCTGGTCGGCCACAACGACGTCGTCGGCATCAAGACCGGCACCACCACCTCCGCCCTCGGCAACCTGGTCTTCGCCGCGAAGAAGGACGTGAACGGCGAGACGCGCACGATCATCGGCGCCGTGCTCCGGCAGCCGGCCAGCGCCGCCTCGGACAACAGCATCCTCACCGCCGCGCTCAACGGCGGCGACAAGCTGATCCGGGCCGCCCAGGGCGCGCTGAAGTCGGCGACGATCTACAAGAAGGGTGCCGTCGTCGGGTATGTCGACGACGGCCTCGGCGGCCGTACCCCGGTCGTGGCGACCGAGGACGTCACCGCGGTCGGCTGGTCGGGGCTGAAGGTGAAGCTGACCTTCCAGGCCGACGACGTGCCGCACACCGCGAAGGCCGGCACCAAGGTCGGCGCGCTCACCGTGGGTGACGGCTCCGGGTCCGCGGTCCAGGTCCCGGTGGCCCTGCAGGGGGATCTGGCCGAGCCCGGGTTCACGAGCAAGCTGACCCGCCTCGGCTGACACAAGACACGCATTCCGTACCCGCACCCCGCTGATGGCGGCCCATCCCAGGGCCCCGCGGCGGGGTGCGTGCTAGCGTCACGAAACGGGGCAGGTCGCAGGCCGCCGGGACACGGCCGCGAACTGGACGAGAAGCGGCCGGTAACACTGTGGGACGCGGCCGAGAACAGAAGACGGGACACGGGGAGTGCCTTCAGGTGGCCACAGCGGAGCCGACACGTGCCGACGACGCCGATCCGGGCCCGGTAGCCGGCCCGCGAATAGCCCTGCCCAAGACGGGGCCGCACGGCACGCACGACAGACCCGGCACACAGCGTAACGGCGGGCTCCGTCGCCTTCTGGATCTGGACGAACCGCTGCGCGAGTGGCCGTCGCGGCACCCGGTGCTGGCGGTCACGGCCCTCGCCGGCGTGCTGCACATCATCTGGCTGTTCACGTTCGCGAACAGTGGTGGCGATCTCGCGGCGCAGGACGCCTGGGCCGAGTTCGTCGGGCGGCACCCGGACTCGGCGTACAACCTCGCCTGGTACGGCGGTATGCACCCGGTGTCGTACAGCGTGGTCTCGCCGTACCTGATGTCGGTGCTCGGGGTCCGTACCACGATGATGATCGCCGGCACGGTCTCGGCCGGACTGCTGACCCTGCTCCTCATCCGCAGCCGCGCGGTGAAGAACCCCCTGTGGGCCTCGCTCGCCGGAGTGCTGGCGCTGATCTGCAACGCGGTCTCCGGGCGGGTCACCTTCGGCCTCGGCACGGTGTTCGCGCTGGCCTCGGTGGGGGCGGTGTTCTGCTGGCCGCACCGCTGGCGCCACAAGAGGTGGGCGAAGGCGCTGGTCGCCGCCCCGTTCGCCGCCCTGGCCACGATGTCGTCGCCGGTGGCCGGGCTCTTCGTCGGCCTGGTCGCGGTCGCGCTGTTCCTGCAGAAGCGGCGGCCGGGCGCCTGGGCGCTCGGCCTCGCCCCCGCGGTCGTGGTCGCCGTCTCCGCCTTGCTGTTCCCGTTCTCCGGCACCCAGCCGATGGGTTTCGGCTCGGTGATCATGCCCTTGCTGTACGGCCTGCTCTGCCTCTTCCTCGTCCCCGAGGAGTGGAAGACGGTCCGGCTGACGGCGGCCGTGTACAGCCTCGGGGTCGTGCTGGTGTGGCTGGTCAGTTCGCAGATCGGGTCGAACATCTCGCGGCTGCCGATGCTGTTCGCGGGTGCGGCCCTGATCGCGGCCCTTCCGTACACCGTGCCGCGCTCGCGCAAGTACTACGTCACCGTGCTCGCCTTCCTCGGCTTCGTCGGCTGGATCGGCTTCAAGGCGGTCGACGACATCGTCCATACGACGCCGGCCGCGTCCTGGGCCCGCGAGCTGGCTCCGCTCGTCCACCAGCTCCAGCAGGTCGGCGCCGAGAAGGGCCGTGTCGAGGTGGTCCCGGCCCGCTCGCACCGGGAGGCGTCCGCGCTCGCACCGTACGTCAACCTGGCCCGCGGCTGGAACCGTCAGGCCGACATGGAGCGCAACCCGCTCTTCTACGACGACACCCTCAACTCCGCCAACTACCACGAGTGGCTGCAGCGCTGGGCCGTGCACTTCGTGGTGCTGCCGAAGGGCGACCCCGACGGGGACGGCGGCGAACGCGAGCGGGCGCTGGTGCGGCGCGGGATGCCGTATCTGAAGCAGGTCTGGGGCGACGCCAACTGGCAGCTGTTCCGGGTGACCGATCCGACGCCGCTCGCCGAGCCCGACGCGGTGGTCGACAGCGCGGAGCAGGGCGAGCTGACCATCGAGGTGCGCACGGCCGGGCGGATCCTGATCCGGATCCCGTACTCGCCGTGGCTGAGCATCGTCGACGCGGACGGCAAGAGCCTGAAGCCGCCGCAGGAGACCCCGGCGTCCAAGCACCGCGCCGAGGGCACGCCGAAGACGTACGTCAACGTCAGCGGCTGCCTGCTGGAGACGCCGGAGGACGCCAAGGGCGACCGGTGGACGATGCTGCTGGCACCGAAGGCGGGGACCTACCGGCTGGCGGCCCCCTACCAGCTGCCCCGGGGCACGCCGTGTCCCGACGAACTGAAGTGAGCTACCTGGTCTCCCGCAGCTCCGCCACGTAACGGTCCGTGCCCGGCACGGTCGGTACGAACGGTGCCACCAGTTCCACCCTGCCCAGACCGGATCCGGCGACGTCCTCGTCCAGGCCGGTGAAGCGGGCGTCCCAGCACTGCCTCGGGTCCGTCTCCAGGAACCACAGCAGGGTCAGCCGGGTGTCGACGCCCTCCACCTGCTTCACGTAGGTCATCCGGTCGCCGGGCAGGGGCGTGGGACGGAAGACCGTGACCATGGCCGCCGGGGAGCCGGCGAGCCGCCTGGGCAGGTGGCGGCCGCGCAGCCACTCCAGCAGTTCCGTCCGCTGCTCGGGCGACTCGCTGTCGACGACCTCCATCACGAGCCCGGCGTACGGGTGGTCCAGGGCGTGGAAGTCGCGGGGTCCGGCGGCCCCGTCCCGGTACACCGTGGTCTCGTGGTCCTGGAACGACGTGAAGACGTGGGTGCGGTCCTGGTAGACGCGCGCGTCCCGGTTCAGCCGCCGGTTGACGGCGACGGTCCACTTCATGTGGTCGGCGTAGCGGCCGTCGGTGATCCAGTAGACGGAGAGGTAGCAGCCGGCGGTGACGGGCTGGGCGATCGCCGACTTCTCGGGGTAGCGCAGGAGTTGCAGGTCGCGGGTGGCGACCCAGCGGCGGCCCGCGTACATCCAGGGCATGGCCATGGCGCCGGCGTAGTAGTGGTCGTCCTCGTACCAGCGGTTGTACGCGTACTCGTGGCCGGGATGCGGTTCGACCATGGTGATGAGGGCGTGACCGGGGCGGACGCCGTAGGGGCCGACCGCTGCCAGTTCCGCGTACACCTCGCTGTGCGTGTCCTCGCTCATGCGCCTTCCCTTCCTTCCGCCTGCGCTCGCCCATACTCTGACGCTCCGTCAGATAAAGCGCCAGAGCCCGGAGGTCATCGATGTCACTGCTCGCAGGCAAGACGGTCGTCGTCTCGGGGGTCGGCGCCGGGCTGGGGCATCAGGTCGCGGCGGCCGTCGTACGGGACGGCGGGAACGCCGTGCTCGGTGCGCGGACCGGGGCGAACCTCGCCAAGAGCGCGGCCGGGATCGATCCCGAGGGCGGCCGGACCGCGTACCGCCCCACCGACATCACCGACGAGGGCCAGTGCGAGGCGCTGGCGGCGCTGGCCCGGGAGCGGTTCGGGGGCATCGACGCGGTGGTGCACGTGGCCGCGTGGGACTCCTACTTCGGCGGGGTCGAGGACGCGGACTTCGCGACCTGGGCGTCGGTCGTCGACGTCAACCTGCTGGGGACGCTGCGGATGACCCGGGCGTGCCTGCCGGCGATGAAGGAGAGGGGCGGCTCGGTGGTCTTCGTCGGGACGCAGTCGGCGGTGGCCGCGCCCTCGCAGGTGCGGCAGGCCGCGTACGCCGCCTCGAAGGGGGCGCTGACCAGCGCGATGTACTCGCTGGCGCGGGAGCTGGGGCCGTACCGGATCCGGGTCAACACGGTACTGCCCGGCTGGATGTGGGGGCCGCCGGTGCAGGCCTACGTGCAGTTCACGGCGCACACCGAGGGGGTGCCGGAGGAGGAGGTGCTGGGACGGCTGACGGAGCGGATGGCGCTGCCGGAGCTGGCGACGGACGGGGACGTGGCGGACGCGGCGGTGTTCCTGGCGTCGGACCGGGCGCGGGCCATCACGGGCCAGTCGCTGCTGGTCAACGCGGGGGAGCTGATGCGCTGAGGCACCGGTTCCGGCGTATCCGGGACCACTCTCGGGCGTTCATGGACGTGAATCAAGGTCAGCAAGGCGAACGATTTTACTTTCCCTTGACCTTACGCCCGCTTGTCGCGCCCTCGCGACCGAACCCACGATGAGCGGGCACTTCGCGGCCTTCCCCGTCCCCACTCCGCTTATGCGAAGTGCCAGCCAGCTGAGCGGAGTTCAGAAGGCGGACCCTGGAAGGGGGGCACATGAACGGGCTCGACTGGGCCGTGCTCATCGGCTACTTCGGCGTGATGGTCGCGATCGGCATCTGGTCGCACAAGCGCGTGGACAACGTGAGCGACTTCTTCACGGCCGGCGGAAAGATGCCCTGGTGGCTCTCCGGCATCTCGCACCACATGTCCGGCTACAGCGCGGTGATGTTCACCGGGTACGCGGGCATCGCCTACACCTACGGCGTGACGTCGTTCGTCACCTGGTCCTTCCCGATCGCGCTCGGCATCGCGATCGGTTCGAAACTCTTCGCCCCGCGCATCAACCGGCTCCGGTCCCGCCTCCACGTGGCCTCCCCGCTGGAGTACCTGAAGAACCGGTACAACCTGACCACGCAGCAGGCGCTGGCCTGGTCCGGCATGCTGCTGAAGATCGTCGACGTGGCCGCCAAGTGGGCGGCGATCGCCACCCTGTTGTCGGTGTTCACGGGTGTCTCGCTCAACCAGGGCATCCTCATCACCGGCGCGATCACCGCGATCTACTGCACGATCGGCGGCCTGTGGGCGGACGCGCTGACCGAACTGGGCCAGTTCGTCATCCAGTTGCTGGCCGGCGTCTCGATGTTCGTCGCCGTCGTGCTGAAGCTGAACGACAAGGGCATCGGCATCTTCGACGCCTTCGACCAGCCGGCCCTGCACGGTCACGGCAAGCCGCTGGTCGGCCCCTACGGCACGGTCTTCCTGCTCGCCTTCCTCTTCATCAAGCTCTTCGAGTACAACGGCGGCATGCTCAACCAGGCCCAGCGCTACATGGCGACGGCCGGCCCCAAGGAGGCCGAGCGCAGCGCCCGCCTCTCCGCGGCGCTCTGGCTGATCTGGCCGGTGGTCCTGTTCTTCCCCATGTGGATGTCGCCCCTGCTCGTCCACGCGCAGAAGCCGGACGGTTCCGACTCCTACGGCCTGATGACCGAACAGCTCCTCCCCCACGGCCTGCTGGGCCTGGTCGTCGTCGGCTTCTTCTCCCACACGATGGCGATGTGCTCCTCCGACGCCAACGCGATCGCCGCCGTCTTCACCCGTGACGTGGCGCCGGTGCTGTCGTCGCGGGCCCGGACCTGGGGCGAGCGTTCCGGGCTGATCGCGGCCCGGGTGACGACGGTGGTCTTCCTCGGTCTGTCCATGGCGGTGGCCACCCAGGTCAACTCGCCCACGTTCAAGGACATCATCACGGTGGTCATCAAGTGGGTGGCCGGTCTGATGGGCCCGATCGCGATCCCGATGATGCTGGGTCTGCTGCGCCCGTTCCGCCGCTCCGGCCCGACGGCCGCGCTCACCAGCTGGGCGGCGGGCCTGCTGGCCTTCTGGCTGGTCAACTACCCGATCAACTGGAACGTCGACGGCGGCGTACCGCTCCAGTACCAGGTGTCGGTCCCGCTGGCCGTCTCCCTGGTCCTCTACATCCTCATCGGCTACCTGAAGCCGGAGGACACCCCGGATCGTCTGGCGATCATCGAGACGGTGAACACGGACGGGGACAGCGCGGCCGCGAGGGTCCCGGCACAGGCACAGCCGCAGGCGCAGGCGCAGGCGGGAAGGCCGGTCCAGGACTGACGGGCGCCGGCCGACCGTACGCGACGGGGGCGCGATGACACCGCGCCCCCGTCGCGTGCGCGAAGAGACCGGTGGGGCCCGAACCCCCGACGGGCGCGAACACCGGACCGTGGCGTGCGCTGGGCAGGGCCGGCTCCCGTGCCCGCCCCTGCTCGGTACCCGGCCTCGGGCAGGTCGGTTTCCGGGAGTTCCGGACCGGCGAGAAGGTCTCCCACGGCGGCCCCGGGAACCTGCCGGACATCAAGTTCGAGATCAACCCGAGGCTCGCCTCGGACCCCGGCATCATCCACACCTCGACGGGGTGGCTCCCGCCCAGTGTCCCGGTGGTGGACCAGTGGATTCCTGCCTGGACGCGACCACGGACCGTCGGTGGCTTCGAGCCGACGGGGTCAGGCCGCTCCGCGTCGGCAGCACGTCACTCCGCCTCCGCCCACGGACACCTAACGCGGGTAGCGGGCCAGCCAGCCGGGGGCCGCGCCCGCCGGACCGTGCAGGGCCGGGCCCTGGGTCATCTCCATCGCGAAGTCGTCGGCGAGTTCGAGGATCGTGGGACGGCCCTCCAGTTCGGCCAGCCAGGCCGGTGGGAGGGCCGTCTCGCCGTGCAGGGCGCCCAGCAGGCCGCCGGTGAGGGCCCCGGCGACGGCGGAGGGTCCGGCCTGGTTGACGGCGAGGCACAGTCCGTGCCGTACGTCCTCACCCACGAGCGCGCAGTACACGGCGGCCGCGAGCGTCCCGTCCGCCGCCCCGTCGCCGGTCAGTTCCTCGACCCGCGCCGGGGAGGGCATCCCCTGCCGTACGGCGCCGAGCGCGTGCTGCAACGCGTCCGAGACGGGCTGGTGCCCCGGCCGGGCGGCGAGCAGGGCCAGCGCCCGCTGGACGGCCCCGTCCAGCGAGTCCCCCCGGGCCAGCGCGTGCACGATCACCGCGTACCCGCCCGCCGAGAGACAGGCGGTCGGGTGCCCGTGGGTCTGCGCCGCGCACTCCACGGCCAGCTGGACGACCAGCTGCGGCTCCCAGCCGACCAGCAGCCCGAACGGCGCGGACCGGGCGACTGCCTCCGGCCCCATGTCGTCGGGGTTCTTCGGCGACTCCAGGGTCCCCATGGTCTCGTCCCCGAGCCCCATCAGCAGCGAGCGCGTCGGGTCCCGCCGGGCGTACAGCCACTCCTCCCTGGCCAGCCACCCGTCCTCCTTGCGCCGCTCGTCCGGCCCCCAGTCCCGCTGGGTGGCCGCCCACCGCAGATACGCCCGGTGCAGGTCGGTCGGCGGGTGCCAGGCTCCGGTGTCCCGCCTCACCTGGGCTCTTATCAGGCCGTCCACGGTGAAGAGGGTCAGCTGGGTGTGATGGGTCACCGTCCCGCGCCGCCCGGACCCGAACCCGAGATCCACCAGCCCCTCGGGCCCGTAGGCCGCCCTGATCTCCTCCAGCGTCAGCCCGTCCACGGGGCCGCCGAGCGCGTCCCCGAGGGCGGACCCGAGCAACGCGCCCCGCACCCGGCTCCGGAAGTCCTGCTGCTCGGCACGGCCCCAGACGGCACCCGGCGTCGCACTCACCACCATGACCTCCTCACGGGCACCGTCCGTACATACGAGCGCACAGCACTGTAATCGACCGGGAACGGTCCGTTCAGGGGGCAGCCAGGTGTGCGAAGTGTGGGTCATGTGATCCCGCGTGGCCGGATTTCGGTCAGGTCGGGCGGGTGGGGAGGCACCGGCGCAGGACAGCGGCCCGTTGTTCCAGGGCCCAGGGATACTCCGGATTCAGCGCGAGGGCGCGGTCCAGGTCGGTGAGGGCTTCCCCGTGGCGGTTCAGGTTGGCCAGACAGACGCCCCGGCTCGCGTACGCGGACGCGTAGCCGGGGTCGAGTTCGAGGGCACGGTCGTAGTCGGCCAGCGCCTCCTCGTCACGGCCGTTGACGCGCAGCGCGTCGCCGCGTTCGCAGCGGCCCCAGGCCCAGTCCGGTTGCAGGGCGAGAGCACGGTCCAGGTCCGCGAGGCGGCGGCTCTGGTCGCCGAGACCGCGCCAGACACGGGCGCGGCGGGCGAGGGCCCACGCGTAGTCGGGCTTGAGCCGCAGCGCCTGGTCGAGGTCGGCCAGGGCCGCGTCGAGGTCGCCCCGGCGCTCGTGGGCGGCCCCGCGCGAGGCCCAGGCGAACTCGCTGGTGGGGTCGCGCCCGATCCCCTCGCTCAGGTCGGCGACCGCTTCGTCGTGGTGCCGGGCCAGCCGGTGGTGCTCGCCGCGCAGGATGACGTTCCACGGGTTGTCCGGCTCCAGTTCGAGCACCCGGTCCAGGCCCGCGAGCGCGCCTTCGTAGTCGCCCGTCCCGCCGCGGGTCACGGCCCGCCCGCGGTGGGCCCGGACCAGAGCCGGATCCAGGGCGAGGGCGTGGTCGTACTCCGCCAGGGCCCGCTCGGGCGCGCCGTCCCGGGCGAGCGCGTCGGCGCGCAGTGCCCAGGCCGCCGCCCGCCACGGCTCGTCGCCCCGGGCGCGGCCGAGCAGCAGCCGGAGCACCTCGGCGAGCCCGGCACCGGCGAGCGCCTCGGAGAGGTCGCCGCCCCAGGTCCGTACGGCCTCGGCGTCGGCGGCCTCGCCCGCCTCGGCCAGCAGCCGCACCCAGGGCCGTACGACGTCGTCGCCGTGGGCGCAGGCGGTGACGACGTCGGCGAGGGCGGCCGGGAGCGCGGCGCGGGGTCTCGCGCACAGCAGGTGGTACGACTCGCCGAGCCGCAGTTCCCGCCATCCCTCGTCCGCCCACAACTCGTCCGGTTCCAGGTCGGCTTCGGCCTCCGTGCGCCGCCTGCCGTACGTCTCGGCGAGCCGGGCGTGCCGCTCCGCCCAGCCCTGGGGTGAGCGCAGCCGCTGGAGGCGGAGCATGGGCGCCCGTACGACGTCGTGGTACTGCAACCGCCCCCCGCGCTCGCTGACGAACGGCATGCCCCGCAGCCACGCGAAGAGCGCGTCCGCCCGGTCCTCGGGGCCGTCCACGGCGGACCGGAACACGTCCACGTCCAGCCGTCTGGGCAGCGCGCCCGCCAGCGCGGCCGCTCTGCGCACCGGGTCCCTTTCCCATTTCAGGAACCGGTCGACCGCCGTGGCGCTCGGATCCCCGACCTCCCCGGGGCCGACGGGCCCGGACTCGGCCAGCGTGGAGACGAGTACCGGAAGCCCGCCCGTCAGGCGCAGCACCTCGGCGACCACGGGCTCGTCCCGCACTCCCTTGTCCGCGAGCAGTCCTCTGGCCTCCGCCTCCGTGAACGGGCCGAGCGGCAGGTCCGTCCTGAAGTCGGCGAAGCTGCCCCAGCGGGCCGTGTCGAACGGGTGCTGGCCGGAGGTGACCACGACGACGTTGGCGGGGAGGGCGCCGTAGCGGTCGGTGGTCATCACGTCGTGCAGCCAGGGGTCGAGGAACGGGCCGGTGCGCTCGTAGGTGTCGAGGAGGAGGACGATCCAGGGGGCGTTGCCGGCCGCGCCGGCCAGCTCGCTCAGCAGCACCGGGGTCAGCACCCGCTCCGGGGACAGCACCAGTTGGGCGTCCTCCTGGCTGCGGAAGCGGGCCCGGAGCCGGTCGGCGCCCTGCGCGAGGCGGTCCGTGTCGAGGGCGCCGGCGAAGGCGCCGGCCACCGGGACCATCCCCAGCCCCGCCTGAGCCGCCCGCGCCACCGCCAGGCTCCCCGCCGACGGCCCCTCCCGGTCCTGCGGTCCGCCCATCGCCAGGGCGGCCTCCGCCTCGTGCCGCCGCTCCCGGTGCACGGCCAGCAGCCGCTCCAGATCCCTGAACCGCGCACCCTGGGACGCGAGCTGATGGCACATCACCGCCATGGCCTCGGGCACGCCGGCCACGCTCTCGTCGACGTACACGGTCAACGCCCCGGCCTCCCGGGCGATCTGCTCCAGCTCCCGCACCAGCCGGGTCTTCCCGACACCCGCGTCGCCGTGCACGTGGAACAGGAACCGGTGGCGCTCGTCCTCCGGCGGCAGGTCGAGGTTGTGCCGGAACGCGGCCCGCTCCTCGGCCCGTCCGACGAACCCGGCCCTCCGGCGCCGCCCGATCAGCTCCTGCATCGACGGCCGTGTCGACCCCATCCGCACCACCCCCGCAGCCGGTCCGCACCAAGTCTGGCAGAGGGCCCGGCATCCGGGGGCGGCCACCATGCCGCTCGACGTCGGGCCGGTCGCGCGGCCGCAAGCCGGACCGGGTCAGCGCGGGCGGCCGAGCTGTTCCACCAGACCCCGGACGGCGATCCGCATCTGCTCTTGCGGAGAGTCGCTCTCCCGCGCGGCGCGCGCCAGGAAGCCTCTGGCCATCTCGTTGGCTTCAGGTCCCGCCACCTGGACGTTCTTGAGGATGGAGGCGATCAGCTTGACCCTCTCGCTTCCGGTGAACTGAAGGATCCGCCGGGAGTAACCCTCCTGCCATTCGGGGGAGGATTCACGGCCCGCCCTGCGCATGCGGAGAAACTCGAGCACGTAGTGGTGCCTCACCAGAGCCACGTACGCGACGGAGCAGACCACAGCCAGACCAGCCGTGGCGCCGATCAGCATGACGGCCTGCACCGCACCCGCATAGATGGATATGGCATAAACACAGACCGCGACGTAGGAAACACAGAGGAAAAGAGGTGCGAGAGCCGGTGTTCGCATCTATGCCTCACTGGGCGAAATTAACGCCGAACACAATGGCCACCACAATGCTGACCGCGCTGAGCACGTTCGGGATCACGATCCCTCGCCACCTGTGCGGCACTGGCGGACTGGTCGTGGAATCGTAGCCGTACCAGCGAACATAAGTGGGGACTATCGCGCAGGAAAGGACGATGACGCCGACGAGCGCCATCAACTGGTACTGATTGAACTGCGCCTCCTGGACGCGAGTGGCGGCGTATACCGAAAAGGAAACGACTGCCGATATCGTCAGGTCTTTCCAGAGGACGGCATCCTCCTTGTTGATCGGCGACGTGCCCGCACTGTCGGACGAGGAGATCTTCAGGAGAAGTTGAAGGCCTATGGAAATCAGAATCACCACGAAGGAGAGAGTCAAGCGGCCCATGAAGCTGGGCTGTGCCACTTTCCCGACGGCACATATGAGCCGGCCGTCCTCGGTCATACTCCACCTCCGCCTGGCGCAACGGTCACCTTGATATGCCCAGCACTCGCTCACGGCACTCCTGCGTCCGGTTCGGGACGCGGGGGTGTGAACGGCGGAGAGCGGGAAGGACGGTGACATGTCCACCTCCCGTGCGCCTCGTGCGCTCTCCCTCGCCGCCGCCCTGCTCACCGGCACGGTCGCGCTCTACATCACCCTCGTCGCCTTCGGGAACATCACCGATTTCGGCACCAACCAGGCTTTCGTCCAGCACGTGTTGGCCATGGACACGACGTTCAAGGACGACGACCTGATGTGGCGGGCCGTCACCGGCAGAGGGCTGCAGAACACCGCCTATGTCGCCATCATCGTGTGGGAGACCGTCGCCGCGCTCGTGCTCGTCGCCGGGACCGCGCTGTGGTTTTGGCGGGACGACGACCGTGCGCGCCGTCTGTCCACCTACGGCCTGCTGATGCTGGTCCTGCTCTTCGGGGCCGGGTTCATCGGGATCGGCGGGGAGTGGTTCTCGATGTGGCAGTCCAAGACCTGGAACGGGCTGGACGCGGCGACCCGGGTGCTGGTGCTCACCGGGATCGCCCTCGTCGTCGTACGGCTGCCGGAGCGGTCGCCGGCTACTTGACCACCGTGACCTTGGTGTCCGGTTCCGTGCCGAACGTCCACAGGGCCGCGCCGTCCGCCTTGTGCATACGGATGCCGCTGGTCTGCTTGCCGGCGGCGGGCGGCGGCGACGAGCCGTCGACCGCGTTGGAGAAGGCGATCGACAGCCCGGACTTCGAGGCGAAGTAGAGGATGTGCTCGATCTGGACGCCGTCCGAGCCGGTCGTGCCGGACAGGGTCTTGGAGATCGTGTAGGTGCCGGGGTCGGGGGTCACCGTCCCCGGCCACACCGTGAAGGTACGGGTCGCCTTGTCGCTCGCGTCGACCGTCCACACCCGCTTGGCGCCGAGCGAGTAGACGATCCGGCGGCCCGTGCCGGAGGCCGCCGGCACCTCGGGGGCCTTCGTGGGCTTCGGGGACACGGAGGGGTGGGCGCGCGCCGACGCGCTCGCCGACGGGCGGACCGCCGCGGCCGTCGGATGCGGCCCCTTGTCGGCCTGCAGGGCGAGGAAGACGACGGCCACCGTCGCCCCGGCCGTCAGACCGGTGACCCAGACCCAGGAGGGCAGCAGTCGGGCAGCCACGGGTACGCATCTCCTCCGTTATGAGGGCCCCCTACGTAATCGCACAGGGGTCGGATCATCGTACTGCGCGCTGCCCTCTCGCTCCGGCCCCGGCCCCGGCCCGCCCGGTCCGGCCCGCCCGGTCCGTTCAGTCCAGTACCGGCAGCAGCTCCGGCAGGTGCCCGTCGGACGCCTCCGCCGCGCGCCGGCGCTCCTCGGACACCTCGCCGTACAGCGTCGTGCGCGGCCTCGCCGGGCGGCCCGCGGCCTCGGCCACCGCGATCAGGTCCCGCACCGACTTGTAGGAGCCGTACGACGAGCCGGCCATCCGCGAGATCGTCTCCTCCATCAGCGTGCCGCCCAGGTCGTTCGCGCCCGAGCGGAGCATCTCGGCCGCACCCTCGGCGCCCAGTTTCACCCAGCTCGTCTGGATGTTCGGGATGTGGGGGTGAAGGAGGAGGCGGGCCACGGCCGTCACCGCGCGGTTGTCGCGCATGGTCGGGCCCGGCCGCGAGATGCCCGCCAGGTAGACGGGGGCGTTGGTGTGGATGAAGGGGAGCGTCACGAACTCCGTGAAGCCGCCGGTCCGCTGCTGGATGCCGGCCAGCGTGCGCAGGTGGCCCAGCCAGTGCCGGGGCTGGTCGACGTGGCCGTACATCATCGTGGACGAGGAGCGGATGCCGACCTCGTGGGCGGTCGTGACGACCTCGATCCAGGTGGCGGTGGGAAGCTTGCCCTTGGTGAGGACCCAGCGGACCTCGTCGTCCAGGATCTCGGCGGCCGTGCCGGGGATGGTGTCGAGCCCCGCCTCCTTCGCCGCGGTCAGCCACTCCCGGATCGACATGCCGGTGCGGGTCGCGCCGTTCACCACCTCCATCGGCGAGAACGCGTGCACGTGCATGCCGGGCACCCGCTCCTTGACCGCCTTGGCGATGTCGAAGTACGCCGTGCCGGGCAGGTCGGGGTGGATGCCGCCCTGCATGCAGACCTCGACCGCGCCCACGTCCCACGCCTGCTGCGCCCGGTCGGCGACCTGGTCCAGGGAGAGGGTGTACGCGTCGGCGTCGGTGCGGCGCTGGGCGAAGGCGCAGAACCGGCAGCCGGTGTAACAGACGTTGGTGAAGTTGATGTTGCGGGTGACGATGTAGGTGACGTCGTCGCCGACCGCCGACTTCCTCACGTCGTCGGCGATCCGGGTCAGCGCGTCAAGGGCCGGGCCGTCCGCGTGGAACAGGGCGAGGGCCTCGGCGTCCGTGAGCCTCGTCGGATCGTCGGCCGCGGTCGCCAGGGCCTGGCGGACGTCGGTGTCGATGCGCTCGGGCGCCATGCCGGGGGCGGCCGCCTCCCGCAGGGCGCCCCAGTCGCCGTACACCTCGTCGAAGTCGTCGCGGCGGTCGCCGGTACGGCCCTCGGTGTCGATGGCGGTGTGCAGGTCGGTACGGCCGGTCGCGACGAAGACCTCCTCGGGCTCCTGCCAGGGGTGCCCCTCGACCACCGCGTCCGGGACGGCCAGGCCCGTCTCCGGGTCCGCCAGCGCGGCCACGTGCGGACGCAGCCGCGGGTCCAGCCAGGGCTCGCCGCGGCGCACGAACTCCGGGTACACGCAGAGCCGTTCCCGCAGCTCGAAGCCGGCGGCCCGGGAGCGCTCGGTGAGTTCCTCGATCTGCGGCCAGGGGCGTTCGGGGTTGACGTGGTCGACGGTGAGCGGGGAGACCCCGCCCCAGTCGTCGATGCCGGCCGCGATCAGGCGCTCGTACTCGCTGTCCACGAGGTTGGGCGGCGCCTGGATGTTGCCCGCCGGTCCCATCACGAGACGGGCCACCGCGACCGCCGCGACCAGTTCGTCCAGCTCGGCGTCCGGCATCCCGCGCATCGCCGTGTCCGGCTTGGCGCGGAAGTTCTGGATGATCAGTTCCTGGATGCCGTGGTACGAGCGGGCGACCCTGCGCAGCGCGAAGAGGGACTCGGCCCGCTCCTCGTACGTCTCGCCGATGCCGATCAGGATGCCCGACGTGAAGGGGACCGAGGAACGGCCCGCGTCCTCCAGGACCCGCAGCCGGACGGCGGGTTCCTTGTCCGGGGAACCGTGGTGCGGGCCGCCGGGCTCGGACCACAGGCGGGTCGCCGTGGTCTCCAGCATCATGCCCATGGAGGGCGCGACGGGCTTCAGGCGCTGGAAGTCCGTCCACGACAGCACGCCCGGGTTGAGGTGCGGCAGCAGGCCGGTCTCCTCCAGGATGCGGACGGAGATGGCCCGGACATAGGCGATCGTGTCGTCGTAACCGTGCGCGTCGAGCCACTCGCGCGCCTCCGGCCAGCGGTCCTCCGGCTTGTCGCCGAGGGTGATCAGGGCTTCCTTGCAGCCGAGGGCCGCGCCCTTGCGGGCGACGTCGAGGACCTCGTCGGGGGACATGAACATCCCGTGCCCGGCTCGGCGGAGCTTTCCGGGGACGGTGACGAAGGTGCAGTAGTGGCACTTGTCGCGGCACAGGCGGGTGAGGGGGATGAAGACGCTCTTCGAGTACGTGATGACACCCGGGCGGCCCGCCTGCTCCAGACCCGCGTCGCGCACCCGGGCGGCGGACGCGGCGAGGTCGTCGAGCGCCTCGCCGCGGGCCTGGAGGAGCACGGCGGCCTCGGAGACGTCGAGGGCGACGCCGTCCCGGGCGCGTTTGAGGGCGCGACGCATGGAGTTCTCGGTCGGGCCGGTTCCGGAGGTCGCGGAAGTCGTCATTCTTTGAGCATACGTTCGGGTTCGGTGGGGTCGGTGGGGCGGCGGTGCGTCGTCGGCTGCGGATATGTGGGGGGGGTCGCGCAGTTCCCCGCGCCCCTCGAAGCAGGGCTGCAGCAGGCGCCCTGAAGGGGTGCGGGGAACTGCGCGACCGGCCACAGCGCGCCCGCGGCCGACGACGCATGCGCTCAGAGGTGCCGCGCGTACCCGTCCAACGCCGCCAGTACCTCCGCCTCCCCCGCCGGAGGCAGCTGGACCACGACCTCCTCGACGCCCAGTTCGGCATAGTGCGCGAGTTTGCCGGGGGTCGGGAAGACCGCGTACGGGACGACCTGCAGCCCCGCCGGATCCCGCCCCGCGTCGGTCCACACGCCCCGCAGGACCGGCAGCGACTCGGTGAGCCCGCGTCCTCCGATCGGCATCCAGCCGTCCGCGTACTCCGCGATGTGGGCGAACAGCTTCGGCCCCGCCGCCCCGCCGACCAGCGTGCGCGGACCGACGACCGGCCCGCGCGGCTTCTGGACGGGCTTGGGATACGCGGACGATGCCCGTACGCTCCCGAACTCCCCTTCGTAGGCGGTCGGTTCCTCCGTCCACAGCGCCCGCATCAGCGCCATCCGGTCCCGGCTCAGCTCCCGTCGCGTCCGCCAGGTCACGCCGTGATCCGCGGCCTCCTCGACGTTCCAGCCGAAGCCGACGCCGAGCGTGAAGCGGCCGCCGGACAGGTGGTCGAGGGTGGCGATCTGCTTGGCGAGGTCGATCGGATCGTGCTGGGCGACCAGGGTGATGCCGGTGCCGAGGCCGAGACGCTCGGTGACCGCGGCGGCCTGGCCGAGTCCGACGAAGGGGTCGAGGGTGCGCCCGTACTCGCGGGGCAGGTCGCCGCCGGCCGGGTACGGGGTGGTCCGTTCGACGGGGATGTGCGTGTGCTCGGGCAGGTAGAGGCCGGCGAAACCGCGCGCTTCCAGCTCACGGGCGAGCCGGACGGGGGTGATGGTCTCGTCGGTGAGGAAGATCGTGACGGCTATGCGCATGGGCCATCTGTACCGGCGATGGCGCGATATGTCCATACCGACTGGTCGGCATCATCCGTCCCGTCTTTCACACGGCTATGCACGTGCCATACGGATGCCTGTGGATTCCCCGACCTTCCAGGGGAGTTCACGTCGAGAGGGGAGAGTCACCGGCATGTGTGAGGACACGCACGGCATCGGCAGACGCGCACTGTTCGTGACGGGCGCGGCGGCAGCCCTTACGTTGGGGACCGTGAGCTTCGCAGCGGCGGACGGTCAGGACCCGGGGACCCAGGAGACGCGGACGGTACGCGGCACGCTGCCGCCCGGCTGCCCGGACTTCGTGTACGTCCCGGTCGAGGTCCCCGCCGGCGTCCGGGAGATCAAGGTCTCCTACACCTACGACCGGCCGGGCGTCCCGGCCGGCACCACGGGCAACGCGCTCGACATCGGCGTCTTCGACCAGCACGGCACCGAGCTGGGCGGCAAGGGCTTCCGGGGCTGGTCGGGCGGGGCCCGCACGGAGTTCTTCATCCGCGCCGACGACGCCACCCCGGGGTACCTGCCCGGCCCGGTCCGCGCCGGCACCTGGCAGGTCGCCCTCGGCCCCTACACGGTCGCCCCGCAGGGGCTGAACTACGAGCTGACGATCACGCTGACGTACGGCGAGACCGGCACCCCCGTCCGCCCGGTCTACCCGCCGGAGCGGGCCAAGGGCCGGGGCCGGGACTGGTACCGGGGCGACTGCCACCTGCACTCCTGGTACTCCGACGGCCGCCGCACCCCCGCCGAGATCGCTGCCCTCGCCCGTGCCGCCGGCCTGGACTTCATCAACTCCTCCGACCACAACACGCACTCCTCGCACGCGCACTGGGCGGACCAGGCCGGCGACGACCTGCTGATCCTGCTCGGCGAGGAGGTCACCACCCGCAACGGCCACGTCGTCGCCCTCGGCATGGACCCCGGGACCTTCGTCGACTGGCGCTACCGGGCCCGCGACAACCGCTTCGGCCGCTTCGCCCACCAGATCCGCAAGGCCGGCGGCCTGGTCGTACCGGCGCATCCGCACGCCACCTGTGTGGGCTGCGCCTGGAAGTTCGGGTTCGGGGACGCGGACGCGGTCGAGGTGTGGAACGGCCCCTACACCCCCGACGACGAGGTGGCCCTGTCCGCCTGGGACGCCACGCTGGTCGCGTCGGTGCGCGCGGGCGGACGATGGCTGCCGGCGATGGGCAACAGCGACGCGCACCGCGACCCGGACGCCGTCGGGACGCCCCAGACCGTCGTCCTCGCCGACGACCTGACCCGCGAGGCCGTCCAGGAGGGCCTGCGCGCGGGCCGGTCCTACATCGCCGAGTCGAAGAACGTGAAGGTGAGCCTCACGGCGACGGGCGGCCGCGGCCAGCGGGCCGGGATCGGCGAGCGGCTGGAGGTGGCCGACGACACTCCGGTGACGGTCCGTCTGGAGGCCTCCGGGGTGCCGCGCTGCACGGTCCGCTTCGTCACCGACGAGGGGGTCCTGCTGACCAGCGACCCGTTCCCGGTGTCCGGCTCGGGCGTGGTCGAATGGCGGACCACCCCGCAGTACGCGGCGTACGTACGCGCGGAACTGCGCCACGAGACGGCGGCGGGCCCGCTGCCCGGCGCCCTGGCGGCACTGACGAACCCGGTCTTCCTGGGCCGGTGAGAGAGCCGCCCGGGCCGAAGACCGCAGCAGCGAAGGAGTCGCACGGACCATGCCCCGCCCCACGGATGCCCGTTTCCGCGCCACCACCGCCTTCCAGCGTCATGTCGCCAACCCGCTCACGCGGCTGATGCCCTTCCAGACCCTCCTGGAGACCACCGGGCGCACCTCCGGGCTGCCCCGCCGCACACCGCTGGGCGGCCGGCGGGTCGGCGGGTCCTTCTGGCTGGTGTCGGAGTTCGGCGAGCGGTCGCAGTACGTCCGCAACATCAAGGCCGACCCCCGGGTGCGGGTCCGCGTCGGGGGGAAGTGGCACACGGGGACGGCCCATCTCCTGCCCGACGACGACCCGGTGGCCCGGCTGCGCACGCTGCCCCGGGGCAACAGCACGGCCGTGAGGCTGCTCGGGACCGAACTGCTGACGGTACGGGTGGATCTGGACGGCTGAGCGTGGGTCACTCCGGGGCGGCGGCTTCGAGCAGGCCGTCGAAGCCCGCGGGCGGGCGGCCCAGGAGCCGCGTCACGTCGTCGGTCGCCCGGTCGTAGCGGTTCTCCCGGTGCAGCCGGGCCATCGTGGCGATGTGGTCGAAGAGATGCGGCGCCAGGGACAGCGGCCCGAGGTCGTGCTCGACCCATTCGTCGTGGGGCACGTCGACGTACGTCACGGTGCGCCCCAGCGCGGCGGAGAACTCGGCGGCGATCGCGGACATGTCGCGGGAGGCGGCGCCGGTCAGTTCGTAGACCCGGCCGGCCTGCGGCGAAGGGTCCAGCAGCAGCCGGGCGACCACCGCGGCCACGTCGCGGGCGGCCACCGGCGAGGTGCGCGCGGTGCCGAAGGGAAGGCGGATCGTGCCGTCACGCCGGGCGGAGGCCACGGCGAGCACGCCGAAGAGCGGGTTCTCCATGAACACCGTCGGCCGGACGTGGACGACCGGCAGCCCGGACCAGTTGAGGACGTGTTCGGAGAGCCAGTGCAGCCGCTGCTGGTGCGACTCCGTGCTGCTGGTGAGGGTCATCTGGGAGACGGTCATCTGCGACATGTGCACCAGCAGTTCGAGCCGGCCGCCCGCGAGCCCCGCCGCCGCCACGGTCGCGGTGGCCTCCAGGTAGTCGGCCGACGGGCTCATCCCGTAGTACGCCCTGCGGCAGCCGTCCAGGGCCGCGACCACGTCCGCGCCGCGCGTGAGGTCGCCGACGACCACCTCCACGCCGTCGAGGGCCCGCAGCGCGGTGGCACGGTCGTCGTCGTGGTGCACCAGGGCCCGTACCGGCACCCCGTGCCGGCGCAGCTCCCGGAGGACCCTCGCGCCCACCCCTCCGACGCCACCGCCGGCGCCGGTGACCAGGACCGGATCAGTACTCGGCAACACGTCCTCCCGAAGTCGGCAATCCGCCCCGCCTTTCTACGGCACCCGGATCGCCTCCCGGCACGCCCCGCCGTGCGGGCCACACGTCAGGAGCAGCCGCCGTCCGCCCTCACCCCGGCCAGACGATCGCCTGCGTCTCGCTGTAGGCGTGCAGGGCGTAGGAGCCGACGTCCCGGCCCACCCCGCTCTTCTTGAACCCGCCGAAGGGTGCCTCCATGTTCCGCCCGACGGTGTTGATCCCGACGCCTCCCGCCCGCAGCCGCCGCGCCACCCGGAAGGCGCGGGCCACGTCCCCCGACCAGACGTAGTCGATGAGGCCGTAGTCGGAGTCGTTGGCGAGGGCGATGCCCTCGTCCTCCTCGTCGAAGGGGACGACCGCGACGACCGGACCGAAGATCTCCTCGCGGACCGCGCGCATCTCGTTGGTGCAGTCGGCGAGGAGGGTGGGCGCGAGGTAGAAACCCCGCTCCGGCAGGGGGCAGCGGGAGTGCTCGCCGCCCGTCACCACCGTCGCGCCCTCCTTCCCGGCGAGTTCGACGTAGGACTCGACCCGCGCCCGGTGCGCGGCCGTGATCAGCGGCCCCACCACCGTGTCCGGTGCCGCCGGGTCTCCGACCTTCAGCCGGCCCGCGTAGGCGGCCAGTTGCTCCACCAGCCGGTCGTACAGCGGCCGCTGCACCAGCACCCGCGTGGGTGCCGTACAGATCTGCCCGCTGTAGAAGGAGAAGGTGGTGCCGATGCCCGCCACCGCGGAACCGACGTCTGCGTCGGCGAGGACGACGGCCGCGCCCTTCCCGCCCAGCTCCATCAGCTGCCGTTTCATGTCCCGCCCGCACACCTCGGCGATGCGCTGCCCGACGGCCGTGGACCCGGTGAAGCTCACCATGTCGACGTCGGACGAGGCCACCGCGGCCTCGCCGACGCCGGCCGACCGGCCGGAGACGACGTTCAGCACGCCCGGCGGGGCGCCGGCCGCCTCCAGCGCCTCGGCCATGCGGTAGACGGAGAGCGGGTCCTGCGGGGCAGGTTTCACCACCACCGTGTTGCCCATGGCCAGCGCGGGCGCGACCTTGCCCGCCGGGTTGGCCCAGGGGTTGTTGTACGACGTGATGCAGCTGACCACGCCCACCGGCTGGCGCACCGCCAGCGCGCCCATCACCCCCGCCCTGCCCATCGGCCCGGCCTCGTTGATCTGCGGCGGGATCGCCCACTCGGCGGGCTCGACGGTGGCGTACCGGCGGAACCGGGCTGCGGCCACCCCCACCTGCATCGCCCGGGCGGTCCCGGTCGTCGCGCCGGTCTCCGCCCGGGCCAGGTCGGCGAACTCCGCCAGTCTGCCGCGGATGATGTCGGCGGCCCGGCCGAGGACCGCCGCCCGTTCCGCCGCCGGGGTGCGTGACCAGCCGTCGAACGCCTCCCGGGCGGCCGCGCAGGCGGCCAGTACCTGCTCCTCGGAGGCCTCCGGAGCCCAGCCGACGGTCTCTTCGGTGGCCGGGTCGACGACCGCGTAGTGGCCGCCGTCGGGGTCCACCCAGCGTCCCCCGACGAACAGCGGCTGCCCGTCGGCCGCGTCCCTCACCGGGTGCTCACCGTGCTGGTGTCGCGGCCGGACCGCAGCACCTTCCCGGGCACGGCGCCGCTGACCGCGTCGTCACGGATGGCCTCGACCCCGTTCACCCAGACCGCCCGCACCCCGATCGCCTTCGCGTCCAGGCGGGGGCTGTCGCCCGGCAGGTCGTGCACCAGGGTGGCCGGGCCGGCGGCGATCCGCTCCGGGTCGAAGAGCACGAGGTCCGCATGCCAGCCCTCCGTGATCCGGCCCCGTTCCCGCAGCCCGAAGAGCCGGGCGGGATCGTCGGTCAGCATCTTCACCGCCTGCTCGAGGCCGAGCAGTCTGCGGCCGCGCAGACAGTCGCCGAGGAACCGGGTGGTGTACGGCGCTCCGCACATCCGGTCCAGATGCGCCCCCGCGTCGGACCCGCCGAGCAGTACGTCCTCGTGCTGCCAGGTCTCGGCGCGCAGCGCCCAGGAGGCGGGGTCGTTGTCGGTGGGCATGGGCCACAGGACGGTGCGGAGTCCGTCGGCCGCGCAGATCTCGACCAGGCAGTGGAACGGGTCCAGGCCCCGCTCCGCCGCGATGTCCTCGACCACCCGGCCCGACAGCCCGGCGTTGGCCTCGCTGTAGGTGTCGCCGATGACGTACCGACCGAAGTTCGCGAGCCGCCGGAAGACACCGGCCTCCTTCGAGTTTGCGCGCTCCAGCATCCGGGCGCGTACCTCGGGGTCGCGGAGCTTCTCGATCCGCTCCGGCACGGGCAGCCCGAGGACCGGCCCCCACCCGGGTATCAGGTTCAGCGCGCAGAAGGTGCCCAGGGACATGTTCATCGGCGTGAGGATCGGCATGGTCAGCGCCACGACCCGGCCGCCCGCCTTGCGGGCCCGCTCGCTCGCCTGGAGCTGGCGGGGCACCCGCTCCGGCACGGCGGCGTCCACGGTGAGCACGTTCCAGTTCAGCGGCCGGCCGGCCGCCGCGCTCATCTCGGCGAACAGGTCGATCTCGGCGTCGCTGAACTGGTCGAGGCAGCCGGCGACGATCGCCTCGATCTGCGTGCCCTCGTGTTCCCCGACGGCCCGCGAGAGGGCCAGCAGTTCCGCCGGGCCGGCGTGCCGGGAGGCGACCGGCTGTCCGTCGCCGTCCGAGTGGGTGGACGACTGGGTGGTGGAGAAGCCCCAGGCGCCCGCGTCCATGGCCTCGTGCAGCAGGGCGACGATCGCGGCGAGTTGGTCCTCGCTGGGCTGTCCGCCGACCGCGTCCGGCCCCATCACGTACCGGCGCAGGGCACAGTGCCCGACCATGAACCCGGCGTTGACGGCGATCCGGCCTTCGAGCGCGTCCAGGTACTCCCCGAAGGAGGTCCAGCTCCAGGGCGCCCCTTCCTCCAGGGCGACCAGTGACATGCCCTCGACCTTGGACATCATGCGGCGCGTGTAGTCGGCGTCCCCCGGCCTCAGGGGCGCGAGGGTGAAGCCGCAGTTGCCGGCGGCGACCGTCGTGACCCCGTGGTTGAGGGAGGGGGTGGCGTACGGATCCCAGAAGAGCTGGGCGTCGTAGTGGGTGTGGGGGTCGACGAAACCGGGGGCGAGCACGAGCCCGGTGGCGTCCTCGGTGGTACGGGCTTCCTCGGTGACGGTACCGACGACGGCGATCCGGCCGTCGCGGATGCCGACGTCGGCGGTGTGGGCGGGCGCACCGGTTCCGTCGACGACGGTCGCGCCCTTGATGAGGTGGTCAAGCATGGGGCTCCCTTTTCAACTCCGTTACCGAAAAGGGGCGCGGGGAACTGCGCAACCGGCCACAACGCACCCGCACCCCGCGACGGCGCCTACGCGGCACCCCGGAACCGGGTGGTCCGGTGCACCGGATCCGTGTCGATCTTCGGAATCACGTGCTCCCCGATCAGCCGGATCGTCTGCAGCGTCTCCTCCTTCGGCACCCCCACCGGCAGCCCGAAGCTCAGCTGGTCCGCCCCGGCCTGTTCCCACCGCTTGCACTGCCGCAGCACCTCGTCCGGATCACCGCAGATCAGCAGTTCCTCCTCGACGAGCAGCTCGACGAACTCCGGCGTGTACTCGGGCAGCGTCTCCGGCCACACCGGGAAGCCCTCGGGCCGCGGGAACGTGTCGTGGTAGCGGAACACCAGCGACGGCAGGTAGTGCAGCCCGCCGGACGCGGCGATCCGGATCGCCTCGTCGTGGGTCGGCGCGCAGATCGCCGTCGTGGTCACCATCACGTTGTCGTTGACGAAGTCGCCCACCGGCTCCGCGTTCACGATCGCCGTCTTGTACTGCTCCAGCACCCACTCCATGTCGGAAACCTTCTGGATGCTGAACCCGAGGACGCCGAGCCCCTTCTTCGCGGCCATGGCGTACGACGGCGGCGACCCGGCCGCGTACCACATCGCGGGGTGGGACCTGCCGTACGGCTTCGGCAGCACCTTGCGCGGCGGCAGCTGCCAGTGCTTGCCCTGGAACCCGGCGTACTCGTCCTGGAGCCACATCTTGGGGAACTCGGCGATGGTCTCCTCCCAGATCTCCTTCGTGTAGTTCATGTCGGTGATGCCCGGCAGGAACCCGAGGATCTCGTGGGAGCCGGCGCCGCGTCCGCTGCCGAACTCGAAGCGGTTGCCGGTGAGGTGGTCGAGCATGGCGACCTTCTCGGCGACCTTCACCGGGTGGTTGACCTGGGCGAGCGGGTTGAAGATCCCGGAGCCGAGGTGGATGCGCTCGGTCGCGTGCGCGAGGTACCCCAGGAAGACGTCGTTCGCCGACAGGTGCGAGTACTCGTCGAGGAAGTGGTGCTCGGAGGCCCAGGCGTACTTGAAACCGGACTTGTCCGCCTGGATGACGTACTCGGTCTCCTCCATCAGTGCCTTGTGCTCGGCCAGCGGGTCGGTCTCGGCGCGCTTGCCCACGTATCCCTGTACAAAGAGCCCGAATTCCAAGGCGGTTCACCGTCCCAAGTTGTCTGACGTTCAGTCAGATACCGTTCGTCGGCCGACTGTCGCACCGGCCGCCGCCACCGTCAATAGCTGATGGACCGTCAGATTACCGAGACCCCGGCCAGCCAGCCCCCGTCGATCACGAACGGCTGCCCGGTGATGTACGAGGAGTCGTCCGAGGTCAGGAACAGCGCCAGCCTGGCCACCTCCTCCGCCCGCCCGATCCGGCCCAGCGGCACCAGCTTGCGGTACAGCTCGTCCAGGGCCCGGCTCATCTCCTCCGGGTCGGCGGTGGGGTCGAGCCGCGCCGGGTTGGACATCGCCGTGTCGACGGCACCCGGGCAGATCGCGTTGACGCGTATGCGCCGGCCGGCCAGTTCCAGCGCGGCGACCCGGGTGAGCCCGAGCACCGCGTGTTTGGTGGCGGCGTACGTCCCCACCGCGGCCATCCCCGTCAGCGCGGTGTAGGACGCCGTGTTGACGATGGTCCCGCCGTCGGCCAGTTCGGGCGCCACCGTCTTCATACCCAGGAAGCAACCGACCTGGTTGACCTGGACGACCTGCATGAACTCGTCGAGGGGCGTGTCCACGAGCGCGTTGAACCGCAGGATGCCCGCGTTGTTCACCAGCCCGTCGAGCCGGCCGTACGCCTGCTTGACGGCGGCGACGGCGGCCTGCCACTCGGCCTCCACGCCCACGTCCAGGTGGACGTAGCGGGCCCCGATCTCCTTGGCGAGGGCCTCCCCCTGGTCGTCCAGCACGTCCGCCACGACCACGCTCGCGCCCTCCTCGGCGAAGAGCCGCGCCTCCTGCTCACCCTGTCCGCGCGCCGCCCCGGTGACGATGACGACCCGCCCGTCCAGCTTGCCCATGGCCACCCGCTCCTCAGTTCAGCCGGGGCGCGACGTCCGCCCCGAACGCGCTTATCTGGTCGATGAGTTCGGCCCGGTTCCGGCTGCGGAACCGCACCTGTACCTGGTGCGCGCCCATCTCGCCGTAGGCCCGCAGCGACTCGGCGACGGCCTCCGGGGTACCGCTGACGGTGCGCCGGCCGACCTCCCACCGGGGGGTGCCGAGGTACAGCGGCTCGGCTATCGCACCGACCACGAGGGGCTCCGTCACCCCCGCCTCCTCGCGCAGCCGCCGCAGCCGGGCGATCTGGGCGGGCAGCCGGTCCCTCGGGTCGCCCTGCGGCAGCCAGCCGTCGCCCTTGAGCGCGGCCCGCCGCACCGCGGCCGGGGACGAGCCGCCGACCCAGATCGGCACCCGGCGCTGCGCGGGCCGGGGCCGCTGCCCGAGCCCCTCGAAGTCGTAGAACTTGCCGTGGTGGACGGGGAACTCGTCCGGCCCGAGAGCGGCCCGCAACGCGTCGACCGCCTCGTCCAGGAGCGCGCCCCGCTGCCCGAAGTCCACCCCGAGCACCTCGAACTCCTCCCGCACGTGCCCCGCCCCGACCCCGAGGACCAGCCGGCCGCCGGAGAGGTGGTCGAGGGTCGCGTACTGCTTGGCGGAGAGCAGGGGGTGCCGCAGGCCGACGACCGCGACGTGGCTGAGCAGGCGTATCCGCTCGGTGACGGCGGCCAGGTGGGCGAGGGTGGCGACCGGGTCGTACCAGACCGTGCTCATCGCGTCGGCGAGCCGGTGCGGGATCGCCACGTGGTCGCAGACCGCGAGGTAGGCGAAGCCGGCCAGCTCCACGGCCCGGGCGATCTCCACCAGGTCCGCGGCGCCGGCCTCCGCCTCCCACTTCTCGGCGTAGATCGTGGACTGGGACTGGACGGGGAGCTGGATGCCGAAGTCGGTCACCTCGTACCGCCCCACAGACCCTCCGGGGTCAGCCCCAGCAGGTCGATCGCGTTGCCGCGGACAATGCGTTCGATCACGTCCGGGGCCAGGTGGCCCATCTGGGCCTCGCCGACCTCGCGGGACTTCGGCCAGGTGGAGTCGGAGTGCGGGTAGTCGGTCTCGTAGAGGACGTTGCCGAGGCCGATGGCGTCGAGGTTCCTCAGGCCGAACGCGTCGTCGAAGAAGCAGCCGTGGACGTGCTCGGCGAAGAGTTCGGAGGGCGGGCGGGTGACCTTGTCGGCGACGCCGCCCCAGGCGCGGTTCTCCTCCCAGACCACGTCCGCGCGTTCCAGGATGTAGGGGATCCAGCCGATCTGGCCCTCCGCGTACATCACCTTCAGGTTCGGGAAACGCTCGAACTTGCCGCTCATCAGCCAGTCCACCATCGAGAAGCAGCAGTTGGCGAAGGTGATCGTGGAGCCGACGGCCGGCGGCGCGTCGGCGGAGGTGGACGGCATCCGGCTGCTGGAGCCGATGTGCATGGCGACGACCGTGCCGGTCTCGTCGCAGGCGGCGAGGAAGGGGTCCCAGTCGTCGGTGTGGACGGAGGGCAGCCCGAGGTGCGGGGGGATCTCGGAGAAGGCGACGGCGCGGACCCCGCGGGCCGCGTTGCGGCGGACCTCGGCGGCGGCCAGGCCGGCGTCCCAGAGGGGGATGAGGGTCAGGGGTATCAGCCGGCCCTGCGCCGGCGGGCCGCACCACTCCTCCACCATCCAGTCGTTGTAGGCCTGGACGCAGAGCAGGGCCAGTTCGCGGTCCTGGGCCTCGGTGAAGGTCTGCCCGCAGAAGCGGGGGAAGGTCGGGAAGCAGAGGGCGGACTGGACGTGGTTGACGTCCATGTCGGCGAGCCGCCGCGGGACGTCGTACGAACCGGCCCGCATCTGCTCGTACGTGATCACCTCCAGCTTGATCTCGTCCCGGCTGTAGCCCACCGCGGTGTCGAGGCGGGTGAGGGGGCGGTGCAGGTCCTCGTAGATCCACCAGTCCCCGATCGGGCCGTCCTCGCCGGGGCTGCCCATGACCGGCTTGAAACGGCCGCCGAGGAAGCTCATCTCGCGCAGCGGGGCACGGACGATGCGCGGCCCGGTGTCCAGGTACTTCTTCGGGAGGCGGGACTGCCAGACGTCCGGCGGCTCCACGGTGTGGTCGTCGACGGAGATGATCAGCGGAAAGGTGCCGTCCTGGGTGTCCATGGCGCTCACGGTAGCGCCGATCTGACGAACCGTCAGCTACCGTGATGACGGTTCGTCAGCCAGACGGTGACAACCCGCCCGGCGCACCGGCGGCGGCTTCCGGGCCACCGGGGGCCGGCATCCGGGCCTTACCGTCCGCGTGGTCCGGAGCCACCGGCGGAAGCGTTCCGTCGCGAACCGGACCCGTTCGCGGGGCCACTTCGATGTGAAGGCTGTGTGGACTACCCCACGTCGGCCTGTGATCGGGGTCTCGCCAGGCTGACGCGGCTCCCGTGGACAAGGCAGACTGACGGGGTGGATCGGGATGTCTAGGGGGACGGGCATGGACGGTGGACCGCGGGTACCGGAGCAGCGGCGCCCCTCCTCCTCGTCGGAGGCGGCGTTGCGTTTCAGCGTGCTCGGTCCGGTGCGCGCCTGGCGCGAGGGGCAGCCGCTCAACACCGGCTCCCCTCAGCAACGCGCGCTGCTCGCGGCCCTGTTGCTGCGCGAGGGCCGCACGGCGACCGCGGCCGAGCTGATCGACGCGCTGTGGGGCCCCGAGCCGCCGTCGCAGGCGCTGGCGGCGGTCCGGACGTACGCGTCCCGGCTGCGCAAGATCCTGGATCCGGGCGTCCTGGTCAGCGAGTCCGGCGGCTACGCCGTCCGCGGTCTCGGCGAGGGCGCCCTGGACCTGGCGGCGGTGCAGGACCTGGCGGCGGAGGCGGAGAAGGCGCGGAGCGCCGGTGATCTGGGCCACTCCCGGGACCTGCTGAACCGGGCCCTGGCCCGGTGGGACGGCGAGGCGCTGGCCGGTGTCCCCGGCCCGTACGCCGACGCCCACCGGGTCCGGCTGGACGAGTGGCGGCTGCAACTCCTCGAGACCCGCCTGGACATGGACCTGGAGCAGGGCAGCCACGCCGAGGCGGTGTCGGAGCTGACGGCGCTGACCGCGGCCCACCCGCTGCGCGAGCGGCTGCGCGAGCTGCTGATGCTGGCCCTGTACCGCAGCGGCCGGCAGGCCGAGGCCCTCGCGGTGTACGCGGACACCCGCCGCCTGCTGGCCGAGGAGCTGGGCGTCGACCCGCGCCCGGGCCTGCGCGACCTCCAGCAGCGCATCCTCCAGGCCGACCCGGCCCTGGCGGAACCCTCCTCGCCCGCCGCGGACCCTCCGGCCGTCCTCGTCCGCCCCGCCCAGCTGCCCGCCACCGTGCCCGACTTCACCGGCCGGTCCGCCTGTGTCACCGAGCTGGGCGAGGTGCTGGCGTCGGCGGACGGCCGTGTGATGGCCGTTTCGGCGCTGGCCGGCATCGGCGGCGTGGGCAAGACCACGCTGGCCGTCCATGTGGCCCACCAGGCCCGTTCGGCCTTCCCGGACGGCCAGTTGTACGTCGACCTGCAAGGAGCGGGACCCCGGGCCGCGGAACCGGAGACGGTCCTGGGCTCCTTCCTGCGCGCCCTGGGCACCGCCGACTCCGCCATCCCGGACACCCTGGACGACCGGGCGGCCCTGTACCGCTCGGTCCTGGACGGCCGCCGGGTGCTGGTGCTGCTGGACAACGCGAAGGACGCGGCCCAGGTCCGTCCACTGCTGCCGGGCACCGAGGGATGTGCGGCGCTGGTCACCTCCCGGGTGCGGATGGTCGACCTGGCGGGGGCGCACCTGGTGGACCTGGACGTGATGTCCCCCGACGAGGCGCTCCAGCTCTTCACGAGGATCGTGGGCGCGGAGCGGGTGGCCGCGGAGCGGAAGGCGGCCCTCGACGTGGTGGCCGCGTGCGGCTTCCTCCCCCTCGCGATCCGCATCGCGGCGTCCCGGCTCGCGGCCCGCCGCACCTGGACGGTCTCGGTGCTGGCGGCGAAGCTCGCGGACGAGCGCCGCCGCCTGGACGAGCTCCAGGCAGGCGACCTGGCGGTGAAGGCGACCTTCGAACTCGGCTACGGCCAGCTGGAACCGGCCCAGGCCCGCGCCTTCCGGCTGCTGGGCCTGGCCGACGGCCCGGACATCTCGCTGGCGGCGGCCGCGGCGGTCCTGGACCTCCCGGCGGAGGACACCGAGGACCTCCTGGAGGCCCTGGTCGACACGTCCCTCGTGGAGTCGGCGGCCCCCGGCCGCTACCGCTTCCACGACCTGGTCCGCCTCTACGCGCGTGCGTGCGCGGAACGCGACGAGAGGCCGCCGAGCGAAAGAGAGGCGGCGATGTCCCGCCTCCTGGACTTCTACCTGGCCACGGCGGCGGGGGTGTACGCGATCGAGCGGCCCGGGGAACGCGTCCTGGACCACCTGATCCGCAGCACCTACCCGGGTCTCTCCTTCACCGACCGGGACAGGGCGCTGGACTGGCTGTTCACCGAGGCGAGCGGTCTGCTGGCAGCCGTGCAGCAGGCCGGCGGCACCACGGGCCGGCTGCGCCGGGCGGCCGATCTCCTCGTCGCGGCCGTGGATCTCGGCGAGTCCGGTATCGGCGCCCGCCAGTACGTCCAGGCCGCCACCGCGGTGGTCTCCGCGGCCCAGCAGTACGGCGACGCCTACGCCGAGGGCCGCGCCCGCCTCATGCACAGCCATCTCCTCGGCGTATCGGGCCAGTTCGCGGAGTCGGACCGGGAGGCGGGCGAAGCGCTCCGGCTCGGTCTGGCCGCCGGGGATCCCGTGGTGTGTGCCCAGGCACCCAACCAGCAGGGCATCATCGCCCTCTACAACGTGCGGCACGCCGAGGCAGAGCAGCACCTCACCCAGGCCCTGGCCGCATTCCGGGCGGACGGCAACACGCCCGGTGAGGCCAGCGCCCTGTGCAATCTGTCCCGGGTCCATCTGGCGACCGGCCGAACCGAGAGCGCGGTCTCCCTGGCCCGCCAGGGGATCGCCATCTACGAACGCGACGACAGCGGCATGGCCCTGCGTCTGGCCAACGGCAAGTACGCGCTGGGGCTCGCCCTGACCAGCGCGGGAGAGACTCGGCTGGCCCTGGAGACCCTCACCGGCGCCCTGGGCATGTTCCAGGACGCCCGACAGCAGCTGTGGCACGGCATGACGCTCTTCCGGATCGCCGAACTCCATCTGTCCGACCACAGCCCCGCACAGGCCGCGGCGTGCGCGGAACAGGCGCTGGCCGTGCTGCACGGCATCGGCGGGGAGTGGCGCCGCGCCAACATCCTCACGGCCCTGGGCCGCGCTCTGCACGGCATCGGCCAGACCGACCGCGCGAAGGTCTGCTGGCAGGAGGCGCTCTCGGTGTTCGAGGCGTCAAAGTCACCGGAGGCGGCGGACGTACGTCGGCTCCTGGAATCCGCCCCGGTCCGCCAGGGGTCCCCCTAAGCCGTTCCAGGGCCCCTGCCCGCGTTCATCATTCGTTTATCGAAGCCCGGCACTCTCAGTGGTGCCGGACCGTCGCGTCGGGGGGCAGACGGCTCGGTGCGACGGCCGCACCACTAGGGTGAACGGCCGTGCGATGCCCGCCCGGTGACACTCGGGGGAGTGACCGGGCGGGCATCCCCAAACCGAACCTTCCTGTGCTCTAGGAGTCACCCATGGCCGACAACACCGGGACCGTCAAGCCCGACGACTTCCACGCCACGAGCGAGCCGGCCGACGCCGCCTCCGCTCTCATCGTCGACCCGAAGCCGGACTTCGACCCGGCGGCCGCCCCGGCCGCCGCCACGAAGCCGGTCACGGACACCGCGACCGCCCCGGCCGCCGGCGAGGGTGACATCGCCAGCAAGGACTTCCACGCCACGTCGGAGCCCCTGAACTCGCCCGACGACTTCCACGCGACGGACGAGAAGGCCTGATCAGACCACACCCGGACGGGGACGGCCGCGGCGGCGCGGAGGGGAGCCGCCGCGGCCCGCGCGTGTCCGTCGCCGCCGGGGCCCGTCCGGCGGATCAGGTCGCGGGACACCGACGGCGCATCACGTCGACGACCGACGAGAACGCCGCGGGGGTCTCCCCTCCGGGGAGGTCGTGGCAGACCCCGTGTCCGCCGCATGATGCGCCGGACACGGCCTAGGACGGCCGGTGGCCGCGCAGGCCGCCCTTCAGGACCTTGCCGCTCGCGTTGCGAGGGAGTTCGCTCACGAACTCCACCGAGCGGGGCACCTTGTAGTTGGCCATCTCGCGGCGCGCCCAGGCGATCAGGTCGTCCCCGGTGAGCACCGAGCCCCGGCGGCGCACCACGAACGCGCGGCCGACCTCGCCCAGCCGTCCGTCCGGTACGCCGATCACCGCCACGTCCGCCACATCCGGGTGCAGGCCCAGCAGTTGCTCTATCTCCGCCGGGTAGGCGTTGAAGCCGCCGACGATGAACATGTCCTTCAGCCGGTCGGTGATCCGAAGGTTCCCCGCCGGGTCCAGGACGCCGATGTCGCCCGTGCGCAGCCAGCCGTCCGCCGTCAGGGTCCCGGCGGTCGCGGTCGCGTCCTCGTAGTAACCGCGCATCACGTTGAAGCCCCGCACCAGCACCTCGCCCGGTTCGCCCGGCGCCGCGTCCACCCGTACCTCCGTGCCGGGGATCGCCCGCCCGGACGTGGACGCGATCACCGAGGGCGCGTCCGTACGACGGCACATGGTCACGATGCCGCTCGCCTCGGAGAGGCCGTACGCCGTCAGGACCGTCTCGACGCCCAGCTCGCCGCGCAGGCGCTCGACGAGGAGCAGCGGTACGACCGCCGCTCCGGTCACCACCAGCCGCAGCGCCGAGAGGTCATGGGCGTCGCGCGCCGGGTGGTCGAGGAGCGACTGGTGGAGGGTCGGGGGGCCGGGCAGTACCGAGACCCGTTCCGCCGCGACGTTCGCCAGCACCGTCTCCACGTCGAACACCGGCTGCGGGATCATCGTCGCGCCCCGCATCAGGCAGGCGATCACCCCGGCCTTGTAGCCGAACGTGTGGAAGAAGGGGTTCACGATCAGGTACCGGTCGTCCGCACGCAGACCGGCCAGGTCGGCCCACACCTCGTACGCCCGCAGGGTCTGCGCGTGCGTGATCATCGCGCCCTTGGGGCGGCCCGTGGTGCCGGAGGTGAAGACGATGTCGGAGAGCGAGCCGCCGTCCAGCCCGGCTGCCCGGGCCGCCGTCTCCTGCGCCGTCACGCCGTCCCCGGCCGCCAGGAACTCCTTCCAGGTGCGGAAGCCGGCCGGCGCGTCCTCCCCCAGTACCACCACGTCCCGCAGCAGCGGCAGCCCCGGCAGCGGGCCCGGCAAGTCGCCCTGCCCGGCCGCCCTGCGGAGCGACGCCACGTACGACGTCCCGAGGAACGTCCCCGTCACGAACAGCAGGCGCGCCCCGCTGCGGCGCAGCACGTCCGCGGCCTCGGTGCCCTTGAAGCGGGTGTTCAGCGGCACCAGCACCCCGCCCGCGGAGACCGCGCCCAGTGCCGCGACGATCCAGTCCAGGGAGTTGGGCGCCCAGACGGCCACCCGGTCGCCGGCCCCGACGCCGGCCGCCAGGCACGCGGCCGACGCCCGTTCCACCCGGGCGCCCAGCTCCGCATAGGTGACCCGGGTACGGCCGTCCACCACCGCCTCGGTGTCCGCGTACCGCCGGGCCGCCGACCGCACCAGTCCCGGAACGGTCCCCCACTCCATGTCACCGCGCACAACGGCCTCCCCAGGCGAGAGCACAGAACGCATAGCTGACGGTACGTCAGATTAGCTGTAGCCTGACGGACTGTCAGCAGCCCTTCAGCAGCTAGCGGAGGTGTGCACATGGCCGGGATCCGGGACGCCACCGCCATCGTCGGGATCGGACAGACTCTCTTCGCCAGACGGCTCGACGAGGACGAGAAGACCCTCGCCTGCCGTGCCGTCCTCGCCGCCCTCGACGACGCCGGCATCGCCCCCGGCGAGGTCGACGCCCTCGCCTCCTTCACCATGGAGGAGACCGACGAGGTGGAACTGGCCAAGGCGGCCGGGTTCGGGGACCTGACCTTCTTCAGCAAGGTGGGGTACGGGGGCGGGGGCTCCTGTGCGACCGTCGCCCACCTCGCATCCGCCATCGCCTCCGGGCAGGCCTCGGTCGGGGTGGCCTGGCGGTCGCGGAAACGGGGCAGCGGGCCCCGGCCCTGGACCAACACCACCGTCCAGCTGCCCACCCCGGCCCAGTGGACCCGGCCCTTCGGCCTGCTCCGGCCCGCCGACGAGATAGCCATGCTCACCCGCCGCTACATGCACGAGTACGGCGCCACCCGCGACCACCTCTTCAACGTCGCCCTCGCCTGCCGCAACCGCGCCAACCAGAACCCCGCCGCCGTCATGTACGACCGCCCCCTGACCCGCGAGATGTACATGACCTCCCGGTGGATCAGCGAACCTCTCTGCCTCTTCGACAACTGCCTGGAGACGGACGGCGCGCTGGCCTGCGTGGTGGTCAGCCGGGAGCGCGCCCGCGACTGCGCCCGCACACCCGTCTACGTCCACTCCGCCGCCCAGGGCCTGCCCGCCCAGCACCACGGCATGGTCAACTACTGGAACGACGACCCGCTCACCGGCCCCGCCTGGACCGCCGCCCGGCACCTGTGGAAGCACGCGGACTTCACCCCCGAGGACGTCGACGTCGCCCAGATCTACGACGCCTTCAGCGCCCTGATCCCGCTCTCCCTGGAGGGGTACGGCTTCTGCGGCAGAGGGGAAGGCGGCGCCTTCACCGAGCAGGGGGCGCTGGAGATCGGCGGGCGGCTGCCCGTCAACACCGGGGGCGGCGGCCTGAGCGAGGCCTACGTCCACGGGTTCAACCTCATCACCGAAGGCGTCAAACAGCTGCGCGGCACCAGTACCGCCCAGGTCCCCGGCGCCGCCACCTGCCTGGTCACCGCGGGCGAGGGCGTGCCGACCTCCGCCCTCCTCCTCACCAACAGGAGCTGAGATGCTGCGACCGGCCATCGATGCCGACGGCGCCCCTTTCTGGGAGTACGCGGCGCTCGGCGAACTCCGCGTCCAGGCCTGCGCCGACTGCCACGAACCCCGCTTCCCGCCCCGCCCGTGCTGCCCGCACTGCCAGTCCTTCGCGAGCCGGTGGCTGCCGACGAGCGGCCGGGGCCGGATCTGGTCGTACGTCGTCCCGCACCCGCCGCTGCTCCCGGACTACGCGGCCCAGGCCCCGTACAACGTCGTGGTCGTGGAGCTGGCGGACGCACCGCGGATCCGGCTGGTGGGGAACCTGGTCAGCGCGGCGGGGGCACCCCTCGGCTCCTTCCCGCCGGACCGGATCCGGATCGGCGCCCGGGTACAGGCGGTCTTCGCGGACGGTCTTCCGCAGTGGGTCCTGGAGCGGCCGTGAGCCTGCGCCTGGACACGGACAAGGAGACCGGGGTCGCCGTCGTCACCCTCGACCGTCCCGAGCGGCTCAACGCCATCGACCTCGCCACCGCCGCCGAACTCACGTCCACCTGGCGGGCGCTGCGCTTCGACGACGCCGTACGGGCCGTCGTCCTCACCGGCGCCGGCGGACGCGCCTTCAGCACCGGGCTCGACCGGGACGCGGTCGTGCCGCAGCCGTCCTCGCCGTACATGCAGGACGATCCGCTGATCGCCGTCGGCCCGAAGTCGAACGACCTGTGGAAGCCGGTGATCGCCGCCGTGGCCGGGATGGCCTGCGGGGGCGCGTTCTACCTGCTCGGCGAGTCGGACTTCGTCGTCGCCGACGAGACGGCCGTCTTCTTCGACCCGCACACCTCCTACGGCATGGTCAGCGCCTACGAGTCGGTGCTGATGGCGCAGCGGATGCCGTACGGGGAGGTGGCCCGGCTGGTCCTCATGGGCAACGCCGAACGGGTCTCCGCACGGCGGGCCCACGAGGTGGGGCTGGTGTCCGAAGTGACCGAACCGGGGCGGGCCTTGGCGGCGGCCGTACGGTGCGCGACCGTCATCGCCGGGTATCCGGCCGAGGGGGTGCAGGGGAGCGTGCGGGCGCTGTGGGCGGCGAAGGAGGCGGCACGGGAGCGGGGGTACGGGCTGGCGCCGCATCTCATCGCGCTGGGGAACCTGCCGGCCGCCGGCCAGTCCGAACTGTTCGCGAACCGATCCCGGGCCACGCCCCGAATCCGCTGAGACTCCACCGCGGCCCCCACGCACCCGCACCCGCACCCGCACTCACGCCGTACGTGCCGTCCCCGTTCCCTTCTCCGCGTCCAGCGCGTACACGCACCGGTCCTTGCTGCACGCGTACACCACCCCGTCCCGCACCACCGGCGACCCGGTGATCTCACCGCCGGTCGCCAGCTTCCAGCGCAGCCGGCCGTCGTCGGCCTTCAGGGTGTAGAGGAGGTGGTCGGTGGAGCCGAAGTGGATCCGGCCCTCCGCCACCGCCGGCGCGCCCACCACGTCGCCGCCCGCCTGGAAGCGCCACTTGGGCGTTCCGGTCACCGCGTCCAGGGTGTACAGCCCCTTGCCGCTGCCGACGTGCACGTGCCCGGCGGCCACCAGCACCGGCTCGATCGAGGAGCGGGCCTCCGTCGCGATGCGCCAGCGGTCGCGGCCGTCGGTGGCGTCGAGGGCGTACACCGTGCCGAGGTAGTCGGCGAGGTAGACGCCGCCGCCGGTGACCGCGGGGCCGGGCACGAAGGCCGGCGGGGCGAGGAAGACGGCCGGTGCCTCGAAGTGCCAGCGGACACGCCCCGTCGCGGCGTCCAGGGCGATGACGCGGCTGCCCGCCGAGGCGTACACGAAGCCGTCGGGGGCATGGGTGAGGCGGACCGGGACGCCGCCGCAGGAGGCCGCGTCGCCGATGGGGTAGGACCAGCGCTCCTCGCCGGAACGGGCGTCCAGCGCGCGCAGGCGGGCGTCCTGCCAGACGAACACCGTGCCCTCGTGCAGGGACGGCCCGGACTCGGGGGCCTCGAAGTCGGTCTGCGCGCCGGACAGCTCCCAGAGTTTCTGCCCGGTGGAGGCCTCCCAGGCCTGGACGCCGCCACCCCGGGTGCCGGTGACGAGGGTGCCGCGGTCGGCCCTGAGGGCGTACACCCAGGCGTCGGTGGACAGCCGCCACAGGTCGCCGCCCTCGCGGGCCTCCAGCGCGAACAGGGTGGGGCCGTCGGAGGCGTGGATACGGCCCTCGGCCACCGCCATGGACCAGGCGACGTCCCTCGTCTTGAAGCGGCGCCGGCCGGTGGCCACGTCGAGGGCGTGCACCTCGAAGGAGGTGACGTAGACGAGGTCGCCGTCGACGGCCGGGGTGCCCCAGACGTCGTTCGACATCCGGAACCGCCAGGGGCGCCAGCCGGACGCCGTCTCCGGGGGCAGGGCGGGTACCGCCGGTACGACGGGGTCGACGCCGTTGACGCCGGGGCGCGGCCGGGACCAGTTGGCCACCAGGCCGGCCTCCGGCGGGGGCGCCTTGACGGCGGCGGCGCGGGCGTCGGCGACCCGCGGGCCGGGACCGATCGGCACCTTGCCGCCGGCCAGCCGGACCGGGCCGGCGTCGGGGGCGCCGACCGGGACCGGGGCCGGGACGACCGGGTCGTAGGAGGGCGGCGGGGGGACGGCGAGCCGGCCACCGCTGCGGGCGCCGGACGGGGTGGCGGAAGGTTTCACGGCCGGGCGGCCGCCGCGGCGGGACTCGATCAGCGCGACCGCCTTCTCGGGCAGCCACGCGGACGCCGTACCGCTGTCGTCGGAGCCGGAGCCGAAGAGGTGGGGGGCCAGCTGGGCCTGGAGGTCGGCCGGGTTGGGGCGGCCGGTGGCCTCCATCTGCATGCAGGACTCGATGAGGGGGCGCAGTTCCTCGGGAAGACCTTCCAGGTCCGGGCCCTCACGCAGCAGCATGAAGACGGTCTCGACCGGGTTGGCACCGTGGAAGGGCGGGTGGCCGGTGGCGGCGAAGACGAGCATGGAGCCGAGGGAGAAGACGTCGCTCGCGCCGGTCACGGACCGGGAGTCCTTCGCCTGCTCCGGGGACATGTACGCGGGCGTGCCCACCGCGACGTTCGTCATCGTCAAACGGGTGTTCGAGACACCGGAGGCGATACCGAAGTCGATGACCCGGGGGCCGTCCTCGACGACGAGGACGTTGGAGGGCTTGAGGTCCCGGTGGACCAGGCCCGCGCCGTGGATGGACTGGAGCGCCTCCGCGACGCCCGCCGCGAGCCAGCGGACCGCCTGGGCCGGGAGCGGCCCGCAGTCGTTCACTATCTCTTCGAGGGAGGGCGCGGGGACGTACGCGGTCGCCAGCCACGGGACCGCGGCACGCGGGTCGGCGTCGACCACGGCCGCCGTGTAGAAACCGGAGACCGCGCGGGCCGCCTCGACCTCACGGGTGAAGCGGACCCGGAACAGCTGGTCCTCGGCGAGTTCGGTCCGGACCGTCTTGATCGCCACGCGCCGCCCGGACGCCGAACGCGCGAGATAGACCAGCCCCATGCCGCCGGCCCCCAGCCGTCCCAGCACCTCGAACGGCCCGATCCGCCGCGGGTCGTGCTGCGTCAGCTGATCCACCACTTGCCTGCCACCTCCCCGTACGGGCCACGTCCACCCACATATGTACGCGACCCCGTGCAGCGTCTCACCACCGCACCGCCGTGGCGGCACGCACCCCGATTCTTCCTGGCCCGGGCACAGGTTGCGAACCCGGCGACCAATCGGGGTGTCACGTGACAAAGTGAGACATATTTCCACCGAGAGCCGTCCGTTTCCGGCCTCAGCGTTGCAGCAGCGCGAACGTCGCCCCCTGATTGTCGGTCACGACGGCCACTTTTCCGTACGACGTCTCAAAGGGCGGCGCCTGGACCCGGCCGCCCAGCTCCAGAACGGCCCCGACGGCGGCCCCCACGTCCCCGGTGCGGAAGTGGACGACGAACTGCGAGGGCATCCCCGCCGCGAACACCTCGGTGACGGGGGCGCGGCCGACGTCCGGTTCGGCGCCGGCGCCGAACAGGGCGGCGGTGAAGAGGTGGCCGTAGAAGGCGTCGGCCGTGTCGGGGTCGCTGGTGTAGAGCTGCGCCCAGGCGAAGCCGCCGGGGGCGTGCCGGACGCCGAAGCCCGGGTGGCCCGCCGCCTGCCAGAGGCCGAAGACGGCGCCCGTGGGGTCGGCGGCCAGGGCTGCGGTGCCGAGGTCACCGACGGGGACCGGATCGTTCACGATCCGGCCCCCGACGGCCAGGATCCGGCGGGCGAGGTCCCGGACGTCCGGGGTCGCGAAGTACACCGTCCAGACGGTGGGCATCCGGCCGTCCCGCTTCCGCGCCAGCCGGGCGACGGCCACGCCGTCGAGGCGGGCCCACACGGCGCCTCCCCCGGCGTCGTCGAAGGTCCACCCGAAGAGCCCGCCGTAGAACCGCTTGCCCGCCTCGACGTCGGGGAGCTGCACGTCCACCCAGCACGGGACGCCCTCTGTGTATTCGGATGTCCTGTTTTCGGCCATGTCGTCAAAGTAACCGCCCGGCTCGCACCCCGCAGACCAGCCGCACCACCTGGGGCGGCGCCCCTCACCCACCCCCCATACACCCGCGCACCCCATTTGCAGTCGGCCGAATCGCGCTCCGATCACCCCTCGGTAAGCTGACGGCATGACAGGACAAGTGCGTACCGTCGACGGCCGCGTGGCCGGCCGGCGTGGGCAGGCGACCCGGCAGAAGCTGCTCGACTGCCTCAGCGAGATGCTCAGCTCCTCCCCTTACCGGGACGTCAAGGTCATCGATGTCGCCCGGAAGGCGGGCACTTCGCCCGCGACCTTCTACCAGTACTTCCCGGACGTCGAAGGCGCCGTCCTGGAGATCGCCGAGGAAATGGCCACCGAGGGCGGTCAGTTGACCGAGCTGCTGGCCGGGCGCTCCTGGGTCGGCAAGGCCGGCTGGACGACCGCGCAGGAACTCGTCGACGGTTTCCTGGAGTTCTGGCGCAGGAACGACGCGATTCTGCGCGTGGTCGACCTCGGCGCGGCCGAAGGGGACAAACGGTTCTACAAGATCCGTATGAAGATCCTCAACTCGGTGAACAACTCCCTGACCGACTCCATCACGGAGTTGCAGTCCAAGGGCAAGGTCGACAAGGACGTGAACCCGGCGGCCGTGGCCGGTTCACTGGTCGCGATGCTCGCGGCGGTCGCCTCGCACCAGAAGGGCTTCCAGTCCTGGGGCGTGAAGCAGGCCGAACTCAAGCCCAACCTGGCACTGTTGGTACACCTGGGCGTGACCGGGAAGAAGCCCACGAAGTAACCCGCACTCCGGGTCCTGTCTGGCAGGCGGCGGTTCACCGGGGGTGGACCACCGCCTGTTGCGCTACCCGCCCCGTCACGCCGGCAGCGGGCGGTCCCGGACCACGTGCTTCATCACCAGGGTCGAGGTGAGGCGCTGCACGCCCGGCAAGGTCGCGAGCCGTTCGTCGTAGAGCCGCTGGAAGGCGGCGAGGTCGGCGGTGGCCACCCGCAGCAGGTAGTCGGGTTCGCCGAACAGCCGCTGCGCGTCCAGCACATGGGGGATCTCCGCGAGCGCCCGCTCGAAGTCGGCGACCGTGTCCCGGTCCTCCTGCCGCATGGAGACGAAGACCAGCGCCTCGAAGAACAGCCCCACGGACGCCGGGTCCACCATCGCCCGGTACCCGCTGATCGCCCCCGACCGCTCCAGTTCGCGCAGCCGCCGGTGGCACGGCGAGACGCTCAGCCGCACCCGTCCGGCCAGCTCGGTCACGGTCAGCCGCCCGTCCTGCTGAAGCTCGGCAAGAATTTTCCGGTCCACGTCGTCCATGGGGCGGATTCTCCCCCGGAACGGCCGGTACTGAGCACATTACGACACCACTTTCGGGCTGTTCGCGCCTAATGTCCCTGGCATGGACACCGGACCCCTGATCTCCTTCCTCGCCGTGGACCTGTTGCTGGTGTGCGTGCCGGGCGCCGACTGGGCGTTCTGATCGCCGCCGGGACGCGCGGGCGCTCGGTGGGACGGGCGGTGGCCGGCCTGATGGCGGGGTACGCGCTGCACACGGCGCCGGCGGTGGCCGGCCTCGCGGTGCTGGTGGCGGGCTCGCCCGCGCTGCTCACGGCCCTGACGGCGGCCGGCGCCGGCTGTCTGGTCCTGCTGGGCTGGGGCGTACTGCGCCACCCGGCGGTGCCGCGGGAAGCCGGCCCGGGGGCGGACGCCGGAGCGGGCGGCTTCCGGCGGGGCGCGGCGATCAGCGGCCTCAACCCCAAGGCGCTGCTGCTGTATCTCTCCGTACTCCCCCAGTTCCTGGTCACCCGGAAAGACCACCCGCCCGTGGCCCTCCAGACCGCCGTGCTCGGCGGCGTCCACATGGCCTGCTGCACCGCCGTCCACCTGACCGTCGGCGTCCTCGCCCGCCGCCTGCTCTCGGCCCGCCCGACGGCCGCCAGGGCGGTCACCCGCACCTCGGGGGCGGCGATGGTGGGCGTCGGGGCGCTCCTGCTCGCCCAGCACGCTCTGTGGCCACCGCCCGGCAGGCGCTGTGGCCACCGCCCGGCAGGCTCCCTGACCACGCCCGGGGACTACGACCTCGTGAGCCGGAAGATCCGGATCTCCCGGTCCACCCTCTCCTGGTAGGCGGCGTACGGCGGCCAGAACACCAGCAGCAGCCGCCAGGCCTCCGCCCGTTCCGCCCCTTCGAGCAGCCGGGCCGTGACCGGGATGTCCCGCCCCTTCCAGCTGATCCCGGCGGCGGGATGCCCGAGGAGGTTGTACGTCCAGGCGGGATGGCCGGTGCGCCCGAAGTTGGACCCGACGAGGAACCAGCCGTCCCCCTCGGGCATGCACGCCAGCGGCGTACGGCGGGGCCGCCCGCTGCGCGCGCCGGTGGAGGTGAGGATCACCCCGGGCAGCATCCGGGCGCTGAGCAGCACCCGGCCCCCGGTGAGCCGGTGCACGGCCCGGTCCAGGGCGGGAACCACGTGCGGGGCCACCTTGGCGAACGCGCGGGTGGCGGAGACCTTCTGCACCAGCCCTTCGCCGATCACACCGCCACCCCCCGTCCCCCGAACAGCCCCGCCGCGTCGGCGGCCCGCGCGCGCAGCCGGTGGACGGGCCCGAAGAGCAGCTCGTCCCCGGCGGCCCGCTTGAAGAACAGGTGCGCCTCGTGCTCCCAGGTGAACCCGATCCCGCCATGCAGCTGGATCCCCTCCGCGGCGGCCGTCCGCAGCGCCTGGAGCGCCTGGGCGAGGGCCAGTCCGCCGGCCGGCTCCCCCTGGGCGGTCGCCCAGGCCGCGTAGTAGGCGGCCGACCGGGCCGCGCGTACCGCCACGTGCACGTCGGCCAGCCGGTGCTTGACGGCCTGGAACGACCCGATCGGCCGCCCGAACTGCTCCCGCTGCCTGACGTACTCCACGGTCCGCTCCAGCGCCCGGTCCGCGGCCCCCACGGCCTCGCCCGCGAGCACCGCGGCCACGGAGTCGCCGAGGGCGGCGAGCACCGGCCGGACGTCGGTGTCCGCGTCGCCCAGCGGTTCCGCGGTCACGTGGCGCAGCTGGACCCGGGCCTGGGGGCGGGTCGGGTCGAGGGCGGTGCGCCGGGTCCGTACGACGCCGTCGGCGTCCCCCGCCACCAGGAAGAGCAGGACGCGCGAGCGGGCGTACCCGCCGGCGTGCGCGGGGACGAGGAGCAGCCCGGCGCTGTGCCCGTCCAGCACCTGGTCGGCCTCTCCGTACAGCTGCCACCGGTCCCCCCGGTGCCGCGCCTGGACGCCGCCGGCCCGTCCGCCGCCGGCCCAGTCGCCGCTGCCCGTCCCGGTGAGCGCGAGGGCGGTGCCGAGCCGGGTGCCGGGGACGGCCAGGGCGGCGGTGAGCCGGCCGTCGGCGATCCTCGGGAGCAGTTCGGCGCGCTGGGTGTCGGTGCCGAGGGCGAGCAGCAGCGGGGCGGCGAGGACGGCGGTGGCGAGGAAGGGGGAAGGGGCCAGAACGCGCCCCAACTCCTCTGCGGCGAGTGCGACTTCCGTGCCGGAGCAGCCCGCTCCGCCGTAGGCGGCGGGCAACGCGAGTCCGGGCAGGCCGAGTTGTTCGCCGAGAGCGGTCCACAGGGCGGGGTCGTGTCCCTCCGGCCGGTCGACGGCGGCCCGTACGTCCTCCGTCCCGCAGCGCTTGCGGAGCAGTTCACGCAGGGCGCGCCGGATCTCGTCCTGCTCGTCGGTGAAGCGGGCGTCCATGACCGGACCTCCTGACGATCTGACGGCCCGTCATGCTAGGGGCAGTGGACGCAGATGCACAGGGGTGAAGGGACGCTGATCTGATGTACCGTCAGATTCATGACCGGACCCCGCAAGGTCGCCGTGGTCGGCGTGGCCCTGTCCGACTGCGGCCGCGTGGACGACGCCACCGCCTACGCCCTGCACGCCCAGGCGGCCCGCCGCGCGCTCGCCGACGCGGGGCTGGGCCGGGAGGTGGTCGACGGCTTCGCGTCGGCGGGCCTGGGCACGCTGGCCCCGGTGGAGGTGGCCGAGTACCTGGGCCTGCGGCCCACCTGGGCCGACTCCACCTCGGTCGGCGGCTCGACCTGGGAGGTCATGGCGGCCCACGCGGCGGACGCGATCGCGGCCGGCCATGCCAACGCCGTCCTGCTCGTGTACGGCTCGACGGCCCGCGCCGACATCAAGGCGGGCCGCAGGACCGGCAACCTGTCCTTCGGCGGCGGGGGCCCCCTCCAGTTCGAGGTCCCCTACGGCCACACGCTCATCGCCAAGTACGCGATGGCGGCCCGCCGTCACATGATCGAACACGGCACCACGATCGAGCAGCTGGCGGAGGTGGCCGTCCAGGCACGGGCGAACGCGGCCCTCAACCCGGAGGCGATGTTCCGCACCCCCGTCACCGTCGACGAGGTCCTGTCCGGCCCGATGATCGCCGACCCCTTCACCAAGCTGCACTGCTGCATCCGCTCCGACGGCGGCGCGGCGGTGCTGCTGGCGGCCGAGGAGTACGTACGGGACTGCCGTACCGCGCCGGTCTGGGTGCTCGGCACGGGCGAGTGCGTCTCGCACGCCGCCATGTCGGAGTGGGCCGACTTCACGGTGTCCCCGGCGGCGGTGAGCGGCCGACTGGCCTTCCGGCGGGCGGGCGTCCGGCCGGCGGAGGTGGACTTCGCGGAGATCTACGACGCCTTCACCTACATGACGCTGGTCACGCTGGAGGACCTCGGCTTCTGTGCCAAGGGCGAGGGCGGGGCGTTCGTGGAGAAGGGGCGGCTGCGGGTGGCGGGCGGCGGGCTTCCGGTGAACACGGACGGGGGCGGCCTTTCCGCCCAACACCCCGGGATGCGCGGGCTGTTCCTGCTGGTGGAAGCGGTACGGCAACTGCGCGGCGAGGCCGGTGACCGGCAGGTGCGCCGGGCGGACGGAGGGCTGCCGGAGCTGGGGGTGGCGTCGGGGACGGGCGGCTGGTTCTGCTCCTCGGGGACGGTGGTGCTGGGACGGGGGTGACACCGGGGGCGGGGAAGGACGGCGGCAACCTTCCGGGCCGTGGCGGCGACCGGGTGCCGGAAGCTTCGACGTTCGCAGGCATCGGAAGCGGACGTCCGAAGGACCTGCACCGCCGAACCGCGTAAGGATCGCTCCGTGGTCTCCTCCTCACGTCGCCGACGCCCGCGTACGGAGCGTGCGTCCGCTCGGCGCCCGGTCCGCGGGCCGCTGCTCGCGGTGGCCGCCGTCGCCGCCGTCGCCCTGGTGGCCACCCTGGTCGTGGCCTTCCGCCCCGGCGGCGCGCCCGGCACCGGGCGGGACGCCGCGGACCGGGCGGTGTCCGCGGCCTCGGCCTCGTCGTCCTCCTCGCCGGAGGCCGCGGGAAGCGCGACGGCGACGGCATCGCCGGCGCCCGCGAAGGGGGCCTCGGCGAAGCCCGCGGCGGGCGCACGGGCCACGCCGACGAGATCCGCTGCCGCCGCCCCGGCCCGGCGCACGGCGACCGGCACCGCCCCCGCGACGGCCGGATCCGCCCCGGTGCCTCCTACCAGGGGGTCGCCACCTCCTACGACGTGGGCGACGGCGCCTGCTCGTTCGGCCCGACCGACGACGTGCTGACCGCGGCGATGAACACCGCGGACTACGAGACGGCGCAGGCGTGCGGCGCGTACGTCTCGGTCCGCGCGGCGGGCGGCACATCCGTCACCGTACGCATCACCAACGAATGCCCCGCACCCTGCGCGCCGCTCTCGGCGGGCCGGGTCGCGATCACCTGGAGGCTGCTGAGCCCGGCCGCCTCCGACACGGTCGGGATCCGCTGCAGGACGGGCTCCACCCGCTACTGGTGCGGGATCCAGGCGATCGGTCACCGCAACCCGCCGGTCCGCCTGGAGGTCCGCAGCGGCGGCGGCCGGCTGGCGCTGAGCCGCACCGAGTACAACTACTTCCTCTCCGAACAGGGCGCCGGCTGCGGCGGCGAACTCCGGCTCACCGACATCTACGGCGAACCGCTCACCGTGCCCGCCCTCCCGGTGCGCCCGGACACGGTCCAGCGGACCGGGGTCCAGTTCGCCCGGCGCTGAGGGGCGCCTCAGCCGCGCACCGGCACGATCCGGTGGCCGCGGCGCGGGCCCGGGGTGTCGACGAGGCTGACGCCGACGTGGTTGCGGGCGATCACCCAGGCCACGGGGGCGGCGATCAGGGCGAGGACGGCCGCGGCCACGCTGACCGGGAGGAGCAGGGGCGGCGACTGCCCGGCCGGGAGGGCCCGGGCGCCCTCGTGGAGGGCGTAGGCCAGCGAGGCGGCGCACAGCGCCAGCGCGAGCACGAAGACCGCGGCCCAGGTCAGGCGGACCCGCCGGGTACGGACGTGGTCGCGGACCTCGGCGAGCAGCGCGGCCGAGCAGACCGGGCACTCCAGCTCGACCCGGTCCCGGCCCACCGCCGGCCGGACCAGCCGGAAGTCACGCGCGGCCCAGGTGACGGTCCGCGCCGTGGGCCGCCCGCCGTCGCCGAGCACATGACGTACGCCCACTCTCACGGTCCTGGGTCCCCTCATGCCGGACAGTGTGGGGCCGGGGCACAGGTATGCGCAGGGATTCGCTCGGTTGTGCCCGGGAGTCCGGGCTCCGGGTACCTCCGGGCACGCCGGGCCGTCCCCCGACGTGCCGCCGGGGCGGCCGGGCGCGGCCCCGAGTGATACTCGGCACATGGCAGCAACGGATCTCCACGCGCTCCTGAAGTCGCTCCGGGTCTGGTCCCCCGAGACCACGGAGCTACGGCCGTTCGACCCCGCGTCGGCACCCGACGCTCCGCTCTCCCTGTTCACCACGTGGTTCGCGGAGGCGGTGGCGGCCGGGCAGCCGGAGCCGCACACCGTGTCGCTGGCGACGGCGGACGAAGAGGGCCGGGCCGACGTACGGATCGTGATGCTGCACGGCGCGGACCCGGACGGCTGGTCCTTCGCGTCGCACCTGACCAGCCGCAAGGGGCATCAGCTCAGCGACCGCCCGTACGCGGCGCTGGCCTTCTACTGGCCGGTGCTGGGCCGCCAGGTCCGGCTGCGCGGGCCGGTCACCGCGGCCCCGTGGGAGGAGGGCCAGGCGGACCTGCACGCCCGCTCGACGGGCGCGCTCGCGGCGGCGCTCACCGGCCGGCAGAGCGGGGTCCTGTCCTCGCTGGAGGAGTTGCGCGAGGAGTCGGAGGCGGCCTGGGAGCGGGCCCGCGCCGACCCGGCCGCCCCCTCCCCCACCTGGACCCTCTACCGGCTGCGTCCGCAGGAGGCCGAGTTCTTCCAGGGCGACCCGGAACGCCGGCACGTCCGGCTCCGGTACACCGGCCAGGGCGACGGAACGTGGCGGCGGCAACTGCTGTGGCCGTGAGCGCCTCCCCGCTACGCCCGCCCCTCGACGTCGTACACCGCCCAGTCGGCCACCCGCCGGTAGCCGATGCGCTGGTAGAGCGCGTTGCTCGTCGGGTTCGCCAGGTCCGTGAAGAGGAGGACCTCGCCGACGCCCCGCGCCAGGGCCGCCCGGCTGACCTCCGCCGTCACCGCGCCTGCGTAGCCGCGGCCGCGCAGCTCGCGCGGGGTGTAGACGGGCGCGACCCGGGCCTGGCCTGCGACCGTCGGGGTCACGCCGGCCATGGACACCGGGGTGCCGTCGGGGGTCTCCCAGAGCGTGACGCCGTCGTAGGAGAGCCGGAAGTCGGCCCAGTCCCCGGCGTCCCGGCCGCCCGGCACGCCCGCGTCGGTGACGAAGCCGTCGTACCAGCGGATCAGCAGGTCCCGGTCCGCGGGACCTGCCACCCTCGCCCGGCCCTCGGGCACCGGGACGGGGACCGTCAACTCCTCGAGCCGGTAGAGCCGTTCGAGGTCGCGGAGCTTCCCGGGCGTCCCGGTCCGCCGCTCCCAGGCCGCCACGAACGCCTCCGCCGTGGCGCGTTCGGCGGCGAATCCGGACACCGGGTGGCCGAGGGCGAGCAGCCGGGAGGCCAGCGCCCCGGCCTCCCGGGCCGTGAGGCGGGTGGTGCGCAGGGCGTAGGGCGGGGTGTGCAGCAGCGCCGCGCCCACACTGCCGTCCTCCCTGGTCAGGTAGCCGAGGAACGGCGTCGGGTCGCCGTACGCCGACGGGCCGCTGTGCCGCAGCTGCCGGGTCACCGTCAGGTGGACGGTGTGCAGGTCCGGGCGGGAGGCGAGGAAGTCCCCCGCGTGGGCGAGTAGTTCGCCCACGTCGGAGGTGAAGTGCCACTCGGACGTGTCGGAGAGGCCGAAGGGGTCGGATGCGTCGGATGCGTCGGAGGGGTGGGGCGCGTCGGCAGCTCCGGCCAGTCCGGCCGCGGGTGCCTCGGGGGCTGTCTCGGGGTCCATGGTCGATGGTCGCGCCGGGCTGCCGTACCCCGCACGTGAATTATCCGAGGGCCGGCTCCGGGTCCGAGGCGAGGCGGGCGTGCAGGTGGGCGTCGCGGAACGCGTTCGGCCGGCCCGCCTCGAACATCGAGTCCCGCAGTGTCCCCTCGTACGGGAACCCGCATGTCTGCGCTATCCGGCAGGACGCCTCGTGGCCGAGGGCGTGCCCCAGCTCCAGGCGGTGCAGGCCCAGTCCGGCGAAGGTCCAGCGGGCGGCCAGGGTCAGGGCGTGGGTGGCGACCCGGCGGCCGCGCGCCTCCGGGAGCACCCAGTAGCCGACCCGGGCCGAGCGTGACACCCGGTCGATCATGTTGACGCCGATGTGCCCGAGGGTCGTGCCGCTCTCCGCGTCCGCGATCCGGAACGGCGCGCAGCCGCCGCCGGCCGCCTGCTCCCGTTGCCTCAGCAGGGCGGCACGGGCCCCGGCGAGGTCGATGTCCGGCTGGAGGGGGGTGTTCCAGCGCAGGAAGTCCAGGTCGGTACGGCCGCGCAGCCAGGCCTCGACGTGGTCCCGCGAGTCCGGGTCCCAGTGGTCGAGGCGCAGGCCGTGACCGTGCGGGGTGATGTCGGGGCGGTGGGCGGCGGGCTGTTCGTCGATCTGGGCCATGAGGTCATTGAAGCCGCTGTGCCGGGTGTGGCCCAGCCCGTACCGGCGCCCCCTGTTCTCACCGGCTCCCGTCCCGGCGGGTCGCGGGGCGGAACACCGGCACACCCGCCCGGAAGACCACCTCCAGTTCGAGTCCGGCGCTCGGCTCGGGCGTGTCCACCAGCTCGGTCATCATGCGCGGACCCTCCGCCAGGTCGACCACGGCGGCGACGTAGGGGACACGGTCACCGAAGGGCGGGAGATCGTTGCGGTGCACGACGGACCAGGTGTACAGGGCCGCGCGGCCGGTCGCGGGCTCCCAGGTGACGTCCTCGCTCCAGCAGTGCGGGCAGAACTCCCGGGGGTAGTGGTGGGCCCGGCCGCAGGCGCGGCAGCGGCGGAGCAGGAGCCGGCCCTCGGCCGCCGCCTCCCAGTACGGGCGGGTGAAGGCGTCCGGCTCGGGAAGGTCGTACCGCCGTACGGTCGGTGCACTCGTCGCATCCATGCATCTGACGGTATGTCAGACGACGGCCGCGGCCCAGAGGTCCGCGGAAGCGGGAACCTCTCACCATCGAGACAGGCGCCTCACCCCCGCGACAGCTTCCCCGGACGCGGTGTCCCTTTCCGTTCAGATTCCGTTCGGACCAAGTGGGCTACGCCACAAGTCCCACCCACATCTCCTACGGGTGTGATCAATCCGCAACCAATTCCGGTCTTGACCGAGACCCATCAACGTGACGCGTGATTACGCTCGCGCCCATGGTCGTGTTCCCCCCCACCGTCTCGCCCGTCTACGTCATCGGCGCCGGCCCCGGAGGTCTCGCCGCCGCGTACGCGCTGCGGGCCCGGGGCGTCCGCGCCGTCGTCCTGGAGAAGTCCGAGGACGTAGGCGCGTCCTGGCGCGGGCACTACGACCGCCTCCGGCTGCACACCACCCGGCGCCTCTCCGCGCTGCCCGGCCTGCCCATGCCGCGCCGCTTCGGCCGCTGGGTCGCCCGCGACGACGTCGTGCGCTATCTGGAGAAGTACGCCGAGCACCACGAGCTGGAGATCGTCACCGGTGTCGAGGTCTCCCGGGTGGAGCGTTCGCCCGAGGGCGACGGCTGGCTGCTGCACGCCTCCGGCGGCCGGGAGCTGACCGGCTCCGCGGTGGTGGTCGCCACCGGCTTCAACCACACCCCGCGCGTCCCCGGCTGGCCCGGCCTGGACGGCTACACCGGCCGGTTCCTGCACGCGGGCGAGTACCGCAACGCCGAGCCGTTCGCCGGCCAGGACGTCCTGGTCGTCGGCGCCGGCAACACCGGTGCCGAGATCGCCGTCGACCTGGTGGAGGGCGGTGCCTCCCGGGTACGGCTCGCCGTCCGCACGGTCCCGCACATCGTGCGCCGGTCCACCGCCGGCTGGGCCGCCCAGTACAACGCGATCCTGGTACGGCGCCTGCCGGTGCCCCTCGTGGACCGGCTGGCCCGCACGATGGCCAAGGCGAGCGTGCCCGACCTGGCCGCCCAGGGCCTGCCCCGCCCCGACTCCGGCCTCTTCAGCCGGGTCGGACAGGGCGCCATCCCGGTGCTGGACGTCGGTCTCCTCGACGCGGTACGGGAGGGCAGGGTCGAGATCGTGGCCGCCGTCGACCGCTTCGAGGACGGCAAGGTCGCCCTCGCGGACGGCACCCTCGTCTCCCCCGACGCGGTGATCGCCGCGACCGGATACGAGCGGGCACTGGAGGGCCTGGTCGGCCACCTCGACGTCCTCGACGAAGGCGGCCGGCCGGTCGCCCACGGGCCCCGCACCCCGAAGGACGCCCCCGGCCTCCACTTCATCGGCTACACCAACCCCATCAGCGGCATGTTCCGGGAGATGGCGATCGACGCGGAGAAGATCGCGAGGGCCGTGGCCGGGCGACAGCGGACGAAGTAGGGGGCAAGAAGCACTTTCCGTCTCAACTTTGCGTGCAGACCAGTTCCTGACGCTGCGTCAGTTCAGTAATCTGACATAGCGTCAGTTAATTGTGCTGTCACACAGGAGCGGGCGGAACGATGCTTGGATCAACCCACGGCACCCTCACCACCGACTCCCGCCGGGCCCGGGTCATCGCCTGCGGTGAGCCGCGACCCGGACCCGCCGTCCACGGCCGGACGGCCGACACGGACGAGCAGGACGTCAGCGGACGGCCGCTGTACGCGGACGTACCGGATCTCGACAGGTTCTTCCGGCCCGAGTCCGTCGCCGTGATCGGCGCCTCGGACGCCGAGGGGCGGCCCAACACCGGTATCACCCGGCAGATCCTCGACTGGGCGGAGCGGGTCGGGGCCCGGGTGCACCCGGTGCATCCGGCCCGCGAGGCGGTCTTCGGCATCGCCTGCGTCCCCTCCGTCGCCGACCTGCCCGAACAGGTCGACCTCGCCGTGCTCCTGGTCGCCGACCCCCTTCCGGTGATCGAGGAACTGACCGAGGCCAAGGTGCGGTTCGCCGTGGCCTTCGCCTCCGGGTTCGCCGAGACCGGCGAGGAGGGCGCGGCGGCCCAGGTCCGGCTCGCCGCCGCCGTGCGCCGCTCCGGGCTGCGGCTGCTCGGCCCGAACACCAACCTGAACGCCTTCGAGCGGTTCCGGGACGACCTGGACGGACCGGCGATCGCGCTGATCACCCAGTCCGGGCACCAGGGCCGGCCCGTCTTCGCCGCCCAGGAACTCGGCATCCGCCTCTCGCACTGGGCACCCACCGGCAACGAGGCCGACCTGGAGACCGCCGACTTCATCTCCTACTTCGCCGAACGCCCCGAGGTCGGCGCCATCGCCTGCTACGTCGAGGGCCTCAAGGACGGCCGCGCCTTCCTGCTGGCCGCCGACCGCGCGGCCCGCCGCAAGGTGCCGGTGGTCGCCGTGAAGGTCGGCCGCACCGAGGCCGGCGCCCGCACCGCCGCCTCCCACACCGGCAAGCTGACCGGCGCGGACGACGTGATCGACGCGGCGCTGCGGCAGTACGGGGTGATCCGCGTCGACGGCCTGGACGAACTCCAGGACACCGCCGCCCTGCTGGCCCGGGCGCGGGCGCCGCGCGCCGACGGGGTGGTCGTCTACTCGATCTCGGGCGGCACCGGGGCCCACGTCGCCGACCTGGCCGCCGGCCTGGGGCTGAGGCTGCCGGTGCTGTCCGGGGCGCGGCAGGCCGAGCTGCACCAGTGGATACCGGAGTACCTGAGCGTGGCCAACCCGGTCGACAACGGCGGTCACCCGGTGGGCGACTGGCGCGGCCGGAAGATCATCGACTCGATCCTCGCCGACCCGGAGGTCGGGGTGCTGATCTGCCCGATCACCGGTCCCTTCCCCCCGCTCAGCGACCGGCTCGTGCGGGACCTGGTCGACGCGGCCGAGGCGAGCGACAAACTGGTGTGCGTGGTGTGGGGTTCGCCGGTCGGCACCGAACCCGCCTACCGCGAGGTCCTGCTGGGCTCCTCCCGGGTGGCCACCTTCCGTACGGCCGGCAACTGCCTCACCGCCGTCCGCGCCTACCTCGACCACCACCGCTTCGTCCGCGCCTATCGCTCTCCCTTCGACGAGGCCCCGCGCACGCCGTCGCCCTCGTCCCGCAAGGCGCTCGCGCTGATGCGGCCGGGGCAGCAGCTGAGCGAGCACGCGGCGAAGCAGCTGCTGCGCGCGTACGGCATACGGGTGCCGCGTGAGCAGCTGGTGACCAGCGCGGCCGCCGCCGTGCGCGCGGCGGGGCTGGTCGGCTACCCGGTGGTGATGAAGGCGTCCGGCGCGCAGATCGCCCACAAGACCGAGCTGGGCCTGGTGAAGGTCGGGCTGACCTCCGCCAGCCAGGTCCGGGACGCCTACCGGGAACTGACCGACATCGCCCGCTACGAGGGCGTCGCCCTCGACGGTGTGCTGGTCTGCCAGATGGTCGAGCGGGGCGTCGAGATGGTCGTCGGGGTCACGCACGACGCCCTGTTCGGGCCGACGGTGACCGTCGGGCTCGGCGGGGTGCTGGTCGAGGTCCTGCACGACGCCGCCGTACGGGTGCCGCCGTTCGGTGAGGAGCAGGCCCGGGACATGCTCGCCGAGCTGCGCGGGCGGGCCCTGCTGGACGGGGTCCGGGGTCGGCCGCCGGCCGACGTGGAAGCGCTCGTCGAGGTGATCCTCCGGGTCCAGCGGATGGCGCTGGAGCTCGGCGACCAGCTCGCCGAACTCGACATCAACCCGCTGATGGTGCTGCCCGAGGGCCAGGGCGCGGTGGCGCTGGACGCGCTGGCGGTGTGCCGCTGATGGACACCGTCCGGTACGTGACGCAGGGGCGGGTGGCCCACCTCACCCTCGACCGCCCCGACGCGCTCAACGCCCTCACCCCCGACCAGCGGGACCACGTCATCCGGCTCCTCGACGAGGCCTCCGCGGACCCGGGGACCGGGGCGGTGGTCGTCACGGGCACCGGCCGCGGGTTCTGCGCGGGTGCCGACCTGCGCGGCGGCGCCACCACGGCCGAGCGCCTCCCCGGCGACGTGGCCCGCACCATCCGGCTGGGCGCCCAGCGTCTGATCGCCGCCGTCCTGGACTGCGAGAAGCCGGTGATCGCGGCGGTCAACGGCACCGCCGCCGGCCTCGGCGCCCATCTCGCGCTCGCCTGCGACCTGGTCCTGGCCGCGGAGTCCGCCCGTTTCATCGAGGTCTTCGTCCGCCGTGCCCTGGTCCCCGACGGGGGCGGCGCCTATCTCCTGCCCCGTCTGGTCGGCCCGCACCGCGCCAAGGAGCTGATGTTCTTCGGCGACGCCCTCTCCGCCCCGGAGGCGGCACGCCTCGGCCTGGTCAACCGGGTCGTGCCGGACGAGGACCTGGCCAGGACGGCACGGGACTGGGCCACCCGCCTGGCGGCCGGCCCGACCCGCACCCTCGCCCTCACCAAGCAGCTGGTCAACGCGTCCCTGGACGGCGACCGCGCGGCGGCCTTCGCGGCCGAGTCCGCCGCCCAGGAGATCAACATGACGACCCGGGACGCCCAGGAGGGCCTCCATGCCTTCGTGGACCGCAGAACCCCACGGTTCCTCGGCAGGTGAGACCGGCGACGGCGACCGCCGAGCCGTCAGGCCCTTTCGAGGATCCGCAGGGTGCCCGCGTCGGGGTCGCCGAAGAGCACGAACAGCTGGGGCGCGTCCTCGCTGCCGCCGACCGACCACTGGGTGTCCTCGCCGCAGTCGCCGTCCAGCTTGAGCAGCACACCGTCGCGCCAGGTCCTCCGGGGCGTCCAGGTGCCCGGGCCCGCGCACACGACGTAGTCACCGGAGAAGTGGTCCGTGAAGGGAGCCGGTTCGGTGGGCAGCCCGACGGCCTCGGCGCTGCCGTCGGCACGCAGCCGCAGCTCGGCGCCGCTTCCGTCCCCCCAGACACCGGTCAGCTGGGCGGCGGTCAGCCGGGGTGGCTCGTACTGCGGGAACAGGCCCGCCTCGGACGCCAGCACCCCGCCGACAAGGGTGAGAACGGCCAGCCCGAACGAGCCGGCGGCGGCCCGCCACCAGACGCCCCAAGGCCGCAGGGCGCGATGCCGGACCCAGCCGACGCCGAGTGTGGGCAGCACGCCCAGCCCGGCCAGGACCGCGAGCGTCGTGGTGAACGGCCAGGACCCGAGCGACGCGACGAGGACGCTCCAGAAGGCGGCCGGCGCCACCGGCGCCGCCAGGTACCAGGGCCAGGAAGGGCCGCCCAGGCGCCGGCCGGTGACCCGGGCCGCCACCACGGACGGCAGGGTCAGCAGGTACGCCTGCGCGACGCCCAGCAGCGGCAGCAGGAACGGCGCCAGGAACAACAGGAACACCGCGCCCAGCGCACCGCCGTTCCCCGCGCCGTGGTCGTCACGGCCGGAGAGGTCGATGAACGTCAGCAGTGCGGCCACCGGCAGCTGGGCGAGGGCCAGCGCGACCGCCGCGCCCAGATCGCCGCCGGACCAGACCGGCCGCCGCTCACCGGCCCGTTCTGGTGTCCCGCCCCGTCCCGGCGCTTTTTCCCACCCCATGTGCGCAGGGTACGAAGCGTTGGCAGGACGTCCCGCACCGCCCTTCCCATCTGATGCCCCGTCAGCTTCAATGAGTCCGTGATGGGACACGCTGGGGCGGCCGCCGCCGCCGTTCGCTACCTCAGGTCGGCTCCCGCGCCGGGACCCGCTCCGCGGCCCGTGGACGCCCTGCCGCGCCCGGAGTTGCGGTGTGTGCGCCCGGACGAGCGGGCACCGGTCGACCCGGCGGAGTTCCGGCGCGTGCTGGGGAACTTCGCTACCGGGGTGACCGTCGTCACCGCACCGGCCGCCGAGGGCGAACCCGCCCCCGCCGGTTTCGCCTGCCAGTCCTTCTCCTCCCTCTCCCTCGACCCGCCCCTGGTCTGTTTCATGGTCGGCCGTACGTCGGCCACCTGGCCGCGCATCGCCCGCGCGGGTGTCTTCTGCGTCAACGTCCTCGGCGCGGGCCAGGGCGCGCTGTGCCGCGCCTTCGCGGTGAGCGGCGCGGACAAGTTCGCGGGTGTCGCCCACACCCCGTCCCCGGTGTCGGGCGCGCCCCGCCTGACCGGCGCCGCCGCCTGGATCGACTGCTCGATCCACGCCGTCCACACGGGCGGCGACCACCTGATCGTGGTGGGCCGGGTGAACGCGCTGGGCGCGGGCGAATCCCCCGACGGACCGCTGCTGTTCCACCGGGGGCGGTTCACGGCGCTGGGACCGGTCGGCTAGCGGTCTCCTCCCCCTACACGCCCAGGGCGGGCGCCAGGGCCGCCGGGCGGCGCCGGATCACGAGGGCCATCAGGGCCGCCGCGGCGCACAGGGCTCCGGAGGCGTACCAGACCATGTCGTAGGTGCCGAAGACGTCGCGGGCGACGCCGCCGAGGAAGGCGACCAGGGCCGCGCCGATCTGGTGGGAGGCGAGGACCCAGCCGAAGACGATGGCGCTGTCCTCGCCGTAGTGCTCCCGGCACAGGGCCAGCGTGGGCGGGACGGTGGCCACCCAGTCGAGGCCGTAGAAGACGATGAAGAAGATCATCGGGGGATGGATGGCGGGGCCCAGCAGCATCGGCAGGAAGAGGAGCGAGATGCCGCGCAGGGCGTAGTAGACGGCGAGCAGCCGGCGGGCCTCGAAGCGGTCGGTGAACCAGCCGGAGGCGATCGTGCCGACGACGTCGAAGACACCGATGACCGCGAGCAGCGAGGCCGCCGTGGTGACCGGCAGGCCGTGGTCGTGGGCGGCGGGCACGAAGTGGGTCTGGACCAGGCCGTTGGTGGAGGCGCCGCAGATCGCGAAGGTGCCGGCCAGCAGCCAGAAGGGGCCGGTGCGGACGGCGGCGAGCAGCACCCCGATCGTGCGGCGGGCGGCTCCGGTGACCGGCGCCGGCTTCGGTACGAAGTCCGCCGCGCCGTACGGCTTCAGGCCCACGTCGGCCGGGTGGTCGCGCAGCAGCAGCCAGACGAAGGGGACGACCGCGAGGGCGGCGAGGGCGACCGTGACGGCGGCCGGGCGCCAGTCGTACCGCTCGACCATCCAGGACAGCAGCGGCAGGAAGATCAGCTGGCCGGAGGCGGAGCCGGCGGTGAGGATGCCGCTGACCAGGCCGCGCCGCGTGGTGAACCAGCGGTTGGTGACCGTGGCGGCGAAGGCGAGGGCCATGGAGCCGGAGCCGAGGCCCACCAGCAGGCCCCAGCACAGCATCAGCTGCCAGGCGGCCGTCATCCACACGGTCAGCCCCGAGCCGACCGCGATCACGGTCAGGGCCACGGCCACCACCCGACGGATGCCGAAACGGTCCATCAGGGCGGCCGCGAACGGCGCGGTGAGCCCGTACAGCGCGAGGTTGACGGAGACGGCCGCGCCGATCGTGCCGCGCGACCAGCCGAACTCCTGGTGCAGGGGGTCGATGAGCAGGCCGGGCAGGGAGCGGAAGGCGGCCGCGCCGACGATCGTGACGAAGGTGACGGCGGCGACGAACCAGGCACGGTTGATGCGCGGCGAGCGGGACGGCTTCGCGTCCTCGACGGGTGCTGCGGCTTCGCTTGTCTGGGTCACGCCATAAAGCTTCGGCCACCGGCTTCACTCCATCGAGTGGCCCGGAGGACAGTATTCGCTAGGATCGGGCCATGAGCAGTGACCCCGGGTTCCGCCCGCACCGAGTCGTCGTCCTCGCCCTGGACGGTCTGCTCCCCTTCGAACTGGGCATCCCGCACCGCATCTTCGGCCGGCCCAAGGACGCCCGGGGACGGCACCTGTACGAGGTCGTGACCTGCTCGGTCCGGCCGCCGGGGCCGGTCGGGACCGACGCCGACTTCGCGGTCCACGTGCCGAACGGCCCGGAGGCGCTGGCCACCGCCGACACGGTGGTCATCCCGGCGTCGTACGAGCTGGGCCCGGTCTTCGAGCAGGGCGTCCTCACCCCCGAACTGGCCGCCGCCCTCGCCCGTATCCGCCCCGGCACCCGGCTCGCCTCCATCTGCACCGGTGTCTACGTACTGGCCGCCGCCGGGTACCTCGACGGCCGCCCGGCGACCACGCACTGGGCCGAGGCGGATCATCTCCAGCGGCTGTTCCCGCGGGTCGCGGTGGACGCGGACGTCCTGTTCATCGACGACGGGGACGTGCTGACCTCCGCCGGGGTGGCGGCCGGGATCGACCTGTGCCTGCACATGGTCCGCCGCGACCACGGCACCGCCGTCGCCAACGAGGTGGCCCGCCGCACCGTCGTACCCCCGCACCGGGACGGCGGACAGGCCCAGTACATCCACCGGCCGGTCCCCGACCCGCAGGTCGCCGGCACCACGTCCGCCCGCGCCTGGGCCCTGGGCCGCCTGCACGAGCCGATCCAGCTGCGGGACATGGCCGAGCAGGAGGCCATGTCGGTACGCACCTTCACGCGCCGCTTCCGCGAGGAGACCGGCATCAGCCCCGGCCAGTGGCTCACCCAGCAGCGCGTCGAACGTGCCCGGCACCTCCTGGAGTCCACCGAGCTCTCGATGGACCAGGTGGCCCGGGACGCCGGCTTCGGCACGGCCCAGTCGATGCGGCAGCACCTGCAGACGGCGCTCGGCGTCACCCCGACCGCCTACCGCCGGACCTTCCGGACCGGCGCGGTCCGCTAGGGCGTAGCGCTAGAAGGTGAGCACCCCCCGGGCCACCCGCCCCGCCTCCGCGTCGGCGCGGGCCTTCTCGAAGTCCTCCACCGGGTAGGTCGCGGTGACCAGTTCGTCGAGCATCAGGCGCCCCTGGCGGTACAGCTCGGCGTACAGGGCGATGTCCCGCTGGGGGCGGGAGGAGCCGTAACGGCAGCCGAGGATGGACTTGTCGAGGAACATCGAGGCGACGACGAAGGACGCCTCGGCGGTGGCGGCGGGGGTGCCGAGGAGGACGGCCTGGCCGTGCCGGTCCAGGAGGTCGACGGCCTGCCGGACCAGTTCGGTGCGGCCGACGCACTCGAACGCGTGGTCCACCCCCGTCGGCAGCAGGTCCCTGACGCCGTCCGTCGAGGTCAGGAAGTCGGTCGCGCCGAACTGCCGGGCCGCCTCCTCCTTGGCCGGGTTGGCGTCCACGGCCACGATCCGCAGCGCGCCCGCGATCCGGGCGCCCTGGATGACGTTGAGCCCGATCCCTCCGGTGCCGATGACCAGCACGGTGTCGCCGCGGTCGACGCGGGCGCGGTTCAGCACGGCGCCCACCCCGGTCAGGACGCCGCAGCCGATCAGGGCGGCCGAGGTCAGCGGGATGTCCTTCGGAATCCGTACCGCCTGCACGGCCCTGACGACCGTGCGCTCCGCGAAGGCCGAGTTGGAGGCGAACTGGTAGACGGCCCGGCCGCCGCGCGTGAACGGCTTCTGCGGCCGCCCTATGGCCTTGCGGCACATGGTGGGCCGCCCGCGGTCGCAGTCGGCGCAGGCACCGCAGTTGGCGAGCGTGGACAGCGCGACATGGTCGCCGGGCGCCACATGGGTGACTCCCACACCGATCGCCTCCACCACCCCGGCACCCTCATGTCCGAGCACCACAGGAACGGGGAAAGGTATGGTCCCGTCCACCACGGACAGATCGCTGTGGCACAGCCCAGCCGCCGCCACGGAGACCAGCACCTCCCCGGCGCCCGGCTCCCGTACGTCCAGATCGTCGACGACCTGCACCTGTCTCCCGTCGAACAGCACTGCGCGCATCACGACTCGACCCCCTTCGGTTCCCTCGGCAGACCGAGCACGCGCTCGGCGATGATCGTGCGCTGCACCTGGTCCGAGCCGCCGTAGACGGTGTCGGCCCGGGAGAAGAGGAACAGGTGCTGGGCGGCGTCCAGTTCGTACGGCGCCGCGGCCGACCAGTCGGCCGGGCCGACGCTCGCGCCGGCGCCCCGCACCAGCACGGCCAGCTCCCCGAGCCGCTGGTGCCAGCCGGCCCACAGCAGCTTGGCCACGCTGGGCGCACCGGGTTCGGCGGCCGGACCGCCCAGCGTGCGCAGCGCGTTCCAGCGCATGACCCGCAGCTCGGCCCACTGCCGCACGAGCCGCGCCCGTACGAGGGGATCGTCGGCCGCGCCGGTGGCCACGGCGTCCCGCACCACCCGTCCCAGTTCCTCGGCGAACCCGATCTGCTGGGCGAGGGTCGACACCCCGCGCTCGAAGCCGAGCAGGCTCATGGCCACCCGCCAGCCGTTGCCCTCGCCGCCGACGACGTGCTCCGCGCGCGCGTGCGCCCCGTCGAAGAAGACCTCGTTGAAGTCGCTGGTGCCGGTCATCTGGCGGATGGGGCGGACCTCTACGCGGCCCGGCTGGTCCATGGGGACGAGCAGGAAGCTCAGTCCGTGGTGGCGCCGGGAGCCGGGCTCGGTCCGGGCGAGCACGAAACACCAGTCGGCCTCGTGCGCGAGCGAGGTCCAGATCTTCTGCCCGGTGACGCGGTAGCCGTCCGGCTCGCGTACGGCGGCGGTCCGCACGCCGGCGAGGTCGGACCCGGCGCCGGGCTCGCTGTACCCCTGACACCACAGCTCCTCGCCGGCGGCGACGGCGGGCAGGAAGCGTGCCTTCTGCTCGGCGCTGCCGTGGGCGAGGAGCGTCGGGGCGAGCAGGTTCTCCCCGATGTGCCCGGAACGCGGCGGCGCGGCCGACCGGGCGTACTCCTCGGCCCAGGCGACCTGCTGGGTGAGAGTGGCGGTCCGGTTCCCGTACCCGCCCTCCGCCCACCCGAGCCCGATCCATCCGGCGGCCCCGAGGGCACGCTCCCAGCCGCGCCGGTCCGCGCCGGCGCCGACGTGCGCGTCGAGCCAGGCGCGGACCTCGCCGCGAAACGCCTCGTCCTCCGGCGCGAAGCCGAACTCCACGGTGACCTCCAGATGATGCCTCGGAGCTACGGTCGTACAAAGGAACGCGGGCGCGGACAACCGCCCCGGGGGGCGCTGGGGGCACCCCCGGCCGAAGGCTGGGGGAGGAACTGCGCGAACGGCCACGGCGGCGCCGCACCCGCGCACCCACCGCACCCTCAACGGTGAGTCGGCGCACGGCCCGCTCCCCTCACGCGTTCGGCCGCTCGCCCGCCCGCGCCGCGGACTCCATCGCCGTCAGCCGCGCCAGCAACGGCATCGGATCCGTCCCCACGCTCCCCGGCAGCACCCGCGCGATCCGCTCCGGCGTCCAGGCACCTTCCGACGCGTACGCGGCGCGCAGCTCCCTCGGCTGGGCCCAGACGGCGATCTTCGGCCCGGCCACCGTGTACACCTGCCCGGTGACGTCCGCGTCCCGCGCGGCGTCCGACAGCAGGTAGACCACGAACGCCGCCACGTCCTCCGGTTCGCCGATCTCCGCGAGTTCCGTCGGCACCCCCGCCGACATCCGGGTCCGGGCCACCGGCGCCACCGCGTTCGCGGTCACCCCGTACTTGTGCAGGCCCAGCGCGGCACTGCGCACCAGTGAGATGATCCCGCCCTTGGCCGCGCTGTAGTTGGCCTGCGAGACCGAGCCCTGGTGGTTGCCGCTGGTGAAGCCGATCAGCGTGCCGGCGCGCTGGGCACGCATCACCGCCGAGGCCGCCCGGAACACCGTGAACGTGCCCTTGAGGTGGGTGGCGACCACCGGGTCCCACTCCTCCTCGGTCATGTTGAACAGCATCCGCTCGCGCAGGATCCCGGCCACGCACACGACCCCGTCGAGGCGGCCGTACGACGACACCGCCGTGTCCACGACCCGCCGGCCGCCCGCCATCGTGGAGATGTCGTCGGCGACCGCGACCGCGTCCCCGCCCGCCGCCTCGATCTCCTTGACGACGGCCTCGGCGACCTCGCTGGTGGGCGATCCGCCGTCGACCGAGACGCCGTGGTCGTTGACGACGACCTTGGCCCCCTCGGCCGCCGCCCCCAGCGCGACGGCCCGCCCGATGCCGCGTCCCGCACCCGTCACGGCGACGACCTTGCCTGCCAAGAAGTTCCCCACGCCCGGCCCCTTCCCGCGATTTCTGACGGACCGTTAGATTTTATGGCGCGTCGGATACGTGGACACAAGCCCCGGGGAGGAACCGATGTCACTGCCTGCCGAGTTCCACGACATCGCCAAGCGCGTCAGCAACTGGGGCCGCTGGGGCGCCGACGACGAGATCGGCACACTGAACCTGATCACCGACGAGGTGGTGCGGACGGCGGCGGCGACCGTCCGGACCGGCCGCCGCGTCCCGCTCGCCCTCCCCCTGCGGCAGGACGGCGTGCAGACCGGCATGATCCCGGGACGGGTCAACCCGCTGCACGTCATGGTGCAGATCAACCAGGAGCTCTTCGGGCCGGGGACGGTCGCGTGCAGCGACGACGCGGTGACCATGGGCCTGCAGGCCGGCACCCACTGGGACGCGCTCACCCACGTCTCGCACTCGGGGAAGGTGTACAACGGCCGCCCGGCGCACACCGTGACCGCGCACGGCGGTGCCGAGTTCGGCGGGATCGACAAGGCGCGGCACATCGTCTCGCGCGGGGTCCTGCTGGACGTGGCACGCGCGCGGGGCGTGGACCGGCTGGCGGGGGGCCACGCGGTCACACCCGAGGACCTGGAGGCGGCGCAGGAACTGGCCGGGACGCGGGTCCGCAGCGGTGACATCGTGCTGGTGCGGACCGGGCAGGTGCAGGTGTATCTCGCCGGTGACCAGCACGGGTACGGCTATCCGTCCCCGGGCCTCTCGGTGCGCACCCCGGAGTGGTTCCACGCGCGCGACGTGGCCGCCGTCGCCAACGACACGCTGACGTTCGAGATCTTCCCGCCCGAGATCGAGGACCTGTGGCTGCCCGTGCACGCCCTGGACCTGGTGGAGATGGGGATGCTGCAGGGCCAGAACTGGAATCTCGAAGAGTTGTCCACAGCCTGTGGAGAAACAGGCCGGTACGCGTTCCTGCTGTCCGCGATGCCGGAGCCGTTCGTCGGGGCGACGGGCACCCCGGTCGCCCCGGTCGCCGTGCTCTGACGGTCCGCGCGCCCGTCGCCGCCCGAGGCCGGTGTCACGCCGGGGCCGGCGTGACACCGCCCTTCCCCCGTCCCCCCTGGAATCCGGACGGCGGCGCGCACCGGCCCGCCCCGAGCCCGGTCCCGCACGCCTCCGTCCGGCTCGACCCACGCTCGGCGAGGGCGTCCGCCAGACCCCTCGCCGTCCCCTCGCGGCGAATCGCAGACCTCAAGGGTGAGCACATGGTCACGGGGCGTCAACACCCGTTCGCGGCTTTAGGGCCTATGCCCCGGTTCGTCATGGGCGCGCACGGATGCACCGCCCGGCGCATCACCGCACACCGGGATCACACCGCCTCGAACGCCAGCCCCTCGAACGAGGCCAGGCCGCCTCCGTACGCCACCGCCGCGCCCTGCCGGGGCTCCGAACACCGGTCGAGCTCACACCAGATGCGCTTGCCGCCGCCTTCGGGGCTCCAGCCCCAGCGGTCGGCGAGCCCGTCGACGAGAGCGAGACCCCGGCCGCCGGTCGCGTCGCTGCCGACGCACCGCGGCACCGGCGCACGGTCGCTGCTGTCGGCGACCTCCAGCCGTACGGTGACCGAGCCCTCGGCGCCCTCGCGGTCCGCGCCCGGCAGCGACAGCCGCAGCACGGCCGGACAACCCGTGTGCACCACGGCGTTGGTGACCAGCTCGGAGACGAGCAGGATCAGCGTCTCGGCCAGCGGCTCGTCCGCCGCTATACCGGACCCGGCCAGGCGCGAGCGCGCCCACCTCCTGGCCCGTCCCACCTCCGCCGGGTCGGGCCGGATCTCCAGCTGCACTTGAAGCACCTGCACCGCTCACACCATCCGAACCGGCGGACACATGAACCCGCGCCGAGCGAGCGCCACGACCAGGACCGCGACGGCAAGGACGACCAGGGCCACGATCGTAGCCATTTTCTGCATGGCCAGAACAACGGCCAGAGCAAGGGTCACGGAACGTGATTCCCTTACGAGACAGCATGGTTGACGTACAGTCACCCCAACAAGCGCTTCGGGCATATTCCAACGCGAAGGAGTACCGGTACGCCATACTGTGCGACGCTCGCTGCGGGGAGTCGAACAGGCGGGGGCGCAAGCCCTTACCGCCCTGCGAGCGGCGGTACGCACCACGAGCCGCGGGGCCGCTTCGACGGCACCGCCGGCATGGCTCGTCCTCGGAACCACTCGCATCCCACAGAAGGTACCCGAGGGGACCCCCGACTCCAGGCTGTGACGAGTCACGCGTTGGACACAACCCGGTATCAACACTCCGTGACTGCGGCGTGCCACGATCCGCGACACTCGGCCACCTGTGCCCCTGATTCCGCAGATGAGCAGCGTTTCGAACACTCACCCGACCAGGTCGGCGGCGAGCCTCTCCTCACTCTCCGTGCCTCCCCCGCCACGCTGGGCCCGCACCCACGCCCGCTTCACGTGCAGGTGCACCTCCGCCTCCCAGGTGAAGCCCGTCCCGCCGTGCACCTGGAGACAGTCCCCGGCACCGCGCACGGCGGCCTCGTCGGCGAGCAGCCGTGCCGCCGCGATGTCCACCGGGTCGGCGGTCACCGCGGCCGCGTAGACGGCCGCACGCGCGGTCTCGGCACGCACCAGCATCTCGGCGCACAGATGCTTGACCGCCTGGAAGGCCCCGATCGGCCGCCCGAACTGTTCGCGGGTCCGCGCGTGTTGCACGGCGAGTTCGCATGCGCGCGTTGCGGTGCCGAGCTGCTCGGCTGCGGTGAGCAGCACGGCGACCGGGTCGGGCGCCGCGCGCTCGGCCCCAGGTACCCGGTGCAGCGGCGTCAGCGGGTCCACGGAGCGCAGCGGGACGGCGCCGGACACGTCCCCCCGTACGGCGTCGGCCTCGGCCAGCCACTCCACCAGGCCGCCGTCCGTACGGGCCACCACGGCCTCCCCGGTGGCCGCGCCGGGGACGTCGGCGGCGGCCAGATGGGTGGCCACCAGCGGGCCGGTCAGCAGGGCCCGCCCCGCCTCCTCGAAGACCAACACCGCCTCGGGCAGCCCGAGTCCGACCCCGCCGTCCGCCTCCGGCAGACGCAGCGCGAAGAACCCGGCCGCCCCCAGCTCCCGCCACAGGCCCCGGTCGGGGCCGGGTGCGCCGACCGCCGCCCGCAGCGCCTCGCCGTCGAACCGGCGTGCGAGCAGCTCTCGCATCCCGTCCCGCAACGCCCGCTGATCGTCGCTCAGTTGGAAGCGCACGCCCGCTCACCGTCCCTTCGGCAGCCCGAGGATCCGCTCGGCCACGATGTTCCGCTGGATCTGGGAGGTCCCGGCCGCGATGGTGTACGAGAGGGCGGAGAGCCGGTCGAGGACCCATGGCCGGTCCAGGTCGAGGGCGTCCGGGCCGAGCACGGCGGCGGCCGCGTCGTAGAGCTCCTGCCGCGCGTGCGAGTAGCGCAGTTTGAAGACCGAGCCGCCGACGCCGGGCACACCCCTGTCCTCGGCCTCGCTGACATTCCACTGGGTCAGCCGCCACAGTGCCCGGAACTCGGCGTTCAGCCGGCCGAGCCGGCGGCGCAGCACCGGGTCGTCCCAGGTGCCGTTCGCACGCGCCACGCGCGCGAGGTCGCCGAGCACGCGGCGGCAGGCGACGACCTCGCCGACGAAGGCGGTGCCGCGTTCGAAGGAGAGCGTCACCATGGTGACGCGCCACCCGTCGTTCTCGGCGCCCACCCGGTTCGCCACCGGCACCCGCACCTCGTCGAGGAACACCTCGGCGAACTCTGCCGACCCGGCGAGCGTGCGCAGCGGCCGTACGGTGATGCCCGGCGCGGTCATGGGCATGGCCAGCCAGCTGATGCCCCGGTGCCGGGGCGCCTTTGGGTCCGTGCGCACCAGCAGCTCGCACCAGTCGGCGACCTCCGCGTGCGAGGTCCAGATCTTGGAGCCGCTCACCACGTAGTCGTCCCCGTCGCGCCACGCGCGCGTGCGCAGCGCCGCCAGGTCGGAGCCGGCGCCCGGTTCGCTGAAGCCCTGGCACCAGGCCTCGTCCCCGCGCAGGATCGGCGCCAGCCAGCGGGCCCGCTGCTCCTCGGTACCCTCGGCGGCGATGGTGGGGCCCGCGTGCAGCAGGCCCACGAAGTTGGCGCCCACGTAGGGCGCGCCGGCCCGCTCGGTCTCCTCCAGGAAGATCAGCCGCACGGTGGGCGACGCGTCCCAGTGCACGTCGGCGTACCCGGCGTCGTACAGCGTCCGCTGCCAGCCGAGGTCGTAGGCGCGGCGGCCCGGCCAGTCCTCGGGCCGCGGCTTCGGCGGCAGGCCCGGGAGCACCTTGGCGAGCCACTCCCGCAGCCGGGCCCGGAAGTCCTCCTCCTCGGGCGTGTACGACAGGTCCACCGGCAGACACCCCCACGCGACTGATGGTTCGTCAGATCTCGCAGGCTAGCCCCGCACCCCTGGACCGACAAGGCGCCAGGACCTACGATCTGACGACTCGTCAGATGTGGCGGACAGGGGGTACGGCCATGAACGAAGCGAACGCCGTGGCGCGTGACCTGGGCGGCTCCCGCACCCTCTGGGACCTGGTCGCCCGCCGCGCCGAACTCACCCCGGAGCGCCCGGTGTTCCTCCAGGGCGAGCGCACCCTGTCCTTCGGCGGCCTGCGCGCGCGTGCCGAGCGCGCGGCGGCCGGGCTGTACGCCATGGGGGTGCGCCCCGGCACGGTCGTCGCCTGGCAGCTGCCCACCCGCATCGAGACGGCCGTGCTGTCCTTCGCGCTGGCCCGCCTGGGCGCCGTACAGAGCCCCGTCATCCCCTTCTACCGGGACCGCGAGGTCGGCTTCGCGCTGCGCGAGTCGCGGGCCGAGTTCTTCGCCGTACCGGGCGTGTGGCGCGGCTTCGACCACACGGAGCTGGCCCGGCGGCTGGGCGCGAAGGGGATCTTCGAGGCGTACGACGAGCTGCCCGACGGCGATCCGGCGGTGCTGCCCGCCCCGCCCGCCGAGGGCACCTCCGTCCGGTGGATCTACTGGACGTCGGGAACCACCTCGGATCCCAAGGGCGTTCTCCACACGGACCGTTCACTGATCGCGGGCGGTTCGTGCCTGGCGCACGCCCTGCGGCTGACGGCGGACGACGTGGGTTCGATGGCCTTCCCGTACGCGCACATCGCGGGCCCCGACTACACGGTGATGCTGCTGCTGTACGGCTTCCCGGCCGTCATGTTCGAGCAGTTCGCGCTGCCTGACGCACTCCCGGAGTACCGCAGGCACGGGGTGACGGTGGCGGGCGGTTCGACGGCGTTCTACTCGATGTTCCTGGCGGAGCAGCGCAAGCAGCCGGACGTTCCGGTGATCCCCTCGCTGCGCCTGCTGGCCGGCGGCGGGGCGCCCAAGCCCCCGGAGGTCTACCACGCGGTGGTGCGCGAGATGGGGGTGCAGCTGACCCACGGGTACGGCATGACCGAAGTGCCGATGATCACGATGGGGGCACCGGACGACACGACGGAGAACCTGGCGACGACCGAGGGCAGGCCTCCGGAGGGGATGGAGATTCGGGTCGCCGGCAGTGGTGAGGTGCGGTTGCGCGGGGAGGCGGTGTGCCAGGGGTATCTGGATCCGGCGCAGACCGCCGAGGCCTTCGACGAGGACGGGTTCCTGCGGACCGGTGACCTCGGGCGGCTGACCGCGAGCGGTCACCTCGTGCTCACCGGCCGCCTCAAGGACGTGATCATCCGCAAGGGCGAGAACATCTCGGCGAAGGAGATCGAGGACCTGCTCGCCGCGCATCCGGCGGTGGGCGACGCGGCGGTGGTCGGCCTGCCGGACGCGGAGCGCGGGGAACTGGTCTGCGCGGTGGTCGAACAGCCGCCGGGAAGCGCCGTGCTGACGCTCGCGGAGGTGGTGGCGTACCTGCGCGCGGAAGGGCTCTCGGTGCACAAGCTGCCGGAACGGCTGGAGGTGGTGGACGCCCTTCCGCGCAACGAGACCCTGCGCAAGGTGCTCAAGTACCGGCTGCGCGAGCGGTTCTCGGCCCCGTTGGCACCGGGCGGCGCTACTCCGGGATCGTGAAGTAGCGGGCGAACGCCGGGACGATCTCCGTCTCCGCGACCTTGCCGTCGCCGTCGATGTCGAGACCGGACGCCACCGCCCGGGCGAGCTCCGGGGGGACCCCGAGGACGCGCAGCACGCGCACGGTGTCCGGGACCGTCGCCGTGCCGTCGTCGGCGGTGTCCGCGAGGGCGAGGGCCGCGTGCAGGAAGGGGCGGGCGATCTCGCCGAACCGGTCGGGGTTGTCGTGCAGCCGCTTGACCGCGCCGCTCACGAACTCCTCGCGGGTGATCCGCTGGTCGCCGTCCCGGTCCGCCATGGCGGCCATGCCCTGCCAGAAGGCCTCCGCACCGGCGTACAGGGCCTGACCCTTGTCGGAGCGGGCCGGGAGGCCGAACTCGGCGAGCAGTGCCTTGGCCGCCGAGTTGAAGTCCTCGCGGTCGATCCAGCCGTTGCCGTCCTGGTCGAAGGTTGCGAACCGGGCGGCGATCCGTCGCTCGTACTCGGTGCTGACCATGTGTGTTCGGGCCGCCTTACGTGACGTGGGGGTTCCTCTCGCAGGGAGCGTACGACGCGGGCGGCGGCCGGGGAGCGGGAAAACAACCCTTGTGCCAAGACCGGGGGAATTCTGCGACAACAACGTGGCACCGCCGTGATCGTCGGTCATGGCGGGCACGCCACCGCCGCCGGCCGCCCGGCCTCGGTGGATGCGCGGTCCGCTACGCCGAGAGCGGGCCCTCCTCGTCGCTGACCGCGCTGTCCACGTCGGGATACACGTCGAACAGCCGTCGCACGCCGAGGGCGCCGAGCACCCGGTTGACGTGAGAACCGTCACTCGCGCCCTGGGCGGGCAGTATCAGCCGCAGCCGGCCCTGGCAGGAGCGGATCAGGCGGCGGGCCGCGATGAGGACGCCGACCCCGCTGGAGTCGCAGAAGAAGACGTCGGAGAGGTCGAGGACCACGCTGTGGTGACCCTCGGCGACCGCGTCGTGCACCCGCTGGCGCAGCACCGGCGAGGTCACCAGGTCCAGTTCGCCCGACACCCCGAGCACGGCCCACTCACCCAGTTCGACGTCGGTCACCTTGAAAGCCACGGCTCAGCCCTTCGCTTGCCGGATCTCCGGAACCGCCCGGAAACGGAGCCAGTTCCTTCGCTTCTTTTCGCGCGGCTGCCCAGCGGCCGTTCCCCGAAACCCCGGATGACAAACGAGCGACGATCGGCAAGGGTCTTGTTTCGGTCACCGACGATCCTGTTCGATCAGAAGCGGAGGGTTCGCCCGGGACCTGACTGTGACACCGCGCGGGCGCCCGGAGGGGCGCACCGGCGGGCGTGCGGAGAAGCGCACCGGCGGGCGTGCGGAGAAGCGCACCGAGGAACAACCGGGAAGACCAGGGGTCCCTACCAGTCACGGGACCGCAGGGGGCGCGCATTGCCACAAAGGGGCGTGCGTCGTCCGACGTGCCGACTACATTCGAGGAGACGGTGGAGACAGGCTGGACGCAGGCACGGGGAGGGGGCCGCATGGTGAAGAGGGACGTACCGCCTCGCTGGGACCGCACGATGCAGCAGCGGCTGGCGCGCGGCGAGGCCGCCGCCCTCGGCGAGCTCTACGACCGCTTCGCCTCGCTCGTGCACGGCCTGGCCCACCGCGTCCTCGGGGACGAGCGGGCCGCCGACTCCATAACCCGCGAGGTCTTCGCCCATGTCTGGGAGCACCCGGACGCCTACGACCCCCGGCAGGGTCCGCTGCGCTCCTGGGTCGCCGCGCTGACCCACCGGCTCGCCGTGCAGTGCCTCAGGGCCACCGAGACCGCCGCGCTCACCCCGGGCGACACCGGCGCGGAGGCCGCCGAGGAGCTGGAGCGCAAGGTGCGGCGCGCCTCCGTCGCGGCCCGTGCGGACTACATCGTGCACTCCATGCCGACCCCGCTGCGCGCCGCCCTGGACCTCGCCTACTTCCAGCGCCGTGACTACCGCCAGACCGCGGTGGACCTCGACGTCACCGAGGACGAGGCCCGCCGCCGGCTGCGCCTCGGCCTGCAACTGCTCGCCACCGCACATGATGCCGGGAGACCGCCCGGGTACGGAGGTGCGGTGTGACCGGCGCCGACCCGTTCGACGCGCACGACGGCGCGGGCTCCGGCCACGGAGCCGGTGACGTGCCCGGGGACGGCCGCGGCGAGCCGGGCGGCCCGCCGCGCATCCCGCTGCCCAGGTCCTCCGTCGAGGACGGCGGCCGGTCGCTGCCCGGACTCGACGACCCGGCGCCGGTGCCGCTGGAGCTGCCGCACGACGTCCTGAAGTCGCTGCTGGGTGCCTGGGCGTTGGCCGCCTGCTCGACGGCGGAGGCCCTCACCGTCGAGATCCACCTCGGCGACTGCGGGGCCTGTGCGGACGAGGCACGGCGGCTGCGCGAGGCGGTCGGGCTGCTGCACCAGCCGGAGAGCCTGGACCTCGACCCCGGTCTGCGCACCCGCGTCCTGGAGGCCTGCCTGGACCGCCGGCCGCCGCGCGTCCCGATCCCCGCGTGGGCGGCACCGTACGACGCCGAGACGGCCCGTCTGGACGCCCTGCTCCAGGACATCGGCGACGCGGAGTGGCACGCCCCGGTACGGCTGCGCTGGTTCGACGGCTCGGCGCCCACGAGCCGTCGTACGACGGTCGCCGGGGTCATCGCGCACCTGCTGTCCGTCGACGGCCTGGTGGCGGCCGCGCTCGGTCTGGCCGACCCCCTGGGGGAGGCGACGGGTCAGGGCCCCGCGGCGCGCACCGAGACCTTCTGGCAGGCCTCCCACTTCCCGCCGACCCGTGCGGTGCGGAAACCCTGGCGCGAGCAGAGCCACCGGCTCGTGCAGACCGTCTCCTTCACCGGCGGCGGCGCCGGACGGCTCGGGGTCTCGTACGGCGACTTCGCGCTGCCGCTGCACGACGCGATGCTGGACCGCGCCTTCGAGTGCTGGGTGCACGCGGAGGACATCGCGGTGGCCGTGGACTACCCCTACGAGCCGCCGGCCCCGAGGTTTCTGCACCGGATGATCGACCTCGCGGCGCGGATGCTGCCCGTCGCGCTGGCGGCGCGGCGGCAGGCGGGGCTGGCGACGCCCGGACCGACCCCGCACCTGGTCCCCGCGGGACGGCCCGGCCGCAGCCTGCGGCTGGAGATCGAGGGCAACGGGGGCGGCGAGTGGCTGATCCCGCTGGACTCGCCGGGGGCGGTGGGCTCGGAGGAGTTCGAGGTGGCGCACGTGGCGCTGGACGACGTGGAGTTCTGCAGGCTGGCCGCGGGCCACGTTCCTCCGGAGGACGCGGCGGCGGGGCAGTTGGGGGACCGGACGGCGATCAGGGACGTACTGTTCGCGGCGGCGAGCCTGAGCCGGATGTAGGGGCGGTCCCGACGTCAGGCGAAGACGACCGTCCGCCGCCCGTTGAGCAGGATGCGGCGCTCCGCGTGCCACTTCACCGCCCGCGCCAGCGCCTGGCACTCCACGTCCCGTCCGATCGCGACCAGTTGGTCCGGGGTGACACCGTGACCCACCCGCTCGACCTCCTGCTCGATGATCGGCCCCTCGTCGAGGTCCGCCGTGACGTAGTGCGCCGTCGCCCCGATCAGCTTGACGCCCCGGGCATGCGCCTGGTGGTACGGCTTCGCGCCCTTGAAGCTCGGCAGGAACGAGTGGTGGATGTTGATGATCCGCCCGCTGAGCTGCTTGCACAGGTCGTCCGAGAGGACCTGCATGTACCGGGCCAGGACCACCAGTTCGACGTTCTCCTCGCGGACCAGCGCGAGGAGCTGGGCCTCCGCGTCGGCCTTCGTCTCCTTCGTCACCGGAATGTGGCGGAAGGGGATGTGATACGACTCCACCAGCTCCGCGAACTCGGTGTGGTTGGAGACCACCGCGGCGATGTCCACGGGCAGCGCGCCGATCCGCGCGCGGAAGAGCAGGTCGTTCAGGCAGTGCCCGAACTTGCTGACCATGAGGACGACGCGCATCCGCTGGTCGGCCCGGTTGATCTGCCAGTCCATGTGGAAGGAGTCACCGACCGCCGCGAAACTGGCCCGCAGCTTGTCGACCGTCACCGGCGCCTCGGCCGAGAAGTGCACGCGCATGAAGAACAGACCCGTGTCGTGGTCCCCGAACTGCTGGCTGTCCTCGATGTTGCAGCCGGTCATGAACAGGTAGCTCGACACGGCGTGCACGATGCCCTGCTTGTCCGGGCAGGAGAGGGTGAGGACGTACTGGTCGGCCAGGGTGGCCTGGGCTCGGGTGGGCTGGTCTGTCATGCACCACAGAATCTCATGCCCGGCCGTCCCCGGCCGTCAGCGTCCGTTCCGCGGACTCACGCCGCCCGTGTCATGATCCGCAGCACTTCGAGGCTCCGCGGCGGGATGTCCGGGTCGTCGCCGTCGCTCGCCGCCAGCCGCATGTGCGCGTCCCGGGCCGCCCGGACGGCGTCCGGCCACGCCTGGTGGTCGAGGTACGCGGAGACCGGGGCGTCCGGCCCGACCTGGTGCATGATCCGCAGGACCCGCAGCACGGCGGTGTCGACGAGCGCCGCCTCCTGCGAGTCGCGGAATATCGTCCCGACGTATTTCTCCGCGGACCAGTTGTCCAGCCAGGTGTCCTCGACCAGCCGGTAGACGGCGTCGGTCACGTCACCGAACCCGTCCTGACCGGCCAGCCAGACGTTCCGCTGGAAGTCCGGGTCCGAGAGCATGTGCAGCGCGGAGCGCACATTGCTGCGCCAGCGCCACCACGGCATGTCATTGAGTGGCATGCCGCCCATGGTGGAGGAGCGACGGCCACGACGGGAAGAGTTCTCCGAACCTTGCACGGTCGTCGATCGTACGTTCCTCGTCACACGCCCGTCACAGGCCCCCGTAATTCACCTGCGCGTCACCTTTGGTTGACCATGGGTCACTCGCGGGTTATTGATGTGGGGGAATCGTGCGTGTCCATGACCGGCAGGCGTCCCACATCCAGCACCGTCCTTCCCGCCACCCACCGGCGCGTCAGAGCGACCGCGCTGTCCGCGGTGGCCATGACCGCCTGTGCGTCCCTCGCCGCCGGCTGCGGGGTCATCCCGGGACTGTCGGGCTCAGGGGACGACGAGATCAAGGTGATGACCTGGGCGCCGCAGAAGACGGGCGCCACCAACAAGGCCGGCATGCCCGCCATGGCGTCGGCCATCGTCCGCTGGGTCAACTCCCAGGGCGGCATCGACGGCCGCAAACTCAAGCTGCTGACCTGCAACGACCACAACAGCACCGTGGGCGCCGCGAACTGCGCCCAGAAGGCGGTCAACGAGAACGTCGTCGCCGTCGTCGGCTCCTACAGCCAGTTCGGCGACTCCTACTTCGCCGCGCTGGAAGGCGCCGCCATCCCCTACATAGGCGGCTACGGGGCGTCGAACGAGGAGTTCACCAGCCCCGTCTCGTACCCGGTCAACGGCGGTCAGCTCACCCTGCTGGCCGGTCTCGGGGAGGCGCTGGCAGGGTCCTGCGGCCCGGTCACCCTGGTCCGCCCGGACAGCATCGCCGGCGACCAGCTGCCCCAGCTGCTCGACTCGGGCCTGCAGGCCGGCGGCCACGCCAAGTCGATCGACCAGCTGGCGGCCGAGGACCTCACCGAGTACGACAAGCAGTCGCAGCAGGCCCTGGAGAACTCCACCTCGAACCCGCAGAAGACGGGCTGTGTGGTGCCTGAGCTCGGTGACCACACGGCCACCTTCATGGACAACTTCCAGCGCGCCCGCCAGGACTACCCGAAGGTGAAGACGGCCGCCGAGGTCGGCAGCGTCGACCAGACGGTGATCAACTCCACCGGCGGCGCTTCCGGCCCGTACGAGGGGTCGTACATCACCGGCTGGTACCCGGTGGCCTCGGACGCCCGCTGGAACCAGATGAAGAAGGTCATCAGCAAGGAAGCCTTCGGCGACAACCGGATCGACCCCGCCGACGCCGGGGTGCAGACGACCTGGGTCGCCTACCAGGTGCTGATGGCGACCCTGAAGAAGATCGGCGCGGGCGAGGTCAGCGCCGACAGTGTGCGCCGCACCCTCAACGACGGGCTGACGGTCACCACCGGCGGCCTCACCCCGTCGCTGTCCTGGCCCTACCAGGGCAAGCTGGCCTCGGCCGGCTTCTCCCGGCTGGTCAACACCGACGTGAACGTCCAGACGGTCAAGGCCGGCCTGCTCCGGTCGGCGAACAAGAACGCGCTGGACATGACCAAGATCCTGGAAAGCGCGAACCTCACCTGACCGGCCGGGCCGGCCGCCCACGGCCGGCCCGCGCTCACAGCTGGGTCGGCTGCCGCTGGGTCAGCCCGTACTTGCTCGCGATCGAGTTCCACAGCGCGGCCGCCTTCACCTTCTGGGAGCTGGCGGTACCGCTCTCCGCGTTGCCGGCCGCGGTCTGGCCGGTGCCGCGGGCCTGGCCCTTGTGGCAGCCGTGCTTGCCCTTGACCTGGTCGGCCCAGGCCGCGTAGTGGTTGTCGGCGTTCGCGGAGGCCTGCCAGGCCTTGGTGAGGGCCGTGGTCAGCGCGGCGTTGTCCGGCAGCTTGTCGACGGACAGCTTGGACAGGCGGGTGACCAGCGCGGCCCGCTGCGTGGCGGCATTGCGCAGGTCGGAGGCGGAGCCGTCCAGGTTCTTGCACTGCTTCACGTTGGCCACGGCACTGATCACCGAGGCCCGGCTGCTGCCGCTGTCGGCGAGCAGCTTGTCCAGGGCGGCGGCCTGCGCCTTCCCCTGGTCGGCCGCGGCCGAGGAGGACCCGCCGGTGGCGGGCGCGGACGCGGCGACCGTCTGGCCGGGGTCGTCCGAGTCCCCGCCGCCTCCGCTGAACAGGGCACCGGCCCCGATCCCGAGGACGGCGATCCCGATCCCGACAGCCGCGATCAGCGGCACCTTCGACCTGCCGCCGCGACCGCCACGGCCACCGCCGTCATCGTCGTGGCCCTGGTCGTAGGAGGACGGGGGCGGCGTGTACGCCGGCTGCTGCTGGAAACCCTGCGGCTGCTGCGGGAAGCGCGGCAGCTGGGCCGTGGACGCGGCCTGGTGCCCGCCACCGGGCGTGCTGCGGAAGAGATTGTCGAACTCGGCGGGCGGCTGCCGGTCCCCGCCCTGCTCGGCGCCGGCCTGGTAGGGCGGGATGTACTGCGTGGCGTCGGCGTCGGAGTGCGCGCCGGGGGCGGACTGTCCGCCCCCGAAACCGGTCTGCTCGGGCGGCAGGGCGCCCGGACCTATCGGCGGTATCAGCTGGGTGGCACCTTCGGGAGCGGCCGCCACCGGCGGGATGTACTGCGTGGCGCCCTCGTCCACCGGCGCGGCGGGCACCGGCGGGATGTACTGGGTCGCGCCGTCGTCGGCGGAGGGCAGGGCCCCGGGGTACCCGCCGTGGCCGCCGTGCGGGACGGCGGGCGGCAGCGCCGCGCCCTGGGCGCCGTAGGGGTCCTGGCCGCCGTACGGCTGCTGGGGCTGGCCGCCGTAGCCGTACGGCTGCTCGTAGCCGCCGCCGTACGACGGGGTGGACGCCCCCTCCGGGGGCAGCGGGCCGGCGCCGGGCGACCGGTACTGGCCGGCGTGGGACTGCGCGGCCCGGGCCTGCGCGGCGTGCGACTGCGCGTTCCAGGCGGGCGGCAGCTCGGGCGGCGGCTCCTGGGCGGTCCACTCCTGGCCGGCCGCCTGCGGCCAGCTCTGCTCGGGCTGCGGCGCGCCCTGCTGATGGCCGGGCCCCCACGGCTGTCCCCAGGCCTGGCCCTCGGTGGGCGCGGTGGCCGGGGCGGGCGCGGTCGGCTGTGCGGGAGGGGCGGGAACGCCCGTCATGCCCGGCAGCAGCGGCTCGCCACCGTCGGAGGGCAGCACGATGCCTTCGCGCGCGGGCTCGCCCTGTCCACTCTGCGTCACCGGGACTCCTACTAATGGGGGACCTTGTGAATCGTCGGCTCACGCTACCGGGTCCCCCGATCCGGGTGCCACGCACCCGGTGGCGCAACCTCCTTCCCTGTGACAGCAGTAACAAAACCGCCCCGCGGTGCGCTGTATATGCCGCCTGTCGCACGGCAAGGTGTGGTTTCCCACACGTTCACGCAACCGCGGAGCATGAATTCATGCGGCTGCCTGCAGATCCAGCCGGGCGCCGAACTCCCTGACGACCGGTTCGTCCCGGAACGGCTCCAGGCGCTGCTGGAAGTCCTCCAGGTACTCGGCACCCCGGTTGGAACGGACCGTCTCAAGGAGTTCCACCGCCTTGAGCCCCGTGGCACAGGCCTGTTCGATCTCACGCTGCTGCACCTGCGCCGTGGCGAGGAGCACATAGCCGATCGCGCGGCGCCGCGCCCGCGTCGCCGGGTGCCCGGCCAGCGACTGCTCCGCGCTCCGCGCGGCCGCCTCGGCCTGGCCCAGGTCACGGTGGCAGTGCGCCAACTCGTCGGCGAGATAGGCCTCGTCGAAGTGCGCGATCCACGCCGGGTCGTCCCCGGACGACGGATCGGCCGCCTCCATCGCCGACATCGCGCGCCCCGACGCCAGCTGCGCGGAGCGCGCGTCACCCAGCAGCGCGTGCCCGCGGGCCTCGGCCGCGTAGAACATGGCCTCCGCGCGTGGCGTCACGCGTCCACGCGCCCCCTCCTGCGCCGCTCGCGCCAACTGGGCGATCTCCCGCGGGTTTCCGAGCTGGGCGGCGAGGTGGCTCATGGAGGCGGCCAGCACGTAGCCGCCGTAGCCGCGGTCGCCGGCCGCCTGCGCGAGACGCAGCGACTGGATGTAGTACCGCTGGGCGAGACCGGGCTGCCCGGTGTCGACGGCCATGTATCCGGCGAGCTCGGTGAGCCGCGCGACGGCCGCGAACAGCTCCCGCCCCACGGATTCCCGGTAGGACCCGGCGAGCAGCCCGGAGACCACGCTGTTGAGGTAGTGCACGACGACCGGGCGCACGTGCCCGCTGCCGAACTGGTGGTCCAGGTCGGTGAGCGCCTGGGTCATCGCCTTCACCGCCGCCACGTCCGACGGCCCGACCCGTGGCCCGGCCTGCCGCGCCACCTGTGCGTCGGGCGCCGAGATCAGCCAGTCCCGGCTGGGCTCGACCAGCGCGGACGCGGCGACGGAGGAGCCGGACAGGAAGTCCCGGCGGCCCACGTCACTGCGCCACAGCTCGCAGACCTGCTCGATGGCCCCCGGCACCGTCGGCGAGAACTGGAGGCCGACACCCGAGGCGAGGTTCTTGCCGTTGGCCATGCCGATCTCGTCGATCGTGACCGTACGGCCCAGCTTGCGTCCCAGCGCCTCGGCGATGATCGCGGGCGCGCGGCCCCGCGGCTGCTGTCCGCGCAGCCAGCGGGCCACGGACGTCTTGTCGTACCGGAGGTCGAGACCGTGCTCGGCGCCGCACATGTTGACCCGGCGGGCCAGCCCGGCGTTCGAGCACCCTGCCTCCTGGATGAGCGCCTGCAACCGTTCGTTCGGCTGCCGCGCGACAAGCGGCCTTGCGGCCATGGCGTACCCCCTGCGAACTCCCTGTAGGGAAAAGATCCGGCCTTGACGATCACTGCCCAGCGGACATACCGAAAATGCGGGACATGCGAGGATTGCCGGGTAAAAGCAGCGGCATCGCGGACAGGACCGCCGCCAACCCCCCACATGTGACTACCCGCTCACGCCCCGGTTCCCCCTGCGCGCCCCCACACGTGCATCCATGCGCCCCAGTTGCGGAAAGGATGCTCCTCCCCCGCGCGCGCTACGCCCGTAACTCCAGGTGGACGCGGGAGTTGTGATGAACGTGGAAGAGACGATCGTCGGCACCGAAGCCGCTCAGATTCCGAAGCAGCGCGGGGAATCGCTGCTGGAGACCGCCGTACGCTACGCCGAGGAGCGCCACTGGGACGTCTTCCCCGGCACCTGGCTGGAAGCGGTCGAGGGGGTGCAGTGCTGTTCCTGCGGGCAGGCCGCGTGCGCGGTGCCCGGCGCACACGCGGCGCGCCCGGACTGGGCGTCGCACGCGACCGGCAGCGCGACGGTGGCGCGCCGGATGTGGCAGAAGCAGCCGACCGCGTCGATCCTGCTGCCGACGGGGCGGACCTTCGACGCGTTGTCCGTCACGGAGACGGCCGGTTTCCTCGCGCTGGCCCGGATGGAACGGATGGAGCTGACGCTCGGTCCGGTGACGCTCACGCCGGACGGCCGGATGCAGTTCTTCGTGCTGCCGGGCGGCGCGGTGAAGGTGGCCGACCTGGTGCGGAGGCTGGGCTGGGCACCGGCGTCACTGGACCTCACGGCACTGGGCGAGGGCGCGTACGTGCCGGCGCCGCCGACGCGGCTGGGTTCTCGGGGAGCGGTGCAGTGGGCGTGCCGGCCGACACCGGCGAACCGGTGGCTGCCGGACGCGGAGGAGCTGATCTCGGCGCTGGCCTATGCGTGCGGGCGGGACAGGTAGCGCCCACGGAGGTGCCGGGGTGCCGTGGTCGAGGCGGTGCGGCCGCGGGTGCGGGTGCGCGGTGGCCGGCCGCGCGGTTCCCCGCGCCCCTGAAGGGGGCGTCCACGCACCGTAGGGTGCTGGCATGACCGATGCCGTTCGTGTTCGTGGGCTCTGGAAGCGGTTTGGGCAGCAGGTGGCCGTCGGCGGGATCGATCTGTCGCTGCCCGCCGGGAAGTTCGTCGGGCTGGTCGGGCCCAACGGGGCCGGGAAGACCACCACCCTCTCCATGGCGACCGGGCTGCTCCGGCCGGACCAGGGGAGCGTCGAGGTGGTCGGCCACGACGTGTGGCGGGACCCGGTGGCGGTGAAGGCCCGGATCGGCGTACTGCCCGAGGGGCTGCGGCTGTTCGAGCGGCTCTCCGGACGTGAACTGCTCGGCTACAGCGGCCGGCTGCGCGGGCTGCCCGGCGCCGAGGTCGACAAGCGGGCCACCCAGCTCCTGGACGTGCTCGACCTCTCCGGCTCCCAGCACAAGCTCGTCGTGGACTACTCGACCGGCATGCGCAAGAAGATCGGGCTCGCGGCGGCTCTCCTCCACAACCCCGAGGTCCTCTTCCTGGACGAGCCGTTCGAGGGGGTCGACCCGGTGTCCGCGCAGACCATCCGGGGCGTCCTGGAGCGCTACACGGCCTCCGGCGCGACCGTCGTCTTCTCCTCCCACGTCATGGAACTCGTCGAGTCGCTGTGCGACTGGGTGGCGGTGATGGCGGCCGGGCGGATCCGCGCGACGGGCCCTCTGGAGGACGTGCGCGGGGCGCACGGCACCCTCCAGGCCGCCTTCCTCGAACTGGTCGGGGCCGGCGGCCGGGACGCCGGGTCGGACCTGGACTGGCTGGGCGGCGGTGCGGTCCGATGACGGACGTGACCGCCACCGTCGTACGGCTGAAGCTGTCGCTGCTGCGCAACGGACTGCGGCAGTCCGGCGGCCGGCGGGCCGCGTTCGTCGTGTCGGCGGTGCTCGCGCTGCTGTTCGGGGCGGTGCAGCTGATGGGCCTGATCCTGCTGCGCGGCCATCCGCACGCGGAGGCCGTTGCCGTGCCGGCGACGGCCGTGCTGGCACTGGGGTGGACGGTGATGCCGCTGTTCTTCCCGAGCGGCGACGAGACCCTGGACCCGACCCGCCTGGTGATGCTCCCGCTGCGGCCCGGGCCGCTGGTGCGGGCCCTGCTGACCGCCTCCCTGGTCGGCGTCGGCCCGCTGTTCTCGCTGATGCTCCTGGCGGGCTGCGCGGTGTCCGTGGCGTACGGGCCTGCGGGCTACGGCGTCGCGGTCGTCGCCGTGGCCCTCGCACTGCTGGTCTGCGTGGCCCTCGCACGGGCCGTGGCCGCCGCGAACGTACGCCTGCTCAGCAGCCGCAAGGGCCGTGACCTGGCGGTGCTGAGCGGGCTGGTCATCGCGATCGGCGCGCAGCTGGTCAACTTCGGCGCCCGCAGCCTCGGTTCGGCGGGGCTCGGGGAGCTCGCGCCGGTGGCCGACGTGGTGCGCTGGCTGCCGCCGGCCGCGGCGATCGGCGCTGTGCACTCGGCGAGCGAGGGGTCGTACGGCACGGCCGCCGCGCAACTGGGCCTGACCGCAGTCGCGTCGGCGTTGCTGATCGGTGCCTGGGCGCGGACGCTGACCCGGCTGATGACCACACCGGACGGCTCGACGCTCCAGGCACCCGACCCGGCCGGCCGGACCCGTGCCTCCGACGGCGCGGTCCTGGGGCGCCTGCTGCCGGCCGGCCGCACCGGGACGGTCATGGCGCGCAGCCTGCGCTACGTCTGGCGCGACCCCAAGACCAAGGCCGCGTGGGTGACCTCGCTGGCCATCGGCCTGATCGTGCCCGTCTTCAACGCCCTCCAGGGCACCGGGTCGATCTACTTCGCGTGCTTCGCCGCCGGGATGCTCGGCATCCAGATGTACAACCAGTTCGGACAGGACACCTCCGCCTTCTGGATGGTCGCGCTGACCATCTCGTCCCCGCGGGACGCCTATGCCGAACTGCGCGGGCGGGCGCTGGCGCTGCTGGTGATCACCCTGCCGTACGCGACGCTGGTGACCGTCCTGACCACGGCCATGCTGGGCGACTGGCCCCGGCTGCCCGAGGTGCTCGGTCTGTCCCTCGCCCTGCTCGGTGCGATGCTGGCGACCGGCGCCTGGACCTCGGCGCGCTTCCCCTACTCCATCCCCCAGGAGGGCCACAAGAACGTCGCCGCGGGGCAGGCCGGCCTGGCCTGGATCGCGATCTTCGGCGGCATGGTCTCGGCGGCCCTGCTGTGCGCCCCGGTGATCGCCCTGACGATCGCGCTGAACGTGAGCGCGGGGGGCCGGGAGTGGACCTGGGTGCTGCTGCCGGTGGGAGCGGCCTACGGGGCGGCGGTCACCTGGGCGGGGCTACGGGCGGCGGCACCGCGGACGGCGGCCAGTCTCCCGGAGATCCTGACCGCTGTCAGCAAGGGCTAGGGCCGCCCCTCACTCCCCCACCCGGTCGAGAAACGGCTCCACAGCCGCCCGCCAGGCCTCCGGCCGGTCGTACGGCAGCAGATGCCCCGCCTCGGCCACCTCGGCGTACTCTCCCCTGGAGAGGACCCGCACCATCTCCTGTGCCTCCGCCCGCCCCAGTTCCCCGTCCACCCCGCGCACGACCAGCGTGGGACACGGCACCTGGGCCAGTTCCTCCCAGTGGGCGTCGTACACCCAGGTCTCCCGGGACTTCAGCATCTGGTCGGGGTCGAACACGGGCCGCCAGCCGTCGGTGTGCTCGTGCATCACCTCGGCGTAGAACTCCCCGCGTGCCGGGTTCGGCCGCTCCACCCAGGGATCGTCCTCGCCGAACCACTTGCGCACGTCGGCGAGCGTGGCGAAGGGGAGGGGCCAGGACCTGAACCAGTCGGCCCACTCGCGCTGCGAGGCCGCGCCCAGCGCGGAGGCCCGCATGTCGCAGATGACCAGGCCCCGGACCAGTTCGGGGCGCTTCGCGGCGAGCTGCCAGGCGGTCAGTGCGCCCATGGCATGGCCGACGAGCACGGCCGGGCCGAGGTCCAGCTGCTCGATGGCGGCCGCGGCGTCCTCGACGTACGCCTCACGGGTGTACGCCGCCTGCGGGGGCTTGTCGCTCTGGCCGTGGCCGCGCCGGTCGAGTGCGACGGCGCGGTGCCGCTCGGAGAGCCAGCGGGCGGTGGAGGCCCAGTGCGAGGCACGGCCCATCAGGCCGTGCAGTAACAGCACGCCGGGGAACGACCGGTCCGGGGCGGAACGGTCACCGTGCGGCCGCGCCGAATCCTCCGTCTTGGGCGGGTCCGCGAACTCCCAGGCGGCGAGGTGCACGCCGCCGGCTCCTGTCACGTCGATGCGTCGTGCCATGAGCCTGGCACCCCCCTAGCTCCGCGTGCCTGCTGTCGCCTCGTAGCGCCTTGCGGCGCTTCGTGATGCTTCGGTACCGCCAGACTATCGAATACCTATTCGAAAATTGGGCCGCAGTGGGCAACACCCCTCGTTCGAGTGACCCCTCCCCAGGCATGATCGGCGCCACCAGGGGGATTTCTTCTGCGGGGGGGCGGACCGCTCGGGGAAGACGGTCCGAGGGGATGACCCTGGGAGCTCGGGGCTCCGGGTCAGCTCTGGGGAGGACAGGCCCCGGCACCGAAAGGTGCCGGGGCCACCCCCAGGCCCGCTTCGACGCCTTCGGCACATCCTCCCCGCCCCCCTCAGGTCATATGCCTCTCGCGACAGCCTCGCACGCGAAACGTCTCTGCGCTGCGATTCGGAGCACTGAATCTTGGATTCGACACGTTCGACGGACCCCGCGGGCCCACCAGAAGGAGCCGTCAACTCCCGTCTGAACAGCGGGAGTTCAAAAACCCCTCGGGTCCGCCCGCGGTCAGCGCTTGGCGACGAACACGTGGGAGGCGACGTCCGCCTCCAGCTCGGCGGCCTCGCCGCCGCTGCCCACCAGCACCCCGCCGGCCGCCTCCGTCACGCTCACCACCGAACCGGGCTGCACACCCGCCCGCCGCAGGGTGTACATCAACTGCGCGTCGGTCTGGATGGGCTCACCGATCCGGCGTACGACCACGGTCTTGCCGTCCGCACCCGGGTCCAGGTCGGCCAGCGACACCATGCCCTCGTCGAGGAACGGGTCCGCGCCGTCCTTCTCGCCCAGCTCCTCCAGGCCCGGGATCGGGTTGCCGTACGGCGACTCGGTCGGGTGGCGCAGCAGCTCCAGCACCCGCCGCTCCACCGCCTCGCTCATCACGTGCTCCCAGCGGCACGCCTCGGCGTGCACCTGCTCCCACTCCAGGCCGATCACGTCGACCAGCAGGCACTCGGCGAGCCGGTGCTTGCGCATCACGCGCGTCGCCAGCCGACGGCCCTCGTCGGTCAGCTCCAGATGGCGGTCGCTGGCGACGGACACCAGGCCGTCCCGCTCCATCCGCGCCACCGTCTGGCTCACCGTCGGCCCGCTCTGGTCGAGCCGCTCCGCGATGCGAGCGCGCATGGGGACCACGCCTTCCTCTTCGAGCTCGAGGATGGTGCGGAGATACATCTCCGTGGTGTCGATCAGTCCGGACATACGTGCCCCTCGATTACCTCTGCCGGAAGCCCGGCCGCGTGCGTGCGCTGGCCCTGTCACCAATTCTGCCGGATCCCACTGACAAGCGGGGGACGCGGGGAAAACAGGAGCCGGGCATATCGGCCCGCCGCTGCCGCCCCGGCCGTATTGACACCGAGATGGTCCAGACCGGAGGGTGATCCGCGACACAGACTTCCGTGACACGGACCATGGCGTCGACCGCGCAAAGGGGCACCGCATGAGCGACGGCACACCCGCCGACCTGTTCTTCGACGCCGCGATCGGACTCCTGCAACGCGTCCGCGACGAGGAGGCCGAGGCCATCACCGCCGCCGGCACCCTGCTCGCCGACACCGTCGCGGCCGGCGGCCGGCTGTTCGCCTTCGGTGCCGGGCACTCCTCGCTCGCCGCCCAGGACGTCGTCTACCGCGCGGGCGGCCTCGCCCTCATGAACCTGCTGGCCGCCCCCGGCCTGGTCGGCGTCGACGTGATGCCCGCGACCCTCGGCTCCCGCCTGGAACGTGTCGACGGACTCGCCACCGCCGTCCTCGACACCTCGCCCCTGCGCGCCGGCGACGCCCTCGTGATCATCTCCCTGTCCGGCCGCAACGCCCTGCCCGTCGAGATGGCCGTCAGCGCCCGCACCCGCGGCGCCAAGGTCGTCGGCGTGACCTCCGTGGCGTACGCGACGCAGACCGCCTCCCGGCACTCCTCCGGCACGTACCTCAAGGACCACTGCGACGTCGTACTCGACTCGAAGATCGCCATCGGGGACGCCGAGCTCACCCTCGACACCATCCCGGCCCCCTTCGCGCCCGCCTCCACGGTCGTCACCAGCGCCCTGCTCCAGGCGGTCCTGGCCACCACCGCGGCCACCCTGGCCGACCGCGGCATCGAACCCCCGCTGCTGCGCTCCGGCAACGTCGACGGGGGCCACGAGTGGAACGCCCGCGTCTTCGAGGAGTACCGCGACCGGATCTTCTACCAGCACTGAGGCGCCGCTACCGCTCCTTCGCCAGCTGGGCCAGATCCAGCGCCGTGGCGATCCGCACCGCCACGTCCTCGGCGTACGTCGCGTCCACGCGCTCGAAGCGGCTGCGCCCCGACGCGCGCAGGAAGGTCAGCACACCCAGCGTCCGGCCCCGGCTGCGCAGCACCGCGCACAACGCGTGCACCGCGTCCCCCGGCCACTGCCGCTCCAGCGCCCACTCCCGCGCGCGGTCCGCCGGCACGTTCCCGGCGTCCGCCCGCACGCTTCCGGCGCGCGCCACGCACTGCAGCGCCGGATGCCCGTCCTCGTAGCGCACCGGCAGCCCCGCCGCGCCCGTGAGCAGGCTCGGCCCCGGCGCCCCGGAGGGTGTGGCCGCGATCCGCACCAGCCGTACCGGTCCGATCTCCCCGTCCGCCCGGGCGCCGCCCACCACGCGGTCGACCACCGCGTGATCGGCGAACCCGGCCAGCGCGAAGTCCAGATGGAGGGCGGCCGCCTCCACCGGGTCCTCGCACTCACAGGCCGCGCGGCCCGCACGATGCAGCTGGTTGGCGCGGAAGCGCAGCATGGCCGCCTCCTGCTCGGCCTGCTTGGCCTCCGTGACGTCCTGGAAGAGCCAGCCGACCCCGAGCGGCACCGGCTCCTCCGCGAGCGGCGACGCCAGCCGCAGGAACCCGGACCGCCAGCAGCGCCGCTGCTCGCCCTCCGCCGTCCGGACACTCACCCACATCTCGGCGGGCGCGGGCGGCGCGCCCTCGGCCAGCACATGCGTGAGCGCACCCTCCAGGTCCTCCACGCCCTGCGCGAGCAGTTCCCCGAGCGGGCGCCCCAGTGCCGGCGTACGCCCGGTCCCGAGCGCGCGCGCGGCGTACGCGTTGACGACGGCGGGCCGCAGATCCGCGTCCACGAGCACGACGCCCCAGGCCGCGTCCTCGAAGAGCGCCTCGCTCAGCGCGATCGACCGCTCCAGGTCGATCTGCGTGTGCACCTCGCTGAACGCGCAGTACACGCCCGCCGGCTTCCCGTCCGGGCCGCGCACGGCCGCCGACTGCGTCCGCACCAGCACCCGCCCGCCGTCCTTGGTGAGCAGCGCGAACTCGTGCACCTGGCGCCCCGGGGCGTGCATGACCGACAGCAGCCGCCCCTCGACCTCGTCGGCGTCGGCCTCGCGCACCGCCCACCCGGCGAACCCGTGCCGGCCCACCGCCTCGGCCGCTGTCCACCCGAGGATCCGCTCGGCCTCGCGGTTCCAGTGCGTGACGAAGCCGTCCACGTCGAACGCGCACAAGGCCGCGTCCATGCCGTCGAGGAGCGCGGCGAGCAGATCGGACCCGCCCGAGTCCTCCGGACCTTCCCGCTCCGGCTCCGGCTCGGGCTCGTCGGGCCCCAGCTCGTCGGTGGTCCCACTACGCCGAGAAGCACTCACCTGGACCCCCATCAGGCTGCGTCCGCACGCACGGCGCGCCGGTTTCCCGCTGCCCTTCATTCAACTCGAACGTGACGCAGCCCACACCGTGTTCCCGCAAGATTGAAGGAATCGTTGCGAGCCGGCGCTCACAACCCGAGCCGAAGATCCACCCACTCATCGTCCCCTCCGTCGAGCACATACCGCTCCACCTCGACGAACCCGTGTCGTCCGGCGAACCGCAGCCCGTCCTCGTTGACCGCGAGCACACACGTCTCGACGGCCTCGGCACCCTGCCCACGCGCGTGCGCGAGCCCACGCTCGTACAACGCCTTGCCGAACCCCCGCCGACGAAACCCCGGCAGCACCCGCGCGATCACCGTCACCGCCCCGTCGACCGCCGGCCGCACGGTCGAACACCCCACGAGCACGTCCCCCAGGTACGCGTTCTCCAGGCGATACCCCCGCACCAGCCGCTCCCGCGCCTCCTCGGCCGACATCGCGGCCGGCGGCACGACGAGGTTGTGCGCATACCGCCACTCCTCCAACGCCGCCGCGTCGTCCGCGCCCACCACGACGACCCTCAGGTCCCCACCCATGCGTCCCCGCCTCTCCTGGCGTCCGGTCGGGCGGAAACGCTAGCCAGGCCGGTGGCACGGCATCCACCGAAAATCCCTTGAGCACCGCCGGTCCGCTTCGTAAGGTGTGGGGTACCGAGGAAAGGAGGTGGTTCGGAGCATGTATGCACACCGGACGTCGGAGGTGGCTGCGGGCTAGCGCCCGTCACCACACCAGTGCGGTGCCGGACCCGCGTGCACGAGATGTACGCAGCCGGCCAATCCAACGCAGTCACCCGACCCGCGAGCTCGCCGGTACGTCCGGCCGGCTTCTCCGTCTGCAGGCGGAGGGACCCGAGCTCGCGGGTCGTCTGCGTTCCCGGGGTCAGGGGCTGAGGCGTTCCACGTGCCAGGTGCCGTCGGGGGCGGCCACGTAGCGCAGGCGGTCGTGGAGTCGGTTGTGGCGGCCCTGCCAGAACTCGATCGTGCGGGGTTCGACGCGGAAGCCGCCCCAGTGCGGCGGCACCGGGACCTGTTCGCCCTCGGGGTAGCGGGCGCTCAGGTCGGCGTAGGCGGTCTCGAGTTCGGTGCGCGACCGGATGACCGAGGACTGGGCGCTGGCCCAGGCGCCGAGCTGGGAGCCGTGCGGGCGGGTGCGGAAGTAGGCGGTCGTCTCGTCGCGGCCGGTGCGGCGGGCGGTGCCGGTGACGATGACCTGGCGGGCCATGGCGTGCCAGGGGAAGAGCACCGAGACATGCGGGTTCGCGGCGAGGTCCCGGGCCTTACGGGAGTCGTAGTTGGTGTAGAAGACGAAGCCCTGGGCGTCGTACCGCTTCATCAGGACCGTGCGTGAGCTCGGGCGGCCGTCGGCGTCGGCGGTGGAGACGACCATCGCGTTGGGTTCGTAGACCACGCCGTCGTCGGCGGCCCGCGCGGCCTGTTCGAACCAGTGGGTGAACTGGTCCATGGGGTGTGCGGGCAGGTCGCTCTCGTCGAGGCCCTCGGCCCGGTAGTGCTGGCGCATCGCAGCGGGGTCACGGTCGGTCACGCGGTCATCCTGCCGCATGCGCACAGGGGGGCGGGCTCCAGGTGGCGCAGACCTCACGGTGGCACTGAGTGCCGCTGGACTCCCCAATTCTGGCACTCGGAGTTATGGTGCAGATGCCTCCGCCGTACACCTCACCGAGGAGCCGCCCCATGTCCGACTTCGTACCTGGGCTCGAAGGAGTCGTCGCGTTCGAGACGGAGATCGCCGAACCGGACAAGGAGGGGGGCGCTCTGCGGTACCGGGGCGTCGACATCGAGGATCTGGTCGGGCACGTCTCGTTCGGGAACGTCTGGGGGCTGCTGGTCGACGGCGCCTTCAATCCCGGTCTGCCGCCCGCCGAGCCCTTCCCGATCCCGGTCCATTCGGGTGACATCCGGGTGGACGTCCAGTCCGCGCTCGCCATGCTCGCCCCCGTGTGGGGGCTGAAGCCGCTCCTCGACATCGACGCGGAGCAGGCCCGGGACGACCTGGCGCGGGCCGCGGTCATGGCGCTGTCGTACGTCGCCCAGTCCGCCCGCGGGCAGGGTCTTGCGATGGTGCCGCAGCGGGAGATCGACAAGGCGAACTCGGTGGTGGAGCGGTTCATGATCCGCTGGCGGGGGGAGCCGGATCCCAAGCATGTGGCGGCCGTGGACGCGTACTGGACGTCGGCCGCCGAGCACGGGATGAACGCGTCGACCTTCACCGCGCGGGTCATCGCCTCCACGGGCGCGGACGTCGCCGCCGCGCTGTCGGGTGCGGTGGGGGCCATGTCGGGGCCGTTGCACGGGGGCGCGCCGTCCCGGGTGCTCGGGATGATCGAGGAGATCGAGCGGACCGGGGACGCCGAGGCCTACGTCAAGGGTGCGCTGGACCGCGGCGAGCGGCTGATGGGGTTCGGGCACCGGGTGTACCGGGCGGAGGATCCGCGGGCGCGGGTGCTGCGGCGGACGGCGCGGGAGCTGGGGGCGCCGCGGTTCGAGATCGCGGAGGCGTTGGAGAAGGCGGCGCTGGAGGAACTCCACAACCGTCGGCCGGATCGTGTGCTCGCCACCAATGTGGAGTTCTGGGCGGCGATCATGCTGGACTTCGCGGAGGTGCCGGCGCACATGTTCACGTCGATGTTCACGTGTGCGCGCACCGCCGGGTGGTCGGCGCACATTCTTGAGCAGAAGCGGACGGGGCGGCTGGTGCGGCCGTCGGCGGAGTACGTCGGGCCGGGGGTCAGGAAGCCGGAGGACATCGAGGGGTTCTCGGACATCGCCCACTGAGCCGTGGGGGCCGGTGGCGCAGTTCCTCCCCCGGCCCTTCGGCCGGGCGTCCCCCCAGCGCCCCTGAAGAGCGGCCCTTCGGGCCCTGCTCTTCAGCCCAGCGCCTCGTCCAGGAGGCGCGCCCACTGCGCCACCACCCGCTCCCGTCTCGCCTTGTCGTCCGTCAGGAGGTTGGCGAGGCCGAGGCCTCTCGCCATGTCCAGGAGTCCCTGGACCGTCTCCCGGGTGCCGGGGCGGGATTCGTCGGCGCCCAGCAGGTCCACGGCGATGCGGTGGGTCTCGCGGCCGACACGGGCTTCCAGTTCGGTGACGCGGGGGCGGAGCTGGTCCTCGTCGGAGGCGGCGACCCACAGGTGGAGGGCGGCGCGGAAGAGCGGGCCGGTGAAGAGGTCGACCAGGGCCGAGACGACGGCTGTGCGGTCGGCCGAGGCGCCATCGGGAAAGAGGCCCCGGATCGCGGTCGAGCGTTCCTCGGCGACGTATTCGACGGCCGCCGTGAAGAGGACCTCGCGGGTGGGGAAGTGGTGCTGGGCGGCGCCCCGGGAGACGCCCGCGCGTTCGGCGACGACGGCGACCGTGGAGCCCGCCCAGCCGTGTTCGGCGAGGCAGGCCACCGCGGCTTCCAGGAGCCGTTGCCGGGTGGCCCGGCTGCGGTCCTGCTTCGGCGCGCGTTCCGCCGTACTCACACCACCCACGCCGCGTCCCGTCGTTCGAGGAAGGCAGTCATCCCCTCGCGGGCCTGCTCGGAGGAGAACAGCCGGGCCGAGAGTGCGGTCAGGGTGGCCGCGTCCCGGTCGAATGTCTCCAGCACCCTAGCCGTGAGCAGCTGTTTCGTCTCGGCCAGGGCCCCGGGGGCGGCGCGGCGCAGTCCGTCGAGGACGGGTTGGAGGGCCGTGTCCACGTCGTCGGCCGCGGCGGTGAGGAGGCCCAGTCGGACGGCCTCGGGCGGGCCGAAGCGTTCCCCGGTGAGGTAGTAGCGGGCCAGGACGCGGGGGTCGGCGCGCGGCAGGAGGGTCAGGGAGATCACCGCGGGGGCGACGCCGATCCGCACCTCGGTGAAGGCGAAGGTGGACTCGGCGGACGCGGCGGCGATGTCGCAGGCGGCGAGGAGACCGAGGCCGCCCGCGCGTACGTGGCCGGAGATCCGGGCGACGACCGGTTTCGGCAGCTCGACGATCTGGCGCAAGAGCTGGACGAGGGCGTCGGGGTGGGGCGGGTCGCGCAGGTCGGCGCCGGCGCAGAAGGTCGTCCCGGTGTGGGTGAGGACCACCGCGCGGACGTCGGGGTCCTTGGCGCAGTCCGTGAGGGCCTCGGCGAGTTCGCCGACGAGGGCGGCGGACAGGGCGTTGCGGGTGGGCACGGAGTCGAGGCTGAGGGTGGCGACGGCACGCGCGCGTGTCTGTCCGATCAGTGTCATGAGCCCTCCTCGGGTTCCGCGGCCTTCGCGAGCGCGCGCAGTTCGCGGCGGAGTATTTTCCCGGAGGCCGCGCGGGGCACGCCGGCGACGAAGCTGACCTTGCGGACGCGTTTGTAGGGTGCGACGCGTTCGGCGACGTACAGCATGGCCTCGTTCTCGGTGAGGTCGGTGGCGGTGGGCTGGCGGACGACGAAGGCGTGCGGGATCTCGTTGCCGTCCTCGTTGTAGGCGCCGATGACGGCGGCGTCGGCGATGCCGGGGTGGGTGAGCAGGAGTGCCTCCAGTTCGGCGGGGGCCACCTGGAACCCCTTGTACTTGATGAGTTCCTTGACCCGGTCGACGACGAACAGCCAGCCGTCGGCGTCGGCGTGACCGACGTCCCCGGTGTGCAGCCAGCCGTCGGTGTCGATCATCGCGGCGGTGGCGTCGGGGCGGCCGAGGTAACCCTTCATGACCTGGGGGCCGCGGATGAGGATCTCGCCGGGTTCGTCGGTGCCGAGGTCCTTGTGCGGGTCGTCGAGGGAGACGATCCGCATCTCGGTGCCGGCGATGAGCCTGCCGACGGTGCCGGGCGGTGCGTGGTGCATGGCGTCGAGCGGGACGACGTGGGTGCCGGGCGAGAGTTCCGTCATGCCGTAGGCCTGTCCGACGGGCGGCAGGCCGAGTCGCTCGGAGCAGGCGGCGGCCAGGCGGGCGTCCAGGGGCGCCGCGGCGCTCATGACGTACTTCAGGGAGGACAGGTCGTACTGCTCGACCAGCGGGTGCTTGGCGAGGGCGAGGACGATCGGCGGGGCGACGTACAGGCCGGTGATGCGGTGGTTCTGGATGGCGGCGAGGAAGGTCTCCAGGTCGAAGCGGGGCAGTACGACGACGGTGGCGCCCATGCGCAGGGGCGCGTTCATGAGCGCGGTGAGGCCGTAGATGTGGAAGAGCGGGAGGACGGCGAGGATGCGGTCGCCGGGGCCGGTGGGGACGGCGGGTTCCAGCTGGGCGAGGTTGGTGGCGATCTGCCGGTGGGTGAGCATCACGCCCTTGGGGACGCCGGTGGTGCCCGAGGAGTACGGCAGTGCGGCGACGTCCTCGGCGGGGTCGATGTCGACCTGTGGTTCGGGGGCGTCGCCGGCGAGCATGTCGATCAGCGAGCGGTGGCCGGGTGCGCTGTCGCAGACGAATATCTCCGCCACGCCGCCGGCGAGTTCGGCGGCCCGGCGGGCGGCCTCCAGCAGGGGTGAGACGGTGACGATCCAGCGGGCCGCGGAGTCCCGGAGCTGTTTGGCGAACTCCTCGGGGGTGGCGAGGGGGTGCACGGTGGTGACGGCGGCACCCGCGCGCGTGGCCGCGTAGAACGCGGTCGGGTAGGCGACCGTGTTGGGGCTGTGCAGGGCGAGTACGTCGCCCTTGCGGACGCCTGCGTCGGCGAGTTTGGCGGCGATCCTGCGGTGGAACCGGTCCAGTTGTTCGTAGCTGAGGGTGGTGCCGTCGGTGCCGTCGATCAGGGCGGGCGTGTTCCCGAACGCGGCGGCCCGGCCCAGCACGGCCTCGTGGATGGGGAGTTCTACGGGTGGAACGTCTGCGTACACGCTGCGGAACACGGTTCCTCCAAGGCGGCCTAGTACGACTTGGGCAGGCCCAGGGTCTGGTGGGAGACGTAGTTGAGAATCATCTCCCTGCTCACCGGAGCAATACGAGCCACGCGCGCGGCTGTTATCAACGAGGCGAGCCCGAATTCCCGGGTGAGTCCGTTGCCGCCGAGGGTGTGCACGGACTGGTCGACCGCGCGCACGCACGCCTCGCCCGCCGCGTACTTGGCCATGTTGGCGGCCTCGCCCGCGCCGATGTCGTCCCCGGCGTCGTAGAGGAGGGCCGCTTTCTGCATCATCAGGCGCGCCAGTTCGAGGTCGATGTGCGCCTGGGCGAGGGGGTGCGCGATGGCCTGGTGGGCGCCGATGGGGGTCTTCCAGACGGTGCGGTCGCGCGCGTACTCGATGGCTTTGGACAGCGCGTAGCGTCCCATGCCGATCGCGAAGGCGGCTGTCATGATCCGCTCCGGGTTGAGTCCGGCGAAGAGTTGCAGGAGGCCGGCGTCCTCGTCGCCGACGAGCGCGTCGGCGGGCAGCCGTACGTCGTCGAGGACGAGTTCGAACTGTTTCTCGGCGGCGCTCAGTTCCATGTCGATGGGCTGCTTGTGGAAGCCCCCGGCGTCGGTGGGGACGATGAACAGGCAGGGCTTGAGCCGTCCGGTGCGGGCGTCCTCGGTGCGGCCGACGATCAGGACCGCGTCGGCGATGTCGACGCCGGAGATGAAGACCTTGCGGCCGGTGAGCAGCCAGTCGCCGGTGTCGGGGTCGCGGCGGGCGGTGGTGGTGATGCGGTGGGAGTTGGAGCCGGCGTCGGGTTCGGTGATGCCGAAGGCCATCAGGCGGGAGCCGTCGGAGAGTCCCGGGAGCCAGGCCCGCTTCTGTTCCTCGGTGCCGAAGCGTGAGATGACGGTTCCGCAGATGGCGGGCGAGACCACGAGCATGAGGAGCGGGGAGCCCGCGGCGCCGAGCTCTTCGAGGACGATGGAGAGATCCGTGATGCCGCCGCCTCCGCCGCCGTACTCCTCGGGGAGGTTGACGCCGAGGTAGCCGAGTTTTCCGGCCTCCTGCCAGAGCTCGGTGGGGGCGCGGCCCTCCGCGACGGTCCGGGTGATGTAGTCGCGGCCGTACTTCTTGCCGAGGGTGGCCACCGCTTCGCGGAGTGCCTTGTGCTCGTCTGTTTCGATCTGGCTGGTCAACGTGGCTCCTTCGCGTGCGGGTCGTATGTGGTTGCTCGCGCAGTTCCTCCCCCGGCCCTCGGCCGGGGGTGCCCCCAGCGCCCCTAGGGCGCTTGCACCACCGCCAGCAGGGCGCCGGGCTCCACCTGTCGCCCGACCGCCACGCGCAGCTCGCTCAGCGTGCCGGTGACCGGGGCGGTGATCTGGTGCTGCATCTTCATCGCCTCCAGCCACATCAGCGGCTGTCCGGACTCCACCGAGGCGCCTTCCGCCAGCCCCTCCGCGATCCGTACCACCGTCCCCGGCATCGGGGCCAGCAGCGAACCCGGTGCCAGCTGGGCCTTCGGGTCGGGGAAGCGCGGGAGGGCGGTGAGGGCGGTGCTGTTGACGTGGACCTGGTCTCCGTAGGCCGACACCTCGAACTTGCGGTGCACGCCGTCGACGTCGAGTACGACCAGACGCGCGCCGGCGTGCACGACCCGCACACCGTCCGCCGTGAGGCCCTCGCGGGTGTGCCGGTAGTGGACCTCGTGCTCCTCGCCGGCCATCAGGTAGCGCTTGGTCTGCGGATGGGCGTGGACGTTGCGCCAGCCGCCGAAGCGGGAGCGGCCGTGGGCGTCCGCCAGGGCGGCGGCGAGGGGGGCGTACGGGTCGGCGGCGGGCGCTGTGAGGGTGGTGAGGGCGCGGTCGTAGAAGCCCGTGTCCATGCGGGCCGCGGTGAACTCCTCGTGGCGCAGGGAGCGGACCAGGAGGTCGCGGTTGGTGGTGGGCCCGTGCAGGGTGGCCTGTTCCAGGGCGTGGGCCAGTTTGCGCAGGGCCTCCGCGCGGGTGGGGGCGTGCGCGACCGCCTTCGCGAGCATGGCGTCGTAGTGCACGCCGATCTCGTCGCCGTCGGTGTAGCCGGTGTCCAGGCGGACGCTGCCGGGGACGGCGAGGCGGTGCAGGGTGCCGGTCTGCGGGGCCCAGTCGCGGGCGGGGTCCTCGGCGTACAGGCGCGCCTCGACGGCGTGGCCGTGCGGGCGCGGGGCTTCGGGCGCAAGGGCGTGGCCCTCGGCGACGCGGATCTGTTCGGCGACCAGGTCGAGGCCGAAGACGGCCTCGGTCACGGGGTGTTCCACCTGGAGGCGGGTGTTCATCTCCAGGAAGTACGCCTCGGTTCCGGCGACGAGGAACTCGACGGTGCCGGCGCCCACGTAGGAGACGGCGCGGGCAGCGCGTACGGCCAGCGCGTACAGCTCCTTCGTGAGCCCTTCGGGGAGACCGGGCGCGGGCGCCTCCTCGATCACCTTCTGGTGTCGGCGCTGGAGTGAGCAGTCGCGGGTGCCCAGCGGCCAGACGGTGCCGTGCGCGTCGGCGAGGACCTGCACCTCGACGTGGCGGCCGCGTTCGATGTAGGGCTCGACGAAGACCTCGCCGTCGCCGAAGGCGCTGGCGGCCTCGGCGCGGGCGCCCTCCAGCGCGGCGCTCAGCTCGTCGAGGCGGCGCACGATGCGCATCCCGCGCCCGCCGCCGCCCGCCGCCGCCTTCACCAGCACCGGCAGGTCGGACTCGGTGACCTCGCCGAGCGGCGCGATCCCCATCAGCTCCTTGGCGCGCGTCTTGGACGCCATCGCCTCGATCGCCTCCGGCGGCGGCCCGATCCAGACCAGGCCGGCGTCGAGGACGGCACGGGCGAAGTCGGCGTTCTCGGACAGGAAGCCGTAGCCGGGGTGCACGGCGTCCGCGCCGGCGCTCACGGCGGCCTTCACCACCAGGTCGCCGCGGAGGTAGGTGTCCGCGGGCGTGGCGCCCGGCAGCCGTACCGCGGTGTCGGCCACGCGCGCGTGCAGCGCGTTCTCGTCGGCGTCCGAGTGCACGGCGACGGTCTTGATGCCGAGTTCGGCGCAGGTCCGGAAGATCCGGCAGGCGATCTCGCCCCGGTTGGCGACCAGCAGAGTCGAAATCATGTGATGCCTCACATCCGGAAGACGCCGAAGCCGCCCCGCGCGCCCTCGTAGGGGGCGGTGTGGAGGGCGGACAGGCACAGGCCGAGGACGGTACGGGTGTCGCGCGGGTCGATGACGCCGTCGTCGTACAGCCGCCCGGAAAGGAACATCGGCAGCGACTCGGACTCGATCTGCTGCTCGACCATGGCCCGCAGGGCGGCGTCGCCGTCCTCGTCGTAGGGCTGTCCCTTCGCGGCGGCCGACTGGCGGGCGACGATCGAGAGGACGCCGGCGAGCTGCTGCGGGCCCATGACGGCCGACTTGGCGCTGGGCCAGGCGAACAGGAAACGGGGGTCGTAGGCGCGGCCGCACATGCCGTAGTGCCCGGCACCGTAGGAGGCGCCCATGAGGACGGACAGGTGCGGTACGCGGCTGTTGCTGACCGCGTTGATCATCATCGCGCCGTGCTTGATGATCCCGCCCTGCTCGTACTCCTTGCCGACCATGTAGCCGGTGGTGTTGTGCAGGAACAGGAGCGGGATGTCGCGCTGGTTGGCGAGCTGGATGAACTGGGCGGCCTTCTGCGACTCCGCGGAGAACAGGACGCCCTGGGCGTTGGCCAGCACGCCGACGGGATAGCCGTGCAGGGTGGCCCAGCCGGTCGTCAGGCTGGTGCCGTACAGCGGCTTGAACTCGTCGAAGTCGGAGGCGTCGACGATCCGGGCGATCACCTCGCGCGGGTCGAAGGGGATCTTGAGGTCGCCGGGGACGACGCCGAGGAGTTCGTCGGCGGAGTACTTGGGGGGCTCGGCCGGGCCCGGATCCCGGTGTGCCTTGCGGTGGTTGAGGCGGGCGACCACGCGGCGTGCCTGCCGCAGCGCGTCCGGTTCGTCGACGGCGAAGTAGTCGGCGAGACCCGACACGCGCGCGTGCATCTCGGCGCCGCCCAGGGACTCGTCGTCGCTCTCCTCGCCGGTGGCCATCTTCACGAGCGGCGGTCCGCCGAGGAAGACCTTCGCGCGCTCCTTGACCATGATCACGTGGTCGGACATGCCGGGGATGTAGGCGCCGCCCGCGGTGGAGTTGCCGAAGACGACGGCGACGGTCGGGATCCCGGCGGCCGAGAGCCGGGTCAGGTCGCGGAAGACGGCCCCGCCCGGGATGAAGATCTCCTTCTGCGAGGGCAGGTCGGCGCCGCCGGACTCGACCAGGCTGATGCAGGGCAGCCGGTTGGCGAGGGCGATGTCGTTGGCGCGCAGGGCCTTCTTCAGCGACCAGGGGTTGCTGGCCCCACCGCGCACGGTCGGGTCGTTGGCGGTGATCAGGCACTCCACGCCCTCGACGACGCCGATCCCGGTGACGAGCGAGGCGCCGACCGCGTACTCGCTGCCCCAGGCGGCCAGCGGCGACAGTTCCAGGAAGGGGGTGTCGGGGTCGAGGAGGAGTTCGATGCGCTCGCGGGCGAGGAGTCTGCCGCGCGCCCGGTGCCGGGCGATGTACTTCTCGCCGCCGCCCGCGAGGGCCTTGGCGTGCTCGGCCTCCAGGTCGGCGAGCTTGGCGAGCATGGTGTCGCGGTTCGCCCGGTAGTCGGGGTGGTGGGTGTCGAGCGTGGTCTCGATGACCGTCACAGCAGGGCCTCCGGGATGTCCAGGTGGCGGGAGCGAAGCCATTCGCCGAGGGCCTTGGCCTGGGGGTCGAAACGGTGTTGGGCGGCCACACCCCGGCCGAGGATGCCCGCGACGGTGAAGTTGACGGCGCGCAGGTTGGGCAGGAGGTGCCGGGTGACGGCCAGCTCACGGCTCTCGGGCAGCAGGTGCCGGAAGGCGTCGACGGTCAGGGTGTGCGCGACCCAGCGCCATGCCTCGTCCGAGCGCGCCCACACGCCGACGTTGGCGTTACCGCCCTTGTCGCCGCTGCGTGCCCCGGCGACGAGCCCGAGGGGCGCCCGCCGGACGGGTCCGGCCGGCAGCGGCTCGGGCAGCGCCGGCTGCGGCGGATCCTGGAGTACGAGGGTGTCCCGGGCCGGCGGCACGGGAATCCGTCGCCCGTCGTGGAGGACGGCCACATGGGGCACGTCGCCCTGTGGGACGTACACATCCTCGAAGACCCCATAGGGCGAACCCTTCCCGGGTGGCGCGAGCACGTGGAAGCCGGGGTAGCTGGCGAGCGCCAGTTCCACGGCGGCTCCGCTCAGCGCCCGGCCGACGGCCTCCTGGTCCCGGTCCCGTACGACGAGCCGCAGCAGCGCGCTGGCCGTCTCCTCGGTGTCCGCGTCGGGCCGGTCGGTGCGCACCAGCTCCCACCGCGTCTCCTGCGGGGGCGACTTGGCGAGGGCCTCGGCCATCTGCTCCCGCACCAGGGCCGCCTTGGCCTCGATGTCGAGGCCGGTGAGGACGAAGACGACCTCGTTGCGGAAGCCGCCCAGCCGGTTGCGGCCGACCTTGAGGGCCGGGGGCGGCGCCTCGCCCCGCACGCCCTCGATCCGCACCCGGTCCGGGCCGTCCTCGCTCAGCCGTACGGTGTCGAGGCGGGCGGTGACGTCGGGGCCCGCGTACCGGGCGCCGCCGGTCTCGTACAGGAGCTGGGCGGTCACCGTGCCCACGTCGACGAGGCCGCCGGTGCCGGGGTGCTTGGTGATGACGCAGCTGCCGTCCTCGTGGAGTTCGGCCAGCGGGAAGCCGGGCCGCCGCAGGTCCCGGCCGGCCGCTCCGGCTTCCGCGAAGAAGGCGTAGTTGCCGCCGGTGGCCTGGGTTCCGCACTCCAGGACGTGTCCGGCGACGACGGCGCCCGCGAGCCGGTCGTACTCCCCGGGCCCCCAGCCGAAGTGGGCGGCGGCGGGGCCGGTGACGAGGGCGGCGTCGGTGACCCGGCCGGTGACCACGATGTCGGCGCCGGCCCGCAGGCACTCGGCGATCCCGAAGCCGCCGAGGTAGGCGTGGGCGGCGAGACTGCCGGGGTGGGCGGCGGTGAGGTCGTCGCCCTCCACGTGGGCAACGCGTACCGGGATGCCGAGCCGGTCGGCCAGTTGCCGCACCGCGTCGGCGAGTCCGGCCGGATTGAGCCCGCCGGCGTTGGTGACGATCCTTACGCCGCTCTCCCGGGCGAGGCCCAGGCAGTCCTCCAGCTGGCGCAGGAAGGTGCGGGCGTATCCGGCGCCGGGGTCCTTCAGCCGGTCGCGGCCCAGGATGAGCATGGTCAGCTCGGCGAGGTAGTCGCCGGTGAGGACGTCGAGTTCGCCGCCGGTGAGCATCTCGCGCAGGGCGTCGAAGCGGTCGCCGTAGAAGCCGGAGGCGTTGCCTATGCGCAGGGTCACTCGCTGCCCTCCTTCGGGGTGCGGCCGGCGCCGGGCGGGCCCGCGAAGGCCTGGGCGATGTCGAGCCAGCGGTCGGCGTCGGCGCCGACGGCGGTCACGGCGAGGTCGGCCCGGTGGGCGCGCTGGGTGACCAGGAGGCAGAAGTCGACCGCGGGACCGGTGACGCGCTGCGGGGCGTCCTCGGGGCCGTAGGCCCACAGCGTGCCGTCCGGGCCGGTGATCTCCACCCGGAACTCCTCGGCGGGCGGAGTGAGGCCGTGGACCAGGTGGGCGAAGTCCCTTGCCCGTACCCCGATGCGGACCACATGTGCGAGCCGGGCGGTGGGGGTGCGGACCACACCCAGGGCGTCGGCGATGTCCTGGCCGTGGGCCCAGGTCTCCATGAGCCGGCCGGTGGCCATGGAGGCGGCGGACATGGGTGGCCCGAACCAGGGGAAGCGGGTGCCGGGCGGGGCTTCCCGCAGGGCCCGGTCCAGCGCCGTGCGGCCCTCGCGCCAGCGGGAGAGCAGTTCGGCGGGCGGGAGCCGGGCGCCGTCCTCGGCACCCTCGTCGACGAAGGTGTCGGGGGCGCCGAGTGCCTTCTCGGCCTCCGCGCGGAAACCGTCCTCGTCCGTCACGGCGAGCAGGGCCGCGCGGTCGGTCCAGTACAGGTGGGCGATCTGGTGGGCGATGGTCCAGCGGGGCGCGGGGGTGGCGAGAGTCCACCGCTCGGTTCCCAACCCGGCTACCAGCCGGTCGAGTTCCGTGCTCTCCTCACGCAGGTCGTCGATGACGGGCGTCGGCTCGGACATGGGGAGGAGCATGGCAGCGACCCAGGAAACAATCAAGCACGCTTGCATGAATTTGCCGTCCGCGGCCGGACGGGGCTTCCCCGTGGAGCGTTCGTGGCGGTTCCTGGGGCATTCCTTGGGACGTCTCGTCGCGGTGGCGGTGCGCGCATGGCCTATGTTCGATGCGAACATCCGGCGATGAACTGACGTGTGGGGCGAGCGGGGCATGCGGAGGACAGAGGAACTCGTCGTCGGGGCGAAGGCGACAGCCGTCGTGGAGCCCACGGCAGACGGCCGCGGCGGTACGGCCGCCGAGGCGGCCGCGGAGCCGCCCTCACCTGAACTCCCCCGCCACTGGCCGCTCCTGCTCGTGGCCGCCGCCGTCCTCCCGGGTACCGCCCTCTTCCTGCTCGGACAGGGCGTCAGCAAGGCCGCGCTCCAGGCCTGGCAGACGGTGTGCCTCGCGGTCGTGGTGCAGGCGACGCCGTTCCTGCTGCTCGGTACGGCGCTCTCGGGGGCGATCAACGCGTTCGTGCCGGAGCGGGTGTTCACCCGGCTGCTGCCGAGGCGGCCCGCGCTGGCCGTGCCGGTCGCCGGGCTGGCCGGAGTGGTGCTGCCGGGTTGCGAGTGCGCGTCGGTGCCGGTGGCGAACAGTCTGATCGGGCGCGGGGTCACGCCGGCCGCCGCCTTCGCGTTCCTGCTCTCCGCGCCCGCCATCAACCCGGTCGTGCTCACGGCCACCGCCATCGCCTTCCCCGGCACCCCCCTCATGGTGCTGGCCCGGCTGCTCGCCTCGCTGGTGACCGCCGCCGTGATGGGCTGGCTGTGGCTCTGGCTGGGCCGCGAGGAGTGGCTGCGGCCCGCCGTGCGGCACAGCGGGCACCAGGGGGGGCACAGCCGCTGGACGGAGTTCCGGCGCGCCTTCCAGCACGACTTCCTGCAGGCGGGCGGCTTCCTGGTGGTCGGCGCCATGGCCGCGGCCACCTTCAATGTGGCGGTACCGCGCTCGGTGCTCGACACCTTCTCCGGTTCGCCCTGGCTGTCGGTGCTGTTCCTGGCCGCGCTGGCGATCATCCTCGCGGTGTGTTCGGAGGCGGACGCGTTCGTGGCGTCCTCGCTCACAGGCTTCTCGCCCACTGCCCGGCTGGCGTTCATGGTGGTCGGGCCCATGGTCGACCTCAAGCTGATCGCGTTGCAGACGGGCACGTTCGGCCGGGCCTTCGCGGCCCGTTTCTCGGCCGCCACGACGGTCGTCGCGATCCTGTGCAGTGTGCTGGTCGCAGGGGTGCTGCTGTGAGACGTCCGCTTCAGGTGACCCTGCTGGTGCTCAGCGGCCTCGGCCTGCTGCACGCCTCCCTCTTCACCGACGTGTGCCTGCGCTACGTCAAGCCCGGGATGCGCCCGCTGCTGATCGTGTCCGGATTCGTGCTGCTGGTACTGGGCATCGCGGAGGCGGCGACGCGGGACACCCACGCACACGTCGACGAACCGCATGGCGCCGGACACCACGGCCACGACCACTCCGCCGTTCCCCGGGTCGCCTGGCTGCTCCTGCTGCCCGCGCTGAGCCTGCTCTTCTACGCCCCGCCGGCGCTCGGCGCGTACACGGCTTCCCGGCAGCCCGCCAAGGCCGTCGCGGAGCAGGACGACTTCGTCGCGCTGCCCAGGACCTCACCGCTGCCCATCACCCTCACGGACTTCACCACGCGGGTGCAGCAGGACCGCTCGCTGGCCATCAAGGGGCGGACCGTGCAGATGAGCGGGCTGGTCACGCCCGTCGCGGGCGGCGGCAGCTGGGATCTGACCCGGATCGTCATCTCGTGCTGCGCCGCCGACGCGCAGTCGGTGAAGGTACGGATCTACGGCAGCAGCGTCCCGCCCGCCGACACCTGGGTGTCGGTCACCGGGAACTGGCATCCCGGCGGAAAGCTGGGCACGGCGTCCGCGCCGGTCGCCGTGGACGCCCAGACCGTGAAGAAGATCCAGCGGCCGTCCAACGGCTATCAGGACGCGCTGCCGTTCCCCTCCGGCTGAGCGCCTACGGCCGGCTCCGGCCGGGCCACGACCACCGGCTCCGGCTGGATCATGACCGCCGGCCCCGGCTGGGTGCCGCCCTCCGGTTTCCGGTCGCGGCCCACCTGGGTGCGGACCGCGCCGATGCTGGCCGCGATGACGAGGGCGACGGCGGCCGCCTGGGCGGCCGACAGGGCCTGGTCCAGGATGAGGAAGCCGGCCGTCGCCGCGATCGCCGGTTCCAGGCTCATGAGGACGGCGAAGGTGTGGGCGGGCAGCCGGCGCAGGGCGAGGAGTTCGAGGGTGTAGGGCAGCACCGAGGAGAGGACCGCGACCGACGAGCCGAGCGCGACGGTGGTCGGGTCCAGAAGCTTTCCGCCCGCCTCGGCGATGCCCAGCGGGAGGAAGAGCAGGGCGGCGACCGCCATGGCGAGGGCGAGACCGTCGGCCTGCGGGAAGCGGCGGCCGGTACGGGCACTGAAGATGATGTAGGTGGCCCACATGGCTCCGGCGCCCAGGGCCAGGCCCACACCCACGGGGTCGAGGCCGCTGAAGTTGCCGCCGCCGAGCAGGAAGACACCGGCCAGCGCCAGGGCCGCCCACAGGGCGTTGATCAGCCGCCGGGAGGCCAGCACGGACAGGGCGAGCGGTCCGAGCACCTCGAGAGTGACGGCGAGGCCCAGCGGGATGCGGGCGACGGCCTCGTAGAACAGGCCGTTCATCGCGCCCATGGTGACGCCGAAGACGATCACCGTGCCCCAGTCGGTGCGGGAGTGACCGCGCAGCCGGGGCCGGCAGACGACGAGCAGGATCACGGCGGCGGCGAACAGCCGCAGGCAGACCACGCCGAGCGCGCCCGCCCTGGGCATCAGGGTGACCGCGACGGCGGCGCCGAACTGCACGGAGATCCCGCCGGCCAGCACCAGACCGACGGGACCGAGCGAGCCGAGGCGGCCCGCCGGTGAACCACCGGCGGCGGGCGCGGACACGGGTGCGGGCGTCGGCTGTGAGGTGCTGGGGGTGGTCACGGGCGGTCCAGGAAGCTCGTTGTTCATTGCGGTGCACTGTCCAGTCCAGGGTAATGGACTCAGACAGGCGCGTGAAGCCCCCATGGAACTGTCCGGGCCGCCGGCCGTCCCGGCGCCCCCTCCGAACGGGTCGCTCGCGGGCCGCGCGGAGGTGAAGCCCGGCGGCCGACCGCCGCGCCGCCGGACCGTGAGCCGCGGAGGCTACTTCACGTCGACGTAGTCGCCGGCCGCCGTCGAGGCGCCGGTGGTGGTGTTGGTCGCGAAGGAGAAGCGGTAGTACCCGTCGACCGTGGCCTTGGTCGTGGTCTTGAGCGCGCCGCCGGCGCCGGCGGTGATGCCCTTCACGTTGGTGTACGTGCTGCTGGTCTTCTTGCGGAACTGCAACACCACCTTCTGGCCCGCGTAGCCGCCGTACGTGCCGGTGTCCCAGTTGGCGCGCGTCAGCTTGCCGGTGACGGTGACGGTCTTGCCCTTCTTCACCGGCTCCGGCGCGGCGTTGACGGTCAGCTTGGACGCCTTCTTGATCTTGGCGGTGGTCACGTTGTCGTCGAAGCTGGCGTTCACGGAGAGGTCGTAACCGCCCAGGGCGAGCTTCCAGGTGCCGGCGGCGCCGTTGTACTTCATGTCGGTGGCCGCGCTGATGTGGAAGACGGCCTTGCAGCTGTAGACGCCGGTCCGGGTCGTCGACTCCGTGCAGACGGGGTCGTCGTCGGTGCCCAGGGCGCCGGTGATGGTGTCCACGCTGGAGGGGTCGGTGCCCTGCCAGAGGAAGGCCTCCGTGAGCGCGACACCGTTCGCACTGGTCGCGGTGTAGGTGGCGGTCACGGACTGCCTGGTGGTGGTGGAGAGGACGATGTCCTTGCCGCCGTTGACGACGCCCTTCGAGAAGGAGATGTCGCCCACCGCGTCCATCGGACGGACGGTCTTCGCGGTGCTCGCCGCGTTCGCGGACTTCGCGGTGCCGACGGAGTGCGCGGAGAGCGAGCTGAGCCGCGCCCGCGCGTCCGGACCCTGCGCCGCCTGGGCGGCCACCGGAACGACGAGCGCGGACAGCACGGCCGCGCCGGAGATGACGGTGGCCGCGACGCGTATACGCATGTGTATCCCCCTGGGATCGCGAGAGGCCCGCCGGGATGACTCCCGGCCGGGCCCGTTGGCGTACGCAGCGTACGGATCACGTGGAGAACTCTTGAAGATTTTCTGTGCAATAGGCCTGTAACAGAATCGAACTGACGGTCGCTCACGCACGGAGCCACGTCATGCGTGGACGGCGGTCCCGTAGCGCCGGATCGCCGGGGGACGCCCGAGAAGCCGCCCCTTTCAAGGATCTCCGCAACGGCGGCTCTCGGATCTTCACCCGTACGTACACGGGTGGGGGCCACAGCCCCGCTGCCGCGTGCACGTCGTAGCCGTAGGAGTGGTCGGAGTCGTGGCGCGAAAGGCGAACAGGTGCTGTGAACACCTGGGTGACAGCTGTACAACGAGACCGAACCTGAGGGTTCTCCTACGAACCCGAGAGCCGGCTCATGAAACCGGCCCTCCCGCGCCGCCGCGAGGGACTCAGCGGCGGGCCATGTACACGTCGAACGCCTTGTGGAGCAGTTTGTTGAGCGGGAAGTCCCACTCCCCCAGGTACTCGACGGCCTCCCCGCCCGCGCCGACCTTGAAGCGGAGCAGCCCCAGCAGGTGGTTGGACTCCTCCAGGGTGTCGGTGATGCCCCTGAAGTCGTACACGGCGGCGCCGAGTTCGTGTGCGTCGCACATCATCCGCCACTGGACGGCGTTGTTGGGCTGGACCTCGCGCCTGCGGCTGGTGGAGGCGCCGTAGGAGTACCAGACGTGTCCGCCGACGGTCAGCATGGTCGCGGCGGCGAGGATCTCACCCTCGTGGTGGGCGAGATACAGGCGCATGCGGTCGGGGTGTTCGGCGGTGAGGGCGGTCCACATGCGCTGGAAGTAGGGGAGGGGACGCGGGATGAAGCGGTCGCGCTCGGCGGTCTCGGCGTACAGCGTGTAGAAGGCCGGCAGGTCCTCGTAACCGCCACGGACGACCTTGACCCCGGCCTTCTCCGCCTTCTTCACGTTGCGCCGCCACTGCTGGTTGAGCCCGCGCTGGATGTCGTCCAACGAACGCCCCTCGAAGGGAACCTGGAACACATACCGGGGCTGCCCGGCCGCGAACCCGTCCTCCCCGCCCGCCTCCGCCTGCCGCCACCCCAGCCGGCGCAGCCGCTCGCCGAGTTCGAGGGCACGAGGCTCCTGCGAGGTCGCCTCGGCGTCCCGCAGCCGCCGGGCGGCGGGATCGGCGATCGCCTCCTTGACCGCCTCCGCGCTCCACCGCCGTACGACGACGGGCGGCCCCATCTTCACCGCGAACGCCCCGAGCCCCTTCAGGTACGCCAGCAGCGGATCGAGCCAGCGGTCCAGGTCCGGATCGTGCCAGTCGATGACCGGCCCCTCCGGCAGATAGGCGAGATACCGCTTCACCTTGGGCAGCGCCCGCAACAGCACCAGCCCGGCCCCGACCATCCGCCCCTCCGAGTCGAACCACCCCAGGCTCTCCGCCCGCCAGTCCGGCTTCACGTCCCCCCAGGACGGCAGCTGCATATGGCTCGGGGAGGGGCGGCGCGAGCCGGCGAAGGCGAGGTGTTCGGCACGGGAGACGGGCCGGAGACAGAGGACTGCGGAGGCTGATGTCATGGGCGAGGCTCCTCGGATTCTTCCTGGACGGGCGGCCGGCGGATCGGTGGCGACGGCATCAAGCAGAACAGACGCACCCCTGGCCAGAATCGTTTCCACGCAGGTCGGTGCGGGCGTGTCGGGCCCTGCCGTCGCCGGGGCCGAACGTTGCCAGTGCCTCCGTGTCGGTCACCCGTGCGTTGAGGTAGCAGTCCGCCCACCGCGCGATGTCCGGGTACGCGCACTCGGCACGCAGCCGGGCGACCGCCGCCGGGATGTCGTACGACGTCACCCGCAGGTCGGTCCCGGGGCCCAGGAGGCACCAGTGGGCGCCCGGGCGGCCGTAGGGCATGCCCACGCTGCCGGGGTTGACGACCAGACGGCCGTGGGTGAGGCGGGTGTACGGCATGTGGGTGTGACCGCAGACGACGGTCGCGACGTCGGGGGCGACACCGCTGAGCACCTCCGCCCAGCGCTCCGGTGCGGAGTCGGCCAGGACGATCTCCTCGTCGTCGCGGGGCGTCGCGTGACAGAACAGCACCCGGCCCAGGCCGCGCACCGTCAGGGTGGCGGTCCTGGGGAGCGCGGCTAGGAAGTCGACCTGTGCGTCGGTGAGCGCGTCAGCCGCGAACGGGCCGATCGGGTCCGGGATCCCGGTGCGCGCGCCCCTGCGGTACTCCACCAGTTCCCGGTCCGCGTTGCCCGACAGCCACAGCACCCGCTCGCCCAGCTCGCGCAACGCCTCCATGACCGGGCCCGGTTGCGGACCCGCCGTGATGTCACCGGTGAGCACGACGCGGTCGGCCGCGGACACGTCCGGTTCGGCGAGGACCGCCTCCAGCGCGGGCAGCACCCCGTGGATGTCGGAGAGGACCGCCACCCGGTTCCATTCGGTCTCCGGCCCGGTCACTTCCCGTCCTCCCCCGCCTCCAGCGCCTCGGCGAGCACCTCCGCCAGGTGCCTCCCCCGCACCCCCGCCAGCTGTTCCAGCTGTGTCCGGCAGGAGAAGCCGTCCGCCAGGACCACCGTGCCCCGCGGCGCCCCGGCCACCGCCGGCAGCAACTGCTCCTGCGCACAGGCCTTCGACACCTCGAAGTGCCCCTGCTCGAAACCGAAGTTGCCGGCCAGCCCGCAGCAGCCGCCGACCAGGTCTCCGGTGAGGGCGGCGGCCTCGCGGAGACGGCGGTCGGCGGTGTCGCCGAGGACCGCGTGCTGGTGGCAGTGGGTCTGGCCGGTGACCCGGCGGTCCAGGCGGGGCGGGGCCCACTCGGGGGCCAGCCGTTGCAGGGCCTCCGCGAAGGTGACCACCGACGCCGCCAGACGGGCCGCCCGCGGGTCGTCCGGGAGGAGTTCCGGCAGGTCCGTGCGCAGGGCGGCGGCACAGCTGGGCTCCAGGACCACGAACACGGGCGCGTCCTCCCCGTCGGCCGGCTCCGGATCGGCCGGTTCCGGCAGCACGAGAGGGCTCAGGAGGTCGAGCGTGCCGCGCAACACCGCCCGCGCCTGGTCCAGTTGCCCCGTCGAGAGGTAGGTCAGCCCGCAGCACACGCGGGAGGCCCGGAACGGCCACGGCCGCGTCGGAAGCTCCGCCACCCCCACTCCCGCCGCCTCCAGGACGCGTACCGCCGCCCGGCCCACGGACGGTGACAGGTGCTCGGTGAACGTGTCGGGCCACAGGAAGGCCGTCCGCGCCGGAACCTTCGGCCGGCGGCCCGCCCGCGGCTGCGCCACCCGGTCCCGCAGGCGTCCGCGCCGCCGTCGCCGCAGCCACCGGCTGAACGGCTCCCTCGCCAGGCGCGGGAAGGCCCGCTCCGGAGCGATGCCGCCCACGCGTGCGGCCAGCGCCGCGAACGGGCGTACGGCGGTGAGCGCGTTGACCAGCCCCGCGGTACGCGTGCCGGCCACCAGGCGCAGCCAGCGCGGCAGCCGGCCCATGCTGTAGTGCGACCGAGGACGGCGCCGCCCCGCGTAGTGGTGGTGCAGGAACTCCGCCTTGTACGTCGCCATGTCCACCCCCACCGGGCAGTCCGACCGGCAGCCCTTGCAGGACAGGCACAGGTCCAGCGCGTCCCGTACCTCGGCCGACCGCCAGCCGTCCGTCACCAGTTCGCCCGCCAGCATCTCGTGCAGCAGCCGGGCCCGGCCGCGGGTCGAGTGCTCCTCCTCACCCGTGGCCCGGAAGGACGGGCACATCACGGAGGTGCCGGACACCTCGGCCGTACGGCACTTCGCCACACCGACGCAGCGGCGGACGGCCGCCGAGAAGTCGCCGTTGTCGGCCGGGTAGGCGAAGGCCACCGGGAGCGGTTCGCGGGGGAGGACGGCGAAGCGGAGGTTCGAGTCCAGCGGGGCCGGCCGGACCAGCATCCCCGGGTTCAGGAGGTCGTCCGGGTCCCAGATCCCCTTGGCGCGCTCGAACAGCGCCACCATCTCCGTGCCGTACATCCTCGGCAGCAGTTCCGCCCTCGCCTGGCCGTCCCCGTGCTCCCCGGAAAGCGAGCCGCCGTGGGCGACGACGAGGTCGGCCAGCTCCTGCGAGAAACGGCGGAAGCGGGCCACACCGGCCGCGCCGAGCAGGTCGAAGTCGATACGGACGTGGATGCAGCCGTCCCCGAAGTGGCCGTACGGGGTGCCGCGCAACGCGTGCTCGGCCAGCAGGCGCCTGAAGTCCCGCAGATACGCGCCCAGCCGGGCCGGCGGTACCGCGCAGTCCTCCCAGCCGGGCCAGGCCTCGCTGCCGTCCGGCATCCGGGTCGCCGTACCGGAGGCGTCCTCACGGATGCGCCAGAGCGCGCGCTGCCCGGCCGGGTCGGTGACGACCAGCCCGTCGAGGGCGTCCGCCGCGCGGACCACCGACTCCGCACGCGCGCGGGCCTGCGCGGCCGACTCGCCGCCCGTCTCCACGAACAGCCAGGCGCCGCCACGCGGCAGCCCGGCCGGGGAGCGCACCAGGTCGGCGGCCATGCCCTCCACCGTCAGCGGGGCGGCGGCGAGCAGCCCGGCCGCCGCCTCCGCGGCCGCGCTCTCGTCGGCGTACCCGAGGACCGCGAGGGCACGCGCGCGGGGTGCCGCGACGAGGCCGACGGTCGCCTCCGTGAGGATCCCCAGCGTGCCCTCGCTGCCGCAGAAGGCGCGGGCCACGTCGGCGCCCCGCTCGGGGAGCAGCGCGTCCAGGGCGTACCCGGAGATCCGGCGGGGCAGGTCGGGGAAGCCGGTGCGCAGGCGGGCCAGCTCCCCGGCCGCCAGCTCGCGCAGGCCCCGCGGGGCCCCGGCCCAGTCCTGGCCCAGCCGCAGCCTGCCGCCCCGCGCGGTGATCACGTCCAGTTCCCGGACGCTGTCCGCGGTGGTGCCCCAGGCCACGCTGTGCGAGCCGCACGAGTTGTTGCCGATCATCCCGCCGAGCGTGCAGCGGCTGTGCGTGGAGGGGTCGGGGCCGAAGCGCAGGCCGTGCGGGGCGGCGGCCTCCTGGAGACGGTCCAGCACCAGACCCGGCTGGACGACGGCCGTACGGGTGGCCGGGTCCAGGCCGATCAGGCGGTTCATGTGGCGGGTGAAGTCCAGCACCACGCCCGTGCCGGTGGCCTGCCCGGCGATCGAGGTGCCGCCGCCCCGGGCGACCACCGGCACCCCGTGGGCGCGGCACACCTCGAGGACGGCCGCCACGTCGTCCGCGTCCCTGGGGGCCACCACCCCCGCCGGAACCCGCCGGTAGTTGGACGCGTCCATGGTGACCAGCGCCCGGGACGTGACGTCGAACCCCACCTCGCCCCGGACGGCCCTGCGCAGCTCAGCCTCCAGATCGACCATGCCTCCCAGTCTGCCCGCCGGCACCGGCGGTGACGCGGGACGCGAGCCCGGGAACCACGGCGACGGCGCACACCCGCCCGTCTCACCCGACGGACTACATTTCGACCGCGTTTCCTCCAGCCACTACGCTCGCCCCGTGGCTGACATCCAGATCCCCGCTGACATCAAGCCCGCCGACGGACGCTTCGGCGCGGGCCCCTCCAAGGTGCGGACGGAGGCGCTGGACGCGCTCGCCGCCACCGGCACCTCCCTCATGGGCACCTCCCACCGCCAGGCCCCGGTGAAGAACCTGGTCGGCCAGGTCCGCGAAGGCATCAGCGCCCTGTTCTCCCTCCCTGACGGCTACGAGGTGGTCCTCGGCAACGGCGGGTCCACCGCCTTCTGGGACGTCGCCACCCACGGTCTGATCGACGCCAAGTCGCAGCACCTGAACTTCGGTGAGTTCTCGTCCAAGTTCGCCAAGGCCGCGCGGCTCGCCCCGTGGCTGGCCGACCCCACCGTCATCGCCGCCGACCCGGGCACCCACCCGGCACCGCGGGCCGAGGCGGGCGTGGACGTGTACGCGTTCACCCACAACGAGACCTCGACCGGTGTCGCGATGCCGATCGAGCGGGTCGCCGGGGCCGACCCGGGCGCGCTGGTGCTCGTGGACGCCACCTCCGGCGCGGGCGGCCTGCCCGTCGACGTCAGCGAGACCGACGTCTACTACTTCGCGCCGCAGAAGTCCTTCGCCTCCGACGGCGGCCTGTGGATCGGCATCTTCTCCCCGGCGGCGATCGAGCGCGCCGAGCGCGTCCACGCGTCCGGCCGCCACGTGCCGGAGTTCTTCAGCCTGCCCACGGCGATCGACAACTCCCGCAAGAACCAGACGTACAACACCCCCGCCCTCGCCACCCTGTTCCTGCTCGACCAGCAGCTGAAGTGGCTGAACGGCCAGGGCGGCCTGGCCTGGTCGACGGCCCGTACCAAGGACTCCTCGACCCGCCTGTACACCTGGGCCGAGGAGAGCAAGTACGCCACCCCGTTCGTCGCCGACCCGGCCCAGCGCTCCCAGGTCATCGGCACGATCGACTTCGCCGACGAGATCGACGCGGCGGCCGTCGCGAAGGTGCTGCGCGCCAACGGGATCGTCGACACCGAGCCGTACCGCAAGCTCGGCCGCAACCAGCTCCGCGTCGCGATGTTCCCGGCGATCGACCCGGCCGACGTCGAGGCGCTGACGAAGTGCGTCGACTACGTCATCGAGAAGCTGTGACGGCGTAGCGACTCCCGCGACAAGCCAGGCGCCGCGCACCTCCCAGGAAACTGACACCGTCATCACGTCAAGACGTACGACGTCTCCCCCGCGTCCTCCCCGGTCCCGTCCCCGCGTCCTCCCCGGCCCCGCCGTCGGCCCTTCTCAGGGTGCCGGGGTGCCGACCGTGGCGGTGACGGCGCCGATCACGCCGGTGCTGCTCACGGTGACCGAGACCGTGACGGGCCGGATCGGGTTCGGCGGGACGACCGGGTGGGGCGGGACGACGGGAGAGACCAGCACGAAGGAGGGGCGGGTCTTGAGGGTCGTGGTGGCCCCCGCGGAGAAGGGCAGGCTGTCCCGGCCCGCGCCGACCAGGTCGTACGCACCGCCGCTGGACCCGCCGGTGCCGCCGGTGCCGTCCAGGCTGCTGATGATCTGGGCGGTGCCGCCGCCGGCGGCGGCGGGGAGGGTGAGGACGGTGACGTCGAGGGTGCCCGTGACACGGATCTTCTCGGCCGGGCCGGCGAACGTGCCGCTGACCGGCAGGCGGACCGTACGGAACTGCGGGAGGGCGGCCGCGGCCCGTGCGGTCCGGGTGGGCTCGGCGGTGGCGGCGGTGGCGGGGACGGTCGGACCCAGGGCGGCCGTGAGCAGGCAGACCTTCCCGGCCAGGCGCAGGGCGTTGCGGCGCATGGGTGCTCCAGATTCCGTGGGGCGGGACCGGTCGCGTACCTCCGCCCCCGACCCGCGGGACCTTCCCAGCCTGCGCGGACCGGCGCCCGGCCGCCCCTCCGGTGACCCGAAAGGGTGACGTCCGCCGGGGTCAGTGCCGGCGGGTGGGCGTGCGCCGCATCCGGCGCAGCCCGAAGAGGGCGAGCACGACGACGCCGACGGCGATCGCGCCGGCCTCGACCTTGCCGCCCGCCGGACTGCCGCCGTCCCCGGAGGCGGCCGAACTCCCGTCGGCGGACGGCGCCTTCCCGGCCGGCCCGCCCGGCACGTCCTCGGCCTGCACAGGGCTTTCGGAGCCCTCGCTGCCGTACATCAGCCTGGTCCCGTCGGCGGAGTAGCTGACCGACTCGCCCTGTTTCTGCAGCGGCACGTCGAGCCGTCCCTCGCGCTTGATCTTCCCGCCGTTCCAGTCGTAGTAGATGCCGCCGAAGTAGCCGCGTACGGCGAGCTGCTTCCCGTCGGGCGAGAAGGCGGCGTCGGTGGCCCAGAGGTCGACGGGGGCGACGGGCCTGAAGACGTTGGTGCCGGAGGAGGACAGGGTCGCCGGGCCCTCGTAGAGATGCCCGCCGTCCTCCTTCTTGTCGATGATGTACACGCGGCCGGTCTCGGGGTGGACGATCAGCGACTCGGCGTTCCGGGCGCCGTTCGCGTACTTGACGACGTACTGGGTGGCCCTGATCGTCTGGTTCCGAAGGACCTTCGGCTCGGGCAGCCGGTAGATCCACACGTACGGCCAGCTCCCGTCGAGGTTGTCGCCGATGTCACCGACGTAGATCTGGTTGTCGGGGCCGATGGAGATGGCCTCGACGTCACGGGGCCTGCCGATACCACTGAGCGTGACGGTCGCGACGGTCTTCCCGGTCGCGCTGTCGACGGCGTAGACGTAGGGGCCGTCGTCGCTGTCGTTGTGCGTCCAGTAGATGCCGGGGTGCAGGTGGGAGGCGGCGAGACCGCTGGACTCGGTGATCCGCGGGTCCGTGATCGTGAACCCCTTGTCGCCGGTGCCGTCGGCGGCGGAGGCGGGTGCGGCGGCGAGGGCACCCGTGAGCAGGATCCCGGCGAGAAGGGCGAGCGAGCGTGGACGCATGGGCCCAAGCCTGCCATCCCGCCCTGTGTCCGGCCGCGGCGGACGTGTCGGTCCTCACACCCCACCCCTCCTCCTGATCGTCCATCATGAGCGGATGCTCAGGTTCATGCCCGTCGGCGACTCGATGACCATCGGCAGCACGGGCGAACACACATGGCGGTACCGCATGTGGCAGCACCTGTGCGCGACCTACGGCGGCCCGTTCAGGCTGGTCGGCCCGCGCGAGACGCTGTACGACAAGCTCGCCGAGGCGCCCGTGTCGTACTCCTACGCCGACCCGGACTTCCCCCGCGCCCACCTGGCCGGCTGGGGCGAGGGCTGGCTGCACATGGCGCCGCTGATCGAGGAAGCGGTGCGGTCCTGCCGCGCCGACGTGCTCCTCGTCTCCCTCGGCCTGATCGACCTGGGCTTCTACACGAACGCGGAGCAGACGGCGGCCAACGCTCGGGCCTTCGTGGCGGCCGCCCGGGAGGCCAACCCGCGCATCCGCATGGTGGTGCTGCCGGTGATCCCGAACATCCGGGCCGCTTCGGACCCGCAGTTCGCGGAGCAGGTGGACCTCTTCAACGTCCTGCTGGCGAAGACGGTCGCCGACCTTGACGAGCCCCGCTCCCCGCTGCTGCTGGCCTCGCCCCCGCCGTCGTACGACATCGACACCGACACCTACGACGGCACCCACCCCAACGCGAACGGCGAACACCGCATCGCGGAGGCGTTCGCGGAGGCGATGTGGCAGGGGTGGGACCTGGGCGAGGAGTACGCGGCGGCAGCCGACTGACCGGATCCGCCGAAGCCCGGTCCGCCCGGGGCGTCTGGACGGGTTCGCGTCCGACGTGAGCGTGACGGCCGAGGGGGCGGTCGAGAACGGGAAGGGGCTCTGGCGCTACCAGGACGTCGAGTTCCTCGCCGAGGTCATCTCCCGGGGCACCGCGGCCGACGACCACGGCCTGAAGAAGACCGCCTACGCCGAGGCCGAGGCCCCCGTCTGCCTGATCGCCGACCCCTGCCAGCGCCGCTGCCACGTCTGCACCAACCCCAGGGGCGACGACTGCGCGACCGGGACGAAGGCCGGCTTCGGCGACGAGGCGGACCTCACGTCGACCGCCGTCGGGCTCACCCTGAAGACCGACGAGTTCCCGACCGATCAGCCTCGCACGCAACGGAGTTGGGCCTTTCCCGCGGGCTCCTTCGGCTAGGCTCGACGGTGCCTGCCGTCACCGCGCGCGAAGGTGGTCCCGGATGCTGGACTACGGCCTCGACCTCTCCGCCCTGGACGGCGGCCCCGCGGTCCCCGACCTGGTGGCCGAGGGGGACGAGCTCGACGCCCTGGTGTCGGCGCATCCCGACTGGACCAGGCCGACTCCGGCCGCGGGGTGGACGATCGCCCACCAGATCGCCCACCTCGCCTCGGCCGACGCCAACGTCGTCATCGCCGTACGGACCCCGGACGCGTTCGACGCCGTGCTGAAGCAGGCCGAGGCCGCGGGCGCCCGGTACGCCGACCTGGACGCCGCAACGGGAGCGGCCGAACCGCGGGCGACGCTGCTGGAGCGCTGGCGGGAGGGCCGGACCGAGGTGGCGGCGGCGCTCCGTGACGTGCCCCGCGACCACGGGTTCCCCTGGTACGGCTCGCGGCTGACCAGCGCGCTCATGACACCGCTGCGGCTGATGGAGACCTGGGCCCACGGCCAGGACGTCTTCGACGCGCTCGGGGTCTCCCGCCGCCCGACGGACCGGCTCCGGCAGGTGGCCGCGCTGGGCGTGACCGGACGGGAACTGTCCTTCCACGCCGCCGGGCTGCCCGTCCCGGCCGAGCCGTTCCGCGTCGAGCTGACCGGTCCCGGCGGCGAGATCTGGGCATGGGGCCCGCAGGACGCGGCGCAACGGGTGCGGGGCACCGCCCTCGACTTCTGCCTCCGGGTCACCCACCGCAGGTCCCGGGCCGAGACCGGTCTCCGGGCGGCCGGCGCGGACGCGGACACCTGGCTCGGCATCGCCCGCGTCTTCCTGTGAGGAACTCCGGGCCGGCCGGTCCGAAGCGCTTGCCCAGAGCGCACTCCACGACGTTGGCTGGGTGACCATGAAGTACACGCAGCTCGGACGTACCGGACTCAAGGTCGGCCGACTCGTCCTCGGCACCATGAACTTCGGCCCGCAGACCGACGAGGCCGACAGCCACGCGATCATGGACGCGGCGCTGGATGCCGGCATCAACTTCTTCGACACTGCCAACCGGCAATTTTGATGCCAGGTTCCGCAGCAGCGCATCGCTGACGCTCACCGCTCCTGCGGACCCCGAGTTGAAACGACGAAGCCGCCGCCTCCCACTCGCCTCGAACGCAAGCAGAAGGCGACGACTGCGACGCAGACCCGCTACCTCACCATGCGAAGGCTTCGGGAGACGGTCCGGGACCGGGGAAGATCTCGTCCAGAGACGTCAGCAGTTCCTCGCTCAGCTCCAGCTGTAGGGCGCGCAGCGCCGAGTCCAGCTGCTCCTGCGTGCGAGGGCCGACGATCGGGCCGGTGACGCCGGGGCGGGTCAGCAGCCAGGCGAGCGCCGCTTCACCGGGCTCCAGGCCGTGCTTGTCGAGGAGGTTCTCGTACGCCTGGATCTGCTCGCGTGTCTTGGTGTCCTTGAGCGCGTCGGCAGCGCGGCCGCTCGCCCGGCGCCCCTGTGTGGCCTCCTTCTTGAGGACGCCGCCGAGCAGTCCTCCGTGCAGCGGAGACCAGGGGATGACCCCGAGGCCGTAGTCCTGCGCGGCCGGGATGACCTCCATCTCGGCGCGGCGCTCAGCGAGGTTGTAGAGGCACTGCTCGCTGACCAGGCCCATGCGGCCGTGCCGGGCGGCGGTCTCGTTGGCCTGGGCGATCTTGTAGCCGGGGAAGTTGGACGACCCCGCGTAGAGGATCTTGCCCTGCTGGACCAGGACGTCGATCGCCTGCCAGATCTCCTCGAACGGTGTCGACCGGTCGATGTGATGGAACTGGTAGATGTCGATGTAGTCGGTCTGCAGCCGCTTGAGGGAGGCGTCGACGGCCCGTCGGATGTTCACCGCGGAGAGCTTGTCGTGGTTGGGCCAGACGTCCCCGTCGCCCGCCATGTTCCCGTACACCTTGGTGGCGAGGACGACCTTGTCGCGCCGCCCGCCACCCTGGGCGAACCAAGTACCGATGATCTCCTCGGTGCGGCCCTTGTTCTCACCCCACCCGTAGACGTTGGCCGTGTCCAGAAAGTTCAGACCCGCGTCGAGAGCGGCGTCCATGATGCCGTGGCTGGTTGATTCGTCTGTCTGCGGACCGAAGTTCATCGTGCCGAGAACGAGTCGGCTGACCTTGAGTCCGGTGCGTCCGAGCTGGGTGTACTTCATGGGCCACAAGCCAACTGCTTCGAGTCCGCTCCAGGCAAGGGCATCAGGTTCCGCCGTCAGGAGTCGTCTCCGAGATACCGGTACATCGTGGCCCGGGAGACGCCCAGAGCCTTGGCGATGGCACTGACACTCTCTCCCTTCGCCTTCCTCGCGCGGGCCACGGCCAGCGCGTCCTCGTTCACGGCGGACGGCCGTCCGCCGGTAAGCTGCTGGCCGGACTGGACGAGATCTTCCCGGGCCCGGGGCCCTCTCCGGAGGCCTTCGCCTGGTAGCCGGCGTCAGGGGCAGCGTCCCGTGAGGGGCGCTGGGGGTGCCCCCGGCCTTCGGCCGGGGGCAGAAACTGCGCGACCGGCCACGAACGGCCCGCGGCCGGCATCGGGCGGCCGCAGTTCCCCAGCCCGCCCTCACCGCATGGCAGAGGCCACCGCAACCACCACGAACAACAACACAAGCGCACCGGCCATGATCCGGTTCCGGGTCTTCGGGTCCACGCGACGAGCCTAACCGCCCGCCCCGAGCTCCCAGCGGGCGACCGGCTCGTACCGTGGCTGCTCGCCCGGTACCCCCGACGTCGGCAGGTTGCTGCGCACCAGCGCCAGGTCGCCCACCGTCCAGGTCCGGCTCGTGAACTCCGCGAGCAGGGTGAGGTAGGGCCCGGTCTCCACCGCCTCCCGGCTGCGCGCCACCGTCAGGTGGGCCTTGTAGCGGCGGTGCTCCCCCATCGGTACGCCCGCCTTCCGCGCCGCCGCCTCCGCACGGTCGGCGAGCAGCCGGAGGGTCCCCAGGTCGCCGTCGGCGCCCGCCCACAGGGCCCGGCCACGGCCGAACTGGCCGCCGCCCGCGACGGACAGCCGGAACGGCGGGGTGCGGTGGGCCGCCCGGGCCAGCCGCTCCGACAGGTCCGGTACGAGGCCCTCCTCGACCTCGCCGTAGAACGCGAGGGTGAAGTGCCAGCCGGGGCGGCCGGTCCAGCGCAGCGCCTCCGCGCCCGGCAGCCGCTTCAACCGGTCGACCTCGACGGCGAGTTCGACCGCCACCTCGGGCGGGGGCAGCACGGCGGCGAAGAGTCTCATGCGGACCACCCTGCCATCACGAGGAGACGCCTATCACCAAGGGTGTGACCTACATCGCCGAGGCCGACGGGGTGCCGGCCGCCACGCTCACGGTCACCGACGCGCCCGGCGCCTGCCTGTCGCATCTCCCGCCGCCCGGTGAGCCCGAGCGGTACATCCACCGGCTGGCCTCCGACCGCCGCTTCAAGGGCCACGGCGTGGGCAGCGCCCTGCTGGCGCACGCGGCCGAGGAGACCCGGCGGGCCGGGGTGTCGCTGCTGCGGGTGGACTGCTAGGCGGGCGCCGACGACAAGCTGGTCCGCTACTACGAGGGCGACCGCTTCGTCCGCACGGAGGCCTACACCGTGGGGGACGGCCGGGCGGGACAGGTGCCGGCCCGGAGGCTCCAGTCCTCCGGGCCGGCACCTGCCGGCGTCGTCCGGTCTCAGGCCGCCGGCGCGAGCTGTTCCTGGGTCTCTCTCGGGACGAACCGCACCCGCGGATGTCCGCCGTGCCAGCCGACCGACAGGCGGAGGTTGCCGACGCGGGCCAGGACCAGGCCGATCACCACGGCCGCCGCGGCGGCGATGGCACCGCCCACCGCCAGGCCGGCGCGGACACCGTACGCGTCGGTGATCCAGCCGGCGATGGGGGCGCCGATGGGCGAGCCGCCCATGAACACCATCATGTACAGGGCCATCACCCGGCCGCGCATGGCAGGGTCGGTGCCCATCTGGACGGTGGTGTTGGCGGTGACGTTGACCGTCATGCCGAACATGCCGATCGGGACCATGAGCAGGGAGAACAGCCACAGGGACGGCGCGGTCGCCGCCACCAGCTCCAGGCCGCCGAAGGCCACGGCCGCCGCGATCATCACCCGCATCTTGGCCGTGCCGCGTCTGGCCGCGAGCAGGGCGCCGGCCAGGGAACCGACCGCCATCAGGGTGTTGAAGAGGCTGTAGGAGCCGGCGCCCGCGTGGAACACGTCGTCCGCGAAGGCGGACAGGTACACGGGGAAGTTGAAGCCGAAGGTGCCGATGAAGCCGACCAGGATGATCGTCCACATCAGGTCGGGGCGGCCTGCCACGTAGTGCAGGCCCTCCCGCAGCTGGCCCTTGCCTCTGGGCGCCCGCCGCACGACGTGCAGGTCACGCGCGCGCATCAGCATCAGGCCGACGATGGGGGCGACGAAGGACAGGCCGTTGAAGAGGAAGGCGTAGCCGGTGCCGACGCCGGTGATCATCAGACCGGCGACGGCGGGGCCGACCAGGCGGGCCGACTGGAAGTTCGCGGAGTTGAGGCTGACCGCGTTCTGCAGCTGGTCCGGGCCGACCATCTCGGAGACGAAGGACTGGCGAGCCGGGTTGTCGACGACCGTGGCGAGGCCGACGACGAACGCGGCGAGGTAGACGTGCCACACGTGCACATGGCCGGAGAGGGTCAGCAGCGCCAGCGCGATGCCGGTGAGGGCCATGGACGTCTGGGTGACGAAGAGGGCACGGCGCTTGTTCAGCCGGTCGACGAGGACTCCGCCGTAGAGGCCGAAGAGGAGCATCGGCAGAAACTGCAGGGCGGTGGTGACACCGACCGCGGTCGCGGAGCCGGTGAGGCTGAGGACCAGCCAGTCCTGGGCGATGCGCTGCATCCAGGTGCCGATGTTCGAGACGACCTGGCCCGCGAAGAACAGGCGGTAGTTCCTGACCTTCAGCGAGCCGAACATCGAGGACCTGCGAGGGACGGGGGTAGTCGGGGCGGTCGGTGCGGGGGCGGAAGGTGCTCCGGATCCCGTACTCAAAGTGCGTTCGCCTCCTCTTTTTCTGGCTCGTTCGCCTGCGGGGCGCTCCAGCCCCTTCGGCTCACTCGCGGGTGAAGGGTTCCTACAGGTGCGCGAGTTTCTCCAGGACGGGGGCGGCCGCGCGGAGCTTGGCCCACTCGTCCTCGTCGAGGCCGTCGACCAGGCCGGCCAGGAACGCGTTGCGCTTGCGGCGGCTCTCCTCGAGCATCGCCTCGGCCTGCTCGGTCCTGGTGACGACCTTCTGGCGCCGGTCCTCGGGGTGCGGCTCCAGACGGACCAGTCCCTTGGCTTCGAGCAGCGCGACGATGCGGGTCATCGAGGGCGGCTGCACATGCTCCTTGCGGGCCAGCTCACCGGGGGTGGCCTGGCCGCAGTTGGAGAGGGTGCCCAGTACCGACATCTCGGTGGGGCTCAGTGACTCGTCGACCCGCTGGTGCTTCAGCCGTCGCGAGAGTCGCATCACGGCGGAGCGGAGGGCGTTCACGGCGGCCACGTCGTCGCCATGGGTAAAGTCCGGCATGTTCTTTAGAGTAACTCATTACCCTACCTAAGGACCACCCGGGACACGCCCCTCTGCCCGTGACCTCGGCCACGGAATCCGGGGGTCCGGGGTCACGGGGTGTCCACCGGAAAACATCGCGTCACCCATACGAGTGAGTCAAATCCGGAAAGTCACGCACCGGACGCCCGGATGTGGCGCCCTCATATGCATGGGGACCAGTGTGCTCAGCCTGCGGATAGACAAAGAGCTGCTCGACCGGCTCCGCCATCACGCGGCGAAAAGGGGAATGAGCGTCCAGGACTACGTGGTCCGGACGCTCATTCGCAACGACTTCGACGAGCGGTTCTCGGCCGCCGTCGAGGAGACGGAGAGGTTCTACGGCGATCAGGTCAAGGTCACATGAGCCCCCCGCCCGATCAGGGCCGGAATCAGGTGAGACCCAGGGCCGGCATCAGGTAGTAGAAGGCGAACACGGCCGCGACCGCGTACATCGCGACCGGTATCTCCCTGGCCCGGCCGGCGGTCAGCCGCAGCACCACGAAGGTGATGAAGCCCATGCCGATGCCGTTCGTGATCGAGTAGGTGAACGGCATCATCACCATGGTCACGAAGGCCGGGATCGCGACGGTGTAGTCGGCCCAGTCGATCTCCTTGATCGAACCGGCCAGGATCAGGAAGCCCACCGCGAGCAGCGCCGGGGTGGCGGCCTGGGAGGGGACCATCGTGGCGACCGGGGTCAGGAACAGTGCCACGGCGAACAGCGCGCCGGTGACGACGTTGGCGAAGCCGGTCCGCGCGCCCTCGCCGACGCCCGCCGTCGACTCCACGAAGCAGGTGGTGGCCGAGGACGAGCTGGCACCGCCGGCGGCTACCGCGACGCCGTCGATGAAGAGGACCTTGTTGATGCCCGGCATGTAGCCCTGGGCGTCGGTCAGCTTGGCCTCGTCACTGACGCCCATGATCGTGCCCATGGCGTCGAAGAAGCAGGACAGCAGGACGGTGAAGACGAAGAGGATGCCGGTCAGCACGCCGACCTTGCCGAAACCGCCGAAGAGGCTGACCTTGCCGAGCAGGCCGAAGTCCGGGGTGGAGACGGGGCTGCCGGGCCACTTCGGGACGGTCAGGCCCCAGGTCGTCACATGGGCGACGGAGTTGACGATCAGCGCGAGCACGGTCATCGCGACGATGGAGATCAGGATCGCGCCGGAGACCTTGCGGACGATCAGCGCGAGGGTCAGCAGCACGCCGAGCACGAAGACCAGGACCGGCCAGCCGTTGAGGTGACCGTCGGAACCGAGCTGGAGCGGGACGGTGGTCTGGGCGACGTCCGGGATCCGGCTGACGAACCCGGAGTCCACGAGGCCGATCAGCATGATGAACAGGCCGATGCCGATCGAGATCGCCTTGCGCAGGCTGTAGGGCACGGCGTTCATCACGCGCTCACGCAGACCGCTGGCGACCAGCAGCATCACGACGATGCCGGCCAGCACCACCATGCCCATGGCGTCCGGCCAGGACATCCGGGGCGCCAGCTGGAGGGCGACGACGGAGTTCACGCCGAGACCGGCGGCGAGCGCGATCGGGACGTTGCCGATGACACCCATGAGCAGCGTCGTGAAGGCGGCGGTGAGGACGGTGGCGGTGACCAGCTGACCGTTGTCGAGCTGGTGGCCGTACATGTCCTTCGCGCTGCCGAGGATGATCGGGTTCAGCACGATGATGTACGCCATCGCGAAGAACGTGGCGAAGCCGCCGCGCACCTCGCGGGCGAGGGTGCTGCCCCGCTCGGAGATCTTGAAGTATCGGTCGAGCGCGCCGTACGCGGGGGTCGCACCCGGCTGTTCGGGGGCGGGGGCCTGAGTGGGAGCCGGGGTCGACATTGGATGTTCCTACGATCAGAAGTAGCCAGACACAAACGGTTTCAGTATGAACGTATGAGTTCCAGATCGCTATCTCCGCGCGTAGACCCTGCGGATGCGTAAGCTGAGCACCATGGCGAAGTGGACTCCCCAGCACGAGGCACCGGAACCCCTGGAGGGACCCGTGGTGCCGACGATCATCGGCGGCACGATCGTCTGGTTCGCCCTCTTCCTGGTCCAGCTCCCCTTCTACGGCTGGTACGCCGACCACGGTCACACCTGGTGGGTGTGGACCTGCCTGGCCGGCGGCGGCCTCGGGCTGATCGGCATCTGGTACGTGAAGAAGCGGGACGCGGCCATCAAGCGGGCGCAGGCCGCCCGCTCCCTGTAGGGGCGATCCCCGGGGCCGCTCTACAACCAGGGCACGACCCGGCTCCTCCGCTGGTCGGATCTTCCGGGCACTCGGCAGGTGAACGCGCAAATCCGCACGTACCGTCGAACGTATGACGCACATCGACGCGGGCGCGGAACTCGACCCTGTGCATCCGGTTCCGCTGCCACCCCCGGCCCGAACGGGCGGACTGACCGCCGCCCAGGTGGCGGAGCGGATCGCGCGCGGCGAGGTGAACGACGTACCGGTACGCAGCAGCCGCTCGTTCGGCGAGATCGTGCGGGCGAACGTCTTCACCCGGTTCAACGCGATCATCGGTGTGCTGTGGGTGATCATGCTGGTGGTGGCGCCCATCCAGGACAGCCTCTTCGGCTTCGTGATCCTGGCCAACACGGGCATCGGCATCGTGCAGGAGTGGCGGGCGAAGAAGACCCTGGACTCGCTCGCGGTGATCGGCGAGGCGCGGCCGACCGTGCGCCGCGACGGAGCCGCGGTGGAGGTGAGCACGGCCGAGATCGTGCTCGACGACCTCATAGAGATCGGCCCCGGCGACAAGATCGTGGTGGACGGGGTGTGTGCCGAGGCCGACAGCCTGGAGATCGACGAGTCGCTGCTCACCGGCGAGGCCGACCCGGTCGTCAAACGCCGTGGCGACCCGGTGATGTCGGGCAGTTTCGTGGTGGCCGGCGGCGGCGCCTTCGCGGCCACGAAGGTCGGCCGGGAGGCCTATGCCGCCCAGCTCGCCGAGGAGGCCTCCCGCTTCACGCTCGTCCACTCCGAGCTGCGCTCCGGTATCTCGACCATCCTCAAGTACGTGACCTGGATGATGGTCCCGGCTGCCATCGGCCTGGTCGCCACCCAGCTCCTCGTCAAGAACAACGGACTCAAGGACGCCGTCGCCCGTACGGTCGGCGGCATCGTGCCGATGGTCCCCGAGGGTCTCGTGCTGCTCACCTCCGTCGCCTTCGCGATCGGCGTGATCCGGCTGGCCCGCCAGCAGTGCCTGGTCCAGGAACTCCCCGCGATCGAGGGCCTGGCCCGCGTCGACACCGTCTGCCTGGACAAGACCGGCACGCTCACCGAGGGCGGCATGGACGTCACCGAGCTGCGGGCCCTGAACGGGGTGGACGAGACCTACGTGCGCAAGGTGCTGGGCTCGCTCGGCGAGTCCGACCCGCGGCCGAACGCCTCCCTCCAGGCGATCATCGACGCCTGTCCCGACAGCGAGGACTGGCGGTGCGTGGAGTCACTGCCCTTCTCCTCCGCCCGCAAGTACAGCGGGGCGACCTTCAGCGAGGGCGACGGGGAGCTGAGCACCTGGCTGCTGGGGGCGCCGGACGTGCTGCTCGGCGCCGACGACCCGGCCCTGGCCGAAACCGTGCGCCTCAACGAGGAAGGTCTGCGGGTGCTGCTGCTGGCACGCGCCACCCGGGACCTCGACGACCCGAAGGTCGCGCAGGGCGCCGGCGCCACCGCCCTGGTGGTCCTTGAACAGCGGCTGCGGCCGGACGCCGCCGACACCCTGCGCTACTTCGCCGACCAGGAGGTCCGGGCGAAGGTGATCTCCGGAGACAACGCGGTGTCGGTGGGTGCGGTGGCCGCGAAGCTCGGGCTGAGCGGGACCACGGTGGACGCGCGCAGGCTGCCCACCGAGCCCGGCAGGATGGCCGAGGCCCTGGACGAGGGCACCGTCTTCGGACGGGTCACCCCGCAGCAGAAGCGGGAGATGGTGGGGGCGTTGCAGTCGCACGGGCACACGGTCGCGATGACCGGGGACGGCGTGAACGACGTTCTCGCCCTGAAGGACGCGGACATCGGCGTCTCGATGGGTTCGGGTTCCGAGGCCACCCGGGCGGTCGCGCAGATCGTCCTGCTCAACAACAGCTTCGCGACGCTGCCCTCGGTGGTCGCCGAGGGGCGCCGGGTGATCGGCAACATCACCCGGGTCGCCACCCTGTTCCTGGTCAAGACGGTCTACTCGGTGCTGCTCGCGGTGCTGGTGGTGTGCTGGCAGGTCGAATACCCCTTCCTGCCCCGGCACCTGACCCTGCTGTCCACCCTCACCATCGGCGTCCCGGCCTTCTTCCTGGCCCTCGCCCCCAACAAGGAACGGGCCAGACCGCACTTCGTCCGCCGCGTGATGCGCCACTCGATACCGGGCGGTGTGCTGGCCGGTGTCGCGACCTTCGTGACCTACCTGCTCGCCCGGCACTACTACACGGGCCCCGGCTCCCTGGACGCGGAGACCAGCGCGGCGACCCTGACCCTGTTCCTGATCTCGATGTGGGTCCTGGCGATCATCGCCCGTCCCTACACCTGGTGGCGGGTGGTGCTGGTGGCCTCGATGGGCGTGGCCTTCGTCTTCGTCCTCGCGGTGCCGGCCCTGCAGAGCTTCTTCGCGCTGAAACTGGTGGGCACCGTGATGCCGTGGACCGCGGTCGGCGTGGCGGTGGTGGCCTCGGCGGTACTGGAGGTCCTGTGGCGGTGGGTGGAGCGGCGCTTCCCGGTGTGAGCGGCGAAGCACGTCCGCCCCACCGGTGCGGCACCGGCGGGGCGGACGTTTGGTTCCGGTGGGGCTACTGCACGTCGACGTAGTCGCCGGTGGCGCTGACCGCCGGGGTCGTGGACGTGCCCGCGAAGGAGTAGCGGTAGTAGCCGTCCACCGTCGCCGTGGTCGTCGTCTTCAGGGCGCCCGTCGAGGAGGACTTGATGGTCTTCAGCGTGGTGTAGGTGCTGGAGCCCTTCTTGCGGAACTGGAGCTTGACCGACTGGGTGCCGTAGCCGGAGTACTTGGCCGCGTCCCAGTTGGCGCGCGTCAGGGACCCGGTGACCGTGATGGTCCTGCCCTTCTTGACCGGCTCGGGGGCGGCGTTGACCGTCAGCTTGGACAGGCGCTGGACCGAGACCTTGCCCAGGTTGTTCCCGAAGGTGGCGGGGTTGCCGTCCGCGTCGAAGGCGATGGCGCCCGCCTGCCAGGTGCCGGCGACGCTGTTGACGACGTCATTGTGGCTGGCGCTGAGGGTGGCCTTGCAGCTCTGGACGGTCGAGGAGGTGTCCGTGCAGGTCGCAAGGTCCGAGGGGGCCACGCCGTACTCGGACGACTTGATGTCGGAGCCGTGGTAGATGACCGGGATGGTGAAGAAGTCGCTGCTCTTCAGGCTGGCGGCGTGGGTCACCTTGTAGGTGATCGAGAACTTCACGGAGCCCGTGGCGGGCACGACAACGGCCTTCCCGCCGTTGACCTTCACGCTGGAGAAGGTGACGTTCAGCGTGGTGCTGCCGGCGGCGTGCGCGGCCGGGGCGACGAACGCGGTGAGGGCCAGGGCGCCGGAGACGGCGGCCACAGTGGCACGAATGCGCATGAATTCCCCAGTGGGAACAGTGGGCACGGGGCCCAAGTGATCTAGGAAGTCTGTTGACTCAGTGAGAAGATCCACGAGGGGCGGGAGTGGTTGTACGTGCGAGACATATTCCGGTCAGATTTTGATTGCTTTGCATCCGGATTACGTTCCCATGGGATTACTCCACGTCGACGCAGTCGCCCGTGGCGTTGACCCCCGGGGTCCAGACTCCCTCCGCCGGTCGCCCTGACCCTGGCCCGCCGCGCCAGGGACGAGGAGACCCCGAAGCCGGTCACCGACGTCTCGTCCGTGGGCGCTCGACCCTCGTCCGTGGGCGCTCGACCCGGACCGCTTCGCGTACTTCCCGGAAGTGGCCGCGGACCGACCCGGGCGGCTCCTCGGTCGAACCACTCAGTCGAACCAGCGGTCCCTGGCCAGTTCCTCCGTGCGTGACGCGTCCTCCAGCAGGGCGGCCACCTCGAAGCGGCGTGGCCACTGGCCGGACGCCCAGGCGAGGCCCGCGGCGACGCCCTCCAGGGTGGCGGCGTGCAGGACGCCGTCGCCGGTGAGCCGCCAGTCGATCTCGACGCCGTCCACCACCAGTTCCTCGTGCTCGACGTAGGTCACCGGGGTCCGCGGTCCGAGCAGGACGTGAACCGACTCCGGGACGTCGTGTTCGGTGCCCTCCGAGTCGACCGACCCCGTCACCGACTCGCTCAGCCGCCGCACCTGGAACAGTTCGGCCAGTTCGGCGGCGCGGGCGGGCCGTACCGGGAGCAGCGGCACGCCGGTCGTGAACGGCAGCAGGTCCGGGGAGTCGACGACCACCGCGTCCGCCGCGTCCACCACCTCCACCCGGCCGTCGACCACCGCCCGCAGTTCGTCGGGGAGGGTCACCTGCTCGGGGTCCAGGTCCGCCAACGCGCCGTACAGGGCGTGCAGCTGGGCGCCGGTGACCGAGCGGTCCGGGTCGGCGAGGCGGTCCAGGAGTTCGGCGGCACCACCCGGCTCGTCGAGGAGGGCGGCCACCGAGGTCCGTACCCCCAGCGCCCGCAGCACCTGCTCGTCCTCGAAACCGGTGGCGTCGGCCTCCTCGTAGAGGCCGCGCAGCAGCGGGTCGCCGCCCGAGGCCAGCAGACCGGCGGGACGGCGGCCGTCGAGCACCGGGTGGCCGCGCAGCCACCAGGCCGTGTACGGCCGTACGACCTCGTGGGTGCCGTCCGGCAGCAGGATGCGGACCGGCTGGGTGAGGGCGTCCCGCAGCGGCGGCCGGGCGAGCAGCGCGAGCGCCTCGGGCCAGTGGTCCTCGTCGACGAGGTCGAGGTCGCGGACGGCGACCAGCTCGGTGGCGACCGGGGGTACGGGGGTGTCCGGGAAGCGGTCGAGGACGTCCTCGCACCAGACGTCGACGGCGTCGAGCAGGCCGGCGTCGTCGGGCTCCGCGAAGTCGCCCTCGCGCGGCTCCAGTTCGTCCGGGTCCAGGACCACGTCGGTGGCGCGGACCAGGGCGAAGTCCGCCAGCACCCCGCAGGCGGCCAGTGGCTGTTCGCCCCACTTCTGCGCCAGCTCGGCGTCCACGGCGGCCAGTTCGTCCGCCCTGATCACCCGGGCGAACGGGCTGCCGGGGAGGACGAGTTCACCGGCGGGTGCCAGCTCGCCGTCCTCGTCGGGCAGGGCGAGGGCGCCCAGCCAGGGCTCGTCACCCGGTTCCAGGCCGGCGTCCCGGACCAGGGCGAGGACGGTGTCCGCCAGCTCCTCGGCGTCCGGGGTGTCCTCCTCCCAGCTCAGGCCACCGTCGTCGTCCAGGGACGCGGCCACGGCGGCCCGCACCTGCGGGGTGGTGAGGACCGCGCGCGGAGTCGCGGGCAGGGCGCCGAGCTTCTCCAGCAGGGGGTGGGCGGCGTCCTGGTGGGCGACCTTGAGGCCGAGCCGGGCCAGGACCTCGGGGTCGATGACCGCGTCCGGGGCAGGCAGCAGGATCTGCCGGGGCCCGATCGTCGTACGCCCGTCGGCGAGCGGCACCGGCAGGCCCGACAGCCGTTCCGGGTCGACGCCCGCGAGGCTGTCGTAGAGCCGCCACCACCAGTCCGGGTCCTTCTCCAGCCCGGCCAGGCGGTCGACGGCGTCGGCGAGCGGCAGCCGGGTGACGGACAACGTCCGCAGTTCCACCCGGCGTTCGAGACCGGCGGGCAGGAGGGTCGGGAGGACTTCCGCGAGCACCCGGACCGTGTCCGCGCCCGCCCCCTCCACGATCTCGGCGTCCCGGGGGCGCAGCGCCTCGGGCAGTTCGCTGTCCTCGCCGGCGTCGACGGCGGGCGGCAGGAACGCGGTGCGCGGCAGCCGCTCCAGGATCGCCTGGCGCAGCGCGCCGTCCAGCTCGCCCTTGCCGAGCGGGCCGGGCACCAGATGGATGATCTCCTCCCCCACCGGCCGCCAGCCGGCGAGGAGTTCGGCGTACGCGTCGGCCGCGCGCTGCACCAGGAAGTCGGTGAGCGGGCCGGGGGCGGCGTGCCGGCGGGTGGTGTCGAGGGGGAAGGACGCGATGAGCAGGGCGGGGACGCCGAGGGGCTCGTCGCTGGGGGTGGGGGCGTGCAGCACGGCGGCGGTGCGCGGGCGGTCCGGGGCGCCCGCGGCGTCCGTGGGCACGGCCCAGGTCAGCGACCAGTGCGGGCGCAGCCGCTCCTCGACCGGCCGGCCGGCGAGCAGCTCCGGGGTGAGCGGGCCGTGTGCGGAGACGGTACGCCAGCGGGTGGTGCCCTGCTGGGAGTCGTCCACGACGGTGAGCGCGCCGTCGGTGCCGCGGCGCAGCGTGCGCACGGTGTCGCCGGTCTCGATCACGACCTCCGCCAGGCCCGGCAGGGCGAGCAGGAGGGCGTCGTCGACGGCTGCCAGGAGGCGCTCGGCGAGATCGGTGGCCGCGGTGTCCCGGAGCGGCAGGATCACGACCGTGTCGTAGGGGTCGGGGGCGGTGCCCTCGGCGGTGAACGGGAGCCGCAGCAGCGGCACATGGCCGTCCCGGCGACGGATCTCGTCGCCGAGACCGCCGCTCTGCCGGGCGGTCTCCTCGGCCAGTTCCCGGGCCTCGGGCAGCGACCACCGCACCCCGCCGTGCCGGCCGACCACCGCGGGCTCGTCGGTCACCGCGAGCACGGCGGCGAAGCCGACCCCGAACCGTCCGACGGCGCCGTCGGTGTCCTCCCGCTTCGCCGACGCGCGCAGGGTGGAGAGGGACTCGACGCCGGCCGCGTCCAGCGGGGCACCGGTGTTGGCGGCGAACAGGACGCCGTCGCGGAGGGTGAGCCGGAACCGGCCGGGGACACCGGCGCGGGCGGCCGCGTCGGCGGCGTTCTGGGCGAGCTCCACGACGAGCCGGTCCCGGTAGCCGCCGAGGACCAGGTCCTCCTCGGCGTTGGCGTCCTCACGGAACCGGGCGGGGCTGGTGGCCCAGGCGTCGAGGACACCGCGCCGCAGGCGGGCGGTACCGAACGGATCGGCGCCCTCGGCGGCGGGCCGCACGAACTTGCTCACGTTCACTCTCCTCGTCGACGTGAGGAGAAGGTACCGCGCGCCGGGGACCCACCCGGCCGCCCGCCCGCCCCGATCAGCCGAGCAGCGGACGCCCGTTCCCCGGCCCGGCGCCCACGAGCGACCGACCGCACCCTGACGCCGTACGCGGACACCGCTTTGGCCTGCCACCGGGCACGGACCGACCAGGCACACCGGGCCCACCACCCGGGCCCCACGGACCGCAGCCCCCGCCGAGACGGCGACGACGGCGACCCGCCCAGGAACCGAACGGCAGCCGCCCGGACGCGCAACGCACCGCGGCGCGGATGTCCCAACGGCCTGCCAACGGGCGCGGGCCGCCACGCGTGCCGGGCCCGGCGCCCCGGATCCGCGGGGGGCGGCCCGGGCGGTGGCGAGGGCGCACGCCCGGAACTCCGCCGGCCGGTGCCGGGTGTCGTGCCCCGCCGCACCGTGTCACGGCGAGGATGCGGCTCCGGCCTGGCGACGGACGCGCGACGGCCAGGCGGCCGGGTCCGCCACCCGCAGGGGCGGCCGGCGCGGTGGTGCCGGCGGCCCGCCCGAGAAGCCGGCCGGTGATCGCCGCTCCGGGGAGTGGCGGGTCAGGAGTGGCCCAGCTCCGCCGATGTCTCGTCCTCCGCCGCCGGTACCGAGCCGGAGTCGGCCGCGGGGCGGAGCGGGAAGGGATCGACGCGGGTCTCGTCGATCACCGGGGGGGCCACCACCGGGGGCTTCGGCATGACCGCGGCCTCCGAGTGGCCGCCGCAGCCGTAGGCGAAGGAGACGACCCGGCCGTCGGCCGGGGAGAACTCGTTGGCGCAGACACCGAAGGCCTGGCCCAGGGAGCCGCCCACAGGGGTGAGGAAGCCGCAGCTGACGCAGGTGGCGGGGGCCGCCTGGGCCATGGGGGTGGTGGCTCCGAACGCCTCCTCCCAGCGGTCGGCGGCGATGTGCAGGCCGTAGCGGGACAGGACGCGGGCGCGGCGCATGCCCAGTTCCTCGGCGACCGCGGCGATCGTGCCCCGGGAGGGGACCGTGGGGAGGTTCGCGGGGGTGCCCGCGGTGACGTCGGCGTCCTCGGCCTCGGCCAGTTCCTCCATCTCCTCCGAGACCGGGGAGTTCGGTTCCGGTCCGTCCTCGCCGGTGTAGCCGGGCTCCAGGCGGAGGTCCTCGGCCTCGGTGGGGAGCAGGTCGCCGGGACCCATGTCGCCGGGGCGCAGCCGCTCGCTCCAGGGCACCCACTCGGGGGCGAGGAGGGCGTCGGAGCCGGGCAGCAGGACGACCTCGTCCAGCGTGACGAGTTTGGCGCGGGAGGCGCGGGCCACCGTCACCGCCCAGCGCCAGCCGCGGTACCCGAGTTCCTTGCACTCGAAGTAGTGCGTGACGACGCGGTCACCCTCCGCCACCACTCCGGCGTGCTCGCCCACCACTCCGGGTGCAGCGGCCTCCTCGGCGGCGGTCCGGGCGAGGTCGACGGCCTCGGCGCACAGACGGTCGGGGGTGCGGCTTCGCGTTGTCGCTGCGCTCACAGGTATCGCTTCTCTCCTACGCCGTCTCACGAGTGCGGCTGCCTCCGGCGGTGGGGCGGACGGAGCGGACCTGTGGGCCGCATCGACGTCCGCGTCCGATCGCGCTCGGGCGCACCTCTGCCATCCATTGTGCTTTATGGCTGAGATACGCACGCTACCCCGTCGCCGGTCATGGGCGACAGTCCGGCGCGGGGGCTGCGCGGCGGCGGGAGCCGGCAATCGCCATGACCCCGCGCCCCCGCGGTGCGCCGCGGCCCCTCTCCGGCTCCGACTCGCTCGGTCACAAAGTGCACTAGGAACTGTCGTCTCAGGGCACTATGAACCACGTGGCAACCGCGAAATCCCCCCAACACACCGTCGGGGTCGGTAGCGGTGCGGGCCGGATGCGCGGTGCCGTCCGCTCCGTCGGGCGTGCCCTGCACCTCCCGGTGACCGGTACCGCACGGGGCATCCGCAAGGCCACGCACGCGCACGGCGCCGGCGAGTCCGGTCTCGGCAAGCTGATCGAACTGCACGCGGTCAACGGCGCGGGCGACGTCATGATCACCGTCGCGCTGGCCTCCACCGTGTTCTTCTCCGTGCCGACCGACGAGGCCCGGGGGCGGGTCGCGCTCTACCTCGCCATCACCATGGCGCCCTTCACCGTCCTCGCCCCGGTCATCGGTCCCCTCCTCGACCGCCTCCCGCACGGCCGGCGCGCCGCCATGGCCGGCGCGATGCTCGCCCGGGCGCTGCTCGCACTGATCATCTCGGGGGCGGTGGCCGGCGGCAGCCTGGAGCTGTATCCGGCCGCGCTCGGGGTGCTGGTCGCGTCGAAGGCGTACGGCGTGGTGCGCAGCGCCGTCGTGCCCCGGCTGCTGCCGCCCGGGTTCTCCCTCGTGAAGGCCAACTCACGCGTCACCCTCGCCGGGTTGCTCGCCACCGGCGTGGCCGCCCCCATCGGGGCCGGGCTGCACGCCATCGGCGACCCCTGGCCGCTCTACGGCGCCTTCGTGATCTTCGTGGCCGGGACGTTCCTCTCCTTCACCCTCCCTTCCAAGGTCGACTCGGCCAAGGGCGAGGACGTGGCACTGCTCGCCGCCGACGAGGAGCACCTGCACGGCCCGCTCCGGAAGGACCGGACGGACCGGACGGACCGCAAGGAAACGAAGCGGCCGGGGCTGCGGACGGTGGGGCCCGCCGTCACCCACGCGCTCGGCGCGAACGCCGCGCTGCGCTGTCTCTCCGGCTTCCTGATCTTCTTCCTGGCGTTCCTGCTCCGCGAGCACCCGCTGACCGGCGAGAGCGCGGCGGTCTCCCTCGGGATAGTGGGCGTCGCGGCGGGTGCCGGCAACGCGCTCGGTACCGCGGTGGGGGCCTGGCTGCGCTCGCGGACGCCCGAGATCATCATCGTGACGGTGGTCGCCGTGGCGCTGGGTACGGCGATCGTCGCCGCCCTGTTCTTCGGCGCCTTCCTGGTGGCCGTACTGGCCGCGGTGGCCGGATTCGCCCAGGCGCTGGCCAAGCTCTGCCTGGACGCGCTGATCCAGCGGGACGTGCCGGAGCAGGTGCGCACCTCGGCGTTCGCCCGGTCGGAGACGCTGCTCCAGATGGCCTGGGTGTTCGGCGGCGCGGTGGGCATCGTGATGCCGCTGAACGGCACCCTGGGCCTGGTGGTGGCCGCCCTCATCGTTGCTGCCGGCTGGCTGGCCACCCTGCGTGGCCTGCTCAGCTCCGCCCGGCACGGCCCCCGTACCCGGCCGAGGGTGGCCTGAGGAACGCACCTGGCGTAACGAACCGGGCACGCCGTACCCCACGTGGGGAGCGGGCCGGGAGGTCCCGATAGCCTTCGGCCATGACCACGCTGCAATCCCGCTCGCGACGCCGCCGCGTCGTCGCCGCCGCCGGCGCCGTTTCCGCCGGACTGCTCGTCCTGTCTGCCTGTGACAAGCCGACGCCGATCGCGACGATCACCGTCGGTACGTCCTCGGTCAGCGCCGAGGCCACCTGTTACAACGACGGCAAGGCCCTGAACACGGCCTCCCTCGCGAACTGCCTCAAGGACACCGGGATCAAGTCCATCAAGGTGGACCCGGACGACACGGTCCGCTTCGGCGTCGACCCGAAGATCGCGGACAACGGCTGGACGATCCTGATGAACGGTCAGCCGCTCACCGACTCCAGCAAGAAGACCTACCGCACGATCCCGGGCAGCGTGTTCTTCAACGCCCAGTACGGCGCCTCCGGCAACTCGACCCTCGTCTCCATCAAGGAGGGCGACAAGTCGGTCCTGGGTCTGTGGTCCTTCAAGCTCAAGAAGGACGCCTGACCACGTCCGCCGTACGCGTCCTCGTGACCACCGCGGTCCCGGCCGAACGGGACGCGGTGGCTGGGGCGTTCACGGACGGGACGACCGAGGTACGGCTGCCGGCCGCGACGCTGCTGCGCACCGCCGAAGGGTACGACCTGCTCGCCGCCGGAGTGGGCCCGGCCAGGGCCGCCGCCCTCACCGCGACCGCCCTCACCGCCGCCGCCCTCGACGGCCGGCCCTACGCCCTGGTCGTCTCCGCCGGGATCGCCGGCGGTTTCCGGCCGGCCGCGCCGGTGGGCTCGCTGGTCGTCGCCGACGAGATCATCGCGGCGGACCTGGGCGCCGAGACCGCCGAGGGGTTCGTGCCGGTCACCGAACTGGGATTCGGGACTGTCAGCCACCGTCCGCCGGATTCACTCGTACGAGCCATCGCCGAGGCGACCGGAGCGCGCCCCGGAGCGGTACTCACCGTGTCCACCGTGACCGGCTCGGCCCGCCGCGCCGCCGACCTGTGCGCCCGGCACCCGCACGCCCTCGCCGAGGCCATGGAGGGCTTCGGCGTGGCCGAGGCGGCCGCCGCGCACGGCGTGCCCGTCCTGGAGATACGCGCGGTCTCCAACCCCGTCGGCCCCCGCGACCGCGCCGCCTGGCGCATCGCGGACGCCCTGGCCGCCCTGACCGGTGCCTTCGGGAAGCTCGCGCCCGCCCTGGAGAGTTGGAACCCTCATGACCACCGCTGACTATCTGCGCATCGCGTACTCGCCCTGCCCGAACGACACCTTCGTCTTCGACGCCCTCGCCCACCGCAGGGTCCCGGGGGCGCCCGCCCTCGACGTGACCTTCGCGGACATCGACATCACCAACGGCATGGCCGAGCGCGGCGAGTCCGACGCGCTGAAGGTGTCCTACGCCGTCCTGCCGTACGTCCTCGACGAGTACGCGCTGCTCCCCTGCGGGGGCGCGCTGGGCCGGGGCTGCGGGCCGCTGGTGCTGACCCAGGAGGCGGGGACGGACCTCACGGGCCGTACGGTCGCCGTGCCGAGCGAGCGGTCGACGGCGTACCTGCTGTTCCGCCTCTGGGCGGCGGACACGCTCCCCGGCGGGGTCGGCGAGATCGTCGTCATGCCCTTCCACGAGATCATGCCGGCCGTGCGGGACGGCAAGGTCGACGCGGGGCTGGTGATCCACGAGGCACGCTTCACCTACCAGAACTACGGGCTGCACAAGCTCGCCGACATGGGCGAGCACTGGGAGACCACCACGGGTCTGCCGATCCCGCTCGGCGCGATCATCGCCAAGCGGTCCCTGGGCGCGCAGAGGCTCACGCGCCTCGCCGAGGCGATCCGTACGTCCGTCCACGCGGCCTGGGAGAACCCCGAGGCCTCCCGGCCCTACGTCATGGCGCACGCCCAGGAGATGGACCCGGCCGTCGCCGACCAGCACATCGGGCTCTACGTCAACGAGTTCACCTCGGAACTCGGCGAGGACGGCTACGCGGCGGTACGCGGACTGCTCACCCGGGCGGCGGCCGAGGGACTCGTCCCGCCCCTCGGTCCGCACGCACTCGATTTCCCGTAAAAGCACTTACGGGACGTGCACGCTTACGCGACTTGCCTGTCTCTCACGCGCTTACACGTCAAGCTGGTCCGCGACCGCGCGCAGCAGTCCGGCGATCTTCGCGCCGGCGGCCTTGTCCGGGTATCGGCCGCGCTCCAGCATCGGCGTGATGTTTTCGAGCAGGGTCGTCAGGTCCTGCACGATCGAGGCCAGTTCGTCCGGCTTCTTGCGCTGGGCGGCGGCGACCGACGGGGTGGGGTCGAGCAGGACCACCGACAGTGCCTGGTCACCGCGTTGACCGGCGACGACGCCGAACTCCACGCGCTGCCCGGGCTTGAGTACGTCGACCCCGTCGGGGAGAACCGAGGAATGGACGAAGACGTCACCGCCGTCGTCGCGGGAGAGAAAGCCGAAGCCCTTCTCGCTGTTGAACCACTTGACCTTGCCGGTAGGCACGTCTGTCCTCGTCCTCGTATCTCGTCGGAAACTGCTCGGTAAACTTCTGAATGCAACAGCTCTGGAACGGGCCCTGATAGCACTCGGGCGGGTCGACCATGACCCGCCGGTACCAAGGCTAATGGTCTTCGGGCGCGTGACAAGACGTCGCCCGGTTGTTCCTTCGGGCAGGGAACTACCCTGGTCGAGTGCGTGACAAAACCCAAGCGAATTCCGCCGGGCCCGGTGACCGACTGATCCGTGCCGGTGCCGTGCTCTTCTTCATCGGTACGGTGGCCACTCTCGTCACCGTGATACCGCTGTTCCTCGGCGCGAAGCCATTTCCGACCTACATGTACCTGTTGAGCATGCTCATGGGCGTCGGCTTCCTGGTCGCGGGCGCCGGAGTGCTCCAGTCCATCGCGGCGGGGCGCCGTCAGGCGCGGGAGGCGTCCGCGCGGTAGGCCGACAGCCAGGCCGGGAGTTCGGTGAGGTCCCCGAGGACCACGTCGGCGCCCGCCGCGAGCAGCTCGTCCGCGTCACACGGCCCGGTGGCCACGGCGACGGACAGCGCTCCGGCGCCGCGTGCCCCGCGCACGTCGCCGACGTGGTCGCCGACGTACACGCCCGCACCGTGCTCGCGCAGCGCGGCGGCCTTCTGCTCGGCCCAGAGGTCACCGACCACCGCGTCGGGGACCATGCCGAGATGGCTGAGATGCAGCTTCGCGTTGGGCTCGTACTTAGCGGTGACCACGACCGCCTTGCCCCCCGTGCCGCGCACCGCCTCGATCGCCTCGCGCGCGCCGGGCATGGCGGGGGTCGCGGATATGGCGATCTCCGGATACATCGCCCGGTACAGCTCGCTCATCTCCGCGACCCGCTCGGCCGGGAACCAGTTGACCAATTCGTCGGCGAGCGGCGGCCCCAGCCGGGTGACCGCCAGATCGGCGTCGATGTAGGTCCCCGTCCGCTCGGCCAGCGCCGTGTAGCAGGCGTGGATCCCGGGCCGGGAGTCGATGAGGGTCATGTCGAGATCGAAGCCGACGGTGAGGGCGCGAGAAGTCATATGCGCCATTGTGCCGGGGCACCGGGTGCGGTCGTCGACTCGCCGCGGCCCGGTGGGGGCTTGCCGCGCAGTTCCCCGCGCCCCCGGACGTGGGACCACCTGTCCTGGCTCGAGGGGCGCGGGGAACTGCGCGAACGGCCCCCACCGGCCCGCAGCCGCCCGACGGCCGCACCCCGCGAACCCGCGCCCGCCTCACCGCGTCCGCTGCGACCGCCACACCAGGTACAGCGCCGACGCCACCGCCGCCCCCCGGACCACCCACGGCCACGTCTCGCCCACCGCGTCGCTCATGTGTCCCTCGGCGATCGGGGCGCCCCACCGGCCCGCGCTCCGTCCCCACAGCCAGACCAGACCCGCCGTGACGGACAGCCCCGGTACCCACATCACGGCCAGCTTCGTCTCCGCCGGGGTGAGCCGTCGGGAGCCGTAGGCGATGAGCCAGCCGAGGAGCAGCGCGAACCAGTTGCCGAGGACCGCGCCCACGACCAGCGCGGCGGCGGCGAGCAGCAGCAGGGGGTTGCTCCAGCCGGCCCCGGGCCGCGGGACGACCCGGAGACGACGACGGACGGGCGGCACGACCTCCTCGGCCGCCGGAACCGGCCCGGCGGCCTTCTCCGGCCCCTTGGGGGTCTCCTCCGCCGGCTCGTCCCCGCGCGGCCGCGGCTTCCTCAGCAGCTCCGGGATCTCCACGCCGCCCACGAACCCCGGCACGCTGTCGCCGTCCCCGAACGGGCTGCTGTCCACCCGCCACCACTCGCGCGGCGCGGCGGGACCGTCCTCCGCCTCGGCGGGCCGCGGACGCGGTACGACGCGCCGCAGGTCCCCCCTCCCGGCGGGCGCTCCGGCCTCCCGCTGGGCGGGAACCGGGCCCGTCGGCGGTGGCGGCGCGGCCTCCGTCGTCCCCCCCGCCGCCTCGACGACCTCGTCGGGCGAGCCCAGCCGGTCCAGGATGCGCCGCACGGCGGCGGGACTGTCGACGGTCGCCTTGGCCCGGTGCCGGTCGATCTCGTTGCGCAGACCCGACACCAGCCGCATCCGCTCGGCGGACGACAACTGGCGCCGGTGCGCGATGTCCCCGACCCGGCTCAGATACTCGTAGACGACCTGATCGCTCTCGATACCCACGAAGTCCCCTCCGGGGCCGCTGCGTTGGATGACCCGTCGCAACGACGGTAGCGCAGGTCACGGCTTATGTCGGCCCGCACACCGGCGGGCAACGTGTCTCCCGGCGGGGGCGGTTGCCGTACCCGGCCTCCCGGAGCGCCGGCCGCCGCCCGGGGCGACGCGCGTACGGTGGGCGGAGCCGGAACCGCAGGGTGATCCCGGTCGCCGCCCCGCACCCGCTACCGTGGGTCGGATGAGCAACCCGGCCACCCCGCCGCGCTCCCTCGCGGAGGCGCTTCGCGCCAGGGACGACGCCTCCCTGGCCGTCCTGCTGCGCGCCCGCCCCGACCTCATCACCCCCGTCCCCACCGACCTCACCCAGCTGGCCACCCGGGCCGGCACCCGCGCCTCGGTGCTGCGGGCCCTGGAACGCCTGGACCGCTTCGCCCTGCAGACCGCGGAGGCGGTGGCGGTGGCCGGCGACCCGGCGTCCTACCCGGAACTGCTGGGCCTGATGGCCGGCGACGCCGCGGACCCGCTGGTCACCGCCGCCCTGCCGCGCGCCCTCGGCACGCTCCGCGACCAGGCGCTGGTGTGGGGCGACGACGACCGGCTGCGGCTGGTGCGGACCGCGCGCGAGGTGCTCGCCCCGTCCCCTCAGTACCCCTCGCCGACCGGGCTGGGCCCGACCGTGCGGGAGGCCACCTCGGGCATGTCGCCGGGCCGGATCCAGGAGATCGTCGCCACCGCAGGGCTGCCCTCGACACACGACTCGGTGTCCGCGGCGGATGCGCTGGGCAAGCTGTTCGGCCACCGCAAGAAGATGGCGAAGCTGCTCGCCGGCGCGCCCGCCGAGTCCCTCGAGGTCCTCTCCCGGCTGGTCTGGGGGCCGCCCTACGGGCAGGTCACCCCGGAACCGGCCGCCCATCTGCGCTGGCTCCTGGACCGCGGCCTGCTGCTGCCGACCGCGCCGGGCACGGTCGTCCTCCCCCGCGAGGTCGCCCTGCACCTGCGTGAGGGCCGGGCGCACCGCGAGCCGGAGCCGGTGCCGCCCGTGGTCGAGACGGCCGTGACACACCGTCCACAGGTTGTGGACACGACGGCGGCCGGACAGGCCTACACCGCGCTCGCCACCGTCGAGGAGCTGCTGAAGGACTGGGACGAGGGCGGCCCCGCGGTGCTGCGGGCCGGCGGCCTGAGCGTCCGGGACCTGAAACGCACCGCCGTCGCCCTGGACCTGCCGGAGCCGGTCGCCGCCTTCTGGGTCGAGCTGGCGTACGCGGCCGGGCTGCTGGCCCCCGACGGCGAAGCCGACGAACGCTACGCGGCCACCCCCGGCTACGACGAGTGGCGGGACCTCCCCCCGGCCGAACGCTGGGCCCAGCTCGCCCAGGCCTGGCTCACCGCGACCCGCACCTCCGGCCTGGTCGGCGGCCGGGACGCCAAGGACCGTTCGCTGTCGGCGCTCGGCCCCGGTCTCGACCGGTCGGCCGCGCCCGAGGTACGTCACCGGGTGCTGACCCTGCTGGCCGGGCTCCCGGAGGGCGCCGCCCCGGTCACGGCCTCGGTACTGGCCCGGCTGCGCTGGGAACGCCCGCTGCGCGGCCCGCAGCAGCAGGGCGAGGACCTGCGCGGCCGGCTGGCCCGCTGGACCCTGTCGGAGGCCGAGCTGCTGGGCGTGACGGGACGCGGGGCGCTGTCGGCGCAGGGCAGGGCGCTGCTGGGCGCGCCGGCGGTGGAGGCGGGGAAGGAACCCGAACCGCAGGAGCCCGCCGGGCCCGGCGACAAGCTTCCCGTGCACCACCACCGTCCCGCCGCCGTCCTCGAACCCCTCTCCCCGCCCGAGCAGGCCGTCGCCGCCGCGGCCGCGGGCCGTCTCCTCGCCCCGCTGCTGCCCGAGCCCCTCGACCACGTCCTGCTCCAGGCCGACCTGACGGCGGTCGCCCCCGGCCCGCTGCAACGCCCGCTCGCCGACGCGCTGGGCATACTCGCCGACGTCGAGTCCAAGGGCGGTGCCACCGTCTACCGCTTCACGCCCGCCTCGGTCCGCCGCGCCCTGGACGCCGGCCGCACCGCCACCGACCTGCACGCCTTCCTCACCACCCACTCCCGCACCCCGGTCCCGCAGCCGCTCGCCTACCTGATCGACGACGTGGCCCGCAGGCACGGCCATCTGCGGGTCGGGGCGGCCTCGGCGTACGTGCGCTGCGACGACGACACCGTCCTGAACGAGATCATGGCCGACAAGCGGGCCGCCGCCCTGCGCCTGCGCCGGCTGGCCCCTACCGTGCTCGCCACCCAGGCAGACCCGGCCGCCCTGCTGGAGGGCCTGCGCGCGATGGGCTACGCGCCCGCCGCCGAGTCGGCCGAGGGCGACGTCCTGATCGCCCGCGCCCACGCCCACCGCACCCCGCCGCGCTCGGCCCCCGAGCCGGTTCCGGACGGCCCGCCCCCGCCGGACAGCACCCTCCTGACCGCCGCGATCCGCGCGATCCGCGCCGGCGACCTGGCCGCCACCACCCCGCGCAAGGCGGCCGGCGCCGCCGTCCAGGGCGGCGAACTCCCGCGCACCACCGCCGCCGAGACCCTCGCCACCATGCAGGCCGCCGTCCTCACCGGCGGCACCCTGTGGATCGGCTACGTCAACGCCGAGGGCACCGCCAGCCAGCGCGTCATCGCCCCGATCCGCGTGGAGGGCGGCTTCGTCACGGCGTACGACCACACGGCCGACGAGGTGCGCACCTACCCCCTGCACCGGGTGACCGGGGTGGCGGAACTCGCGGAGGAGTAGCCCCGCGGGAGCGGCCCTAGCAGTACCGCACGGGCGCGTCCGCCGGCAGGGCGAAGTGGGTACGGGCCAGGGCCCGCAGCCCGGCGGACTCCATCTCCTCGTCGAGGCGGGACGCGGCGTGCCGGCTGAAGTGGGCGGCCGTCCACTCCGCGTCGTCGTCGGCCGGCTCCTCCTCGGAGACCACGCGGTAGCCACGGTGCGCCGGGTCCCGCTCCAGCCGCACCACCTGCGGTATCTGCGCGCCGCCGCACTCCACGAGGGTGCCCGCGCGCTCGCCGTACTCCAGGCACAGGGTGTTGATCCCGGCCCGCACCTGACCCCCGCTCTCCGACAGGTCCAGGACCTCTGCCCGGCAGAACCACCGCGATCCGAGGCCGGCCTCGCCCTCCCCCGCCCCGGTGCCCCCGGCCCGCGCCACCAGCCGGGCCTCGACCGCCGGGCGTACCTCGGCCCACAGACCGGCGTCCACCCCGGCCGACCGGTGCGCCCACACCGCCGTCACCACCAGCACCGCCACCGCCCCGGCGCCCGGCCCCCAGATACGTACGGACGTCACCCCACCCCTCCTCACCGAACCACGTCTTCCACGGCCTTCCACGGCCTTCCACGGCCCCCCACGGGACATGACCCCCGAGACGGGCCCGAGGTTGCATCGGAGGGTCCCGCGCCCCCGGACGGCACGATCTGCCGAGCGGCGGAGGTGATCGTCCGCCCATGAGGCACACTGGAACTTTGGCCCATGACAATGGCCGCCATGGCGATGGCCGCATGAGCCGAAAGGGAAAGGGTGCCGCGCGTGAATGGTCCGTTGATCGTCCAGTCCGACAAGACGCTGCTCCTGGAAGTCGACCATGAGCGGGCCGACGAATGCCGTCGGGCGATCGCGCCCTTCGCCGAGCTGGAGCGGGCTCCGGAGCACATCCACACCTACCGGGTGACCCCGCTGGGCCTGTGGAACGCGCGGGCGGCCGGGCACGACGCCGAGCAGGTCGTGGACGCGCTCGTGGAGTACAGCCGCTACCCGGTGCCGCACGCGCTGCTGGTCGACATCGCCGAGACGATGGACCGCTACGGCCGGCTGACGCTCTCCAAGCACCCGGCGCACGGGCTGGTGCTCACCACCACCGACCGGCCGGTCCTGGAGGAGATCCTGCGCTCCAAGCGGATCGTCCCGCTGGTCGGCGCCCGGATCGACCCCGACACCGTGGCCGTGCACCCCTCCGAGCGCGGGCAGATCAAGCAGACGCTGCTGAAGCTGGGCTGGCCCGCCGAGGACCTGGCCGGCTACGTGGACGGCGAGGCCCACCCGATCGAGCTCGCCGAGGACGGCTGGGCGCTGCGGCCGTACCAGAAGCAGGCCGTCGAGAACTTCTGGCACGGCGGCAGCGGCGTGGTCGTCCTCCCCTGCGGGGCGGGCAAGACGCTGGTCGGCGCCGGCTCCATGGCACAGGCCAAGTCGACGACCCTGATCCTGGTCACCAACACCGTCTCCGCGCGCCAGTGGAAGCACGAGCTGGTGAAGCGGACCAGTCTCACCGAGGACGAGATCGGGGAGTACAGCGGGACGCGGAAGGAGATCCGGCCCGTCACGATCGCCACCTACCAGGTGCTCACCACCCGGCGGAAGGGCGTCTACCCGCACCTCGAACTCTTCGACTCCCGTGACTGGGGTCTGATCGTCTACGACGAGGTCCATCTGCTGCCGGCTCCTGTCTTCAAGTTCACCGCCGACCTGCAGGCGCGCCGGCGGCTGGGGCTGACGGCCACCCTCGTGCGCGAGGACGGCCGGGAATCGGACGTGTTCTCCCTCATCGGGCCCAAGCGTTTCGACGCCCCGTGGAAGGAGATCGAGGCGCAGGGCTACATCGCGCCCGCCGACTGTGTCGAGGTGCGGGTGAACCTCACCGACTCGGAGCGGCTCGCGTACGCCACCGCCGAGACCGAGGAGAAGTACCGCTTCTGTGCGACCACCGCGACCAAGCGGAAGGTCACGGAGGCGATCGTGAAGCGTTTCGCGGGGCAGCAGATCCTGGTCATCGGCCAGTACATCGACCAGCTCGACGAGCTGGGCGAGCACCTGAACGCGCCCGTCATCAAGGGAGAGACCTCCAACGCCCAGCGCGAGAAGCTCTTCGACGCCTTCCGCGAGGGCGAGATCAGCGTGCTGGTGGTGTCGAAGGTCGCCAACTTCTCCATCGACCTGCCCGAGGCGACGGTCGCCATCCAGGTGTCCGGCACCTTCGGCTCCCGTCAGGAGGAGGCCCAGCGCCTCGGCCGGGTGCTGCGCCCCAAGGCCGACGGGCACCAGGCCCACTTCTACTCCGTCGTCGCCCGCGACACGATCGACCAGGACTTCGCCGCCCACCGGCAGCGGTTCCTGGCGGAGCAGGGCTACGCCTACCGCATCATGGACGCCGACGAGCTCCTCGTGGAGGGCACGGAGGGCGTGGGCGGCACCGAGGGCTGAGTCTCCCGCCCGGCGGGGCCGCGCCGTCGTACGGCCACGGCCGCGCCCGCCAGCAGCGCAAGTCCCAGCAGCGGGTACGGCCCCGCGAACGGCTGCTGCCACCACGGAAGGTGCAGGTCCCGGTCGCCCTCGTGCGGCAGCAGCCACATCGTGCGGGCGGTGAAGACGAGGGCCGCGCCCGCCGCGAGGAGCCTGCGGCGCTCCGCCCGGAGCACCGCCAGCAGCGGGACGCACCACACCCAGTGATGGGACCAGCTGATCGGGCTGATCAGCAGTGCCGTGAACGCGGTGATCAGGATGCCCCAGCGGTCGCCGTGAGTCACGGGGCTCACGGGGCTCACGGGGCTCACGGGGTCACGGTGGGTGCGGGCGGCCAGCCACAGGCCCGCCGCCGCGAGCACGGCCGTCGGGAGCGCCCAGGACAGGCCCGGTGCCTCCGTGCCCGTCACCCTCGCGATCAGGCCCTGGAGCGACTGGTTGTCGACGATCCAGGCCTTGCCGACCCGGCCGGTCTCGAACACGCGCCGCGTCCAGAAGTCCACGGTCGCCCCGGGCAGGAACAGGGCGCCGAGTAGCGCCGTACCGGCGAAGGACGCCGTCGCGACGCCCGCCTCCTTTCTGCGTGCGGTGAGGAACAGATAGGCGATGAAGATGGCCGGGGTGAGTTTGACGCCCGCCGCGATGCCCAGGGCCAGGCCCCTGGCGCGGGCACCGGGTGGGCGGGTGAGGTCCCACAGGACCAGGCAGGCGATCGCCAGGTTGATCTGGCCGAAGAGCAGGGTCTGGAAGACCGGCTCCAGCCAGAGCGCGACGGCGGTGGCCGTGCACAGCACGGACAGGGGTGCCGGGCGTCCGGCCAGACGGGCGGAACGGGCGACGAGACAGGCGAGCAGGAGTGCGTTGCCCGCGAGGAACGCCGCCTTCAGGGCCGGTACGGGAAGCCAGGCCGTCGGGACGAACAGGACCGCCGCGAAGGGCGGGTACGTCGCCGGCAGCCGCCACTCGGTGACCGTGAAGCCGTACAGGTCACTGCCGTGGACCACGGCCTGGCCCTCGGCCCGGTAGACCAGCAGATCGGCCATCGGGGCGTGCAGCAGGACGCAGAGGGCGACGAAGGAGGAGAGGGAGACCGCCAGGAGGGAGAAGGAGAGGGCAACGGGGAAGGAAACGGGGAGGGCGCGGGAGGGCAGGGGGGATGACGTCACCGTCCGGTTCGGCACGGAGGTGACACTATGACGTCACCTGCGGTGTATTCCTGCTTCCTCGCCGTATTCGCCGAGTATGACGACGCTGAACGCCGCGCCGACGAACACCTTGACGGCCCGCAGGGCGTCGCCCAGACGGTGCTGGGAGTGCGGGACTCCGTCCAGGGCGGTGGCGCCCGGCGGACGGCTGGGGGCTGGATGGATGGTTGCTGCGCTCATGTCTCCATGGTGGAACTTCGGACCCGGGTACGGCATCGGTCCACGGGTCCAATCTCCGGGCTCCCCCGGTCCACCCGCCGATGGACCCCGCCCCCCACCTCCGCCCCACCCCACGAGGGACACGCCCCCTAGGGGATCCGGCCCGGGAGGACCACACCTCATGGGGGATCCGGCCCCGCCCGGCCCCGCCCGTCGGCACGCCCGGAGTAAATCCATTGGCCTCCCCGCTCCCGCCTCATTAGAATCTCCGCTCTTGCCCGCCTCCCTCCCGGAGTGCCGCCGCCCGGACGGAAACCGGTCGGCTGATCGCCACCTGTGCGCCACTCACCCCTGGGCGCCACCCACCCGCAGGCTTCGGAGGCACCCCCTTGTCCACGCCCGCCCACGACCCCCTCACGGCCCCGCACGCACAACCCGCCACCGACCCCCTCTCCCGTGAGCGCGCCCACCTCGCCGGGTCCCGGGCCGCCCTGCGCGCCATGCGCGAGGACGTCGAGTCGCTGGACATCAGCGACGTCACCGCGAACTGGGTCAACGCCGAGGTGCTCGCCCGCCAGATCGACGAACGCATCAAGGCGCTGGCCGACCTCAGCGACACGCCTCTCTTCTTCGGCCGCCTCGACTACCTGCACGCCCCCGGCGCCGACCAGGCCGAGGGCGCGTTCGGCGAGCGCTTCTACATCGGGCGCCGGCACGTCCACGACCACGACGGCGACCCGATGGTCATCGACTGGCGGGCGCCGGTCTCGCAGCCGTTCTACCGCGCGTCCAAGAAGGACCCGATGGACGTGGCGCTGCGCCGCCGCTTCGGCTACACCCGCGGCGACATCACGGCGTACGAGGACGAGCACCTGTCCGACCCCGCCGAGGCGGCCCGGACCAGCAAGCTGCTCCAGCAGGAGATCGAGCGTCCGCGCGTCGGCCCGATGCGGGACATCGTCGCGACCATCCAGCCCGAGCAGGACGAGATCGTGCGCAGCGGGCTCGGCGGAACCGTGTGCGTGCAGGGCGGGCCGGGAACCGGGAAGACCGCCGTGGGTCTGCACCGGGTCGCGTATCTGCTCTACGCGCACCGGGAGCGCCTCGCCCGCACCGGCACCCTGGTCATCGGCCCGAACCGCTCCTTCCTCCACTACATCGAGCAGGTGCTCCCGGCGCTGGGCGAGCTGACGGTGCAGCAGGCGACGGTGGACGACCTGGTGGCGAAGGACATCGAGGTGCGCGGCACCGACACCGCCCCCGCCGCGGTCATCAAGGGCGACGCGCGGATGGCGGAGGTGCTGCGCAGGGCCGTCCAGGCGCACGTGACGATGCCGAGCGAGCCGGTCGTGGTGGTCCGCGGCTCCCGGCGCTGGCGCGTCCCGGCCTACGAGCTGGAGGACATCGTCAGGGAGCTGCTGGACCGCGGCATCCGGTACGGCGCCGCGCGCGAGGCCCTGCCGCAGCGCATCGCCCACGCGGTGCTGGTCCAGATGGAACGTTCGGGAGAAGCGCCCGACGACCGTGTGCAGGACTCGGTGGCCCGCAACGCGGCGGTGAAGGCGACCGTCAAACAGGTCTGGCCGCCGGTGGACCCGGCGAAGCTCGTGCTGCGCCTGCTCAGCGACGCGGACTTCCTCGCCGTGCACGCGGCGGGGATCCTCACCGACGAGGAGCAGAAGACGATCGTCTGGGCGAAGCCGGCGCGCAGCGTCAAGTCGGCCAGGTGGTCGGCCGCGGACGCCGTGCTGATCGACGAGACGACGGACCTCGTCCAGCGGACGCACTCCCTCGGCCATGTGGTCCTGGACGAGGCGCAGGACCTGTCCCCCATGCAGTACCGCGCGGTCGGCCGCCGCTGCACCACCGGCTCGGCAACCGTCCTCGGCGACCTGGCGCAGGGCACCACGCCCTGGGCGACCCGGAGCTGGGACGAGGCCCTGTCCCACCTCGGCAAGTCGGACGGCGTGATCGAGGAACTGACGGCGGGTTTCCGCGTCCCGACGGACGTCATCACCTACGCCTCCCGGCTCCTCCCGCACATCGCCCCCGGCCTGACCCCGGTGGCGTCGGTCCGTGAGAACCCCGGCTTCTTCGCGCTCCGGCAGATCAAGGACACCAGCGAAGTGGTGGCAGCCTGCGAGGAGTTGCTGCGCAACGAGGGTTCGACGGGCCTGATCGCGGCGGACGCGCGGGTGCCGGAGCTCGCGCAAGCCCTGGCGGCGGCGGGCATCGGACACCTCGCCCCCGGCGAGGAGACGACGGCCGAGACCCGCCTCACCCTGGTCCCCGCGTCTCTGGCGAAGGGCCTGGAGTACGACTACGTGGTACTGGACGAGCCTCAGGCGGTGGTCGACGGCGAACCCGACGAGCGCACCGGACTGCGCCGCCTCTACGTCGCCCTCACCCGGGCCGTCTCCGGTCTGATCGTGACGCACACGGCCCCGCTCCCGCCCCAGCTGACCTGACGCACCCCGTCCCCGGCCGCCGGACACGGTCCGGCGGCCCGGCGCGGCTCCCCTCGCCCCGGCTCAGCCCTCGTCCAGGACCCGCCGCCACTCCCTTACGACCGGCGCCGAGACGGGTCCGTCCCAGCCGCCCGGCCGTGCCGCGCCGCCGATGTGGAAGGCGTCTATCCCCGCCGCCCGCAGGCCGGGCACATGGTCGAGCCGCAGGCCTCCCCCCACCAGGAGCCTCTGTCCGTACCCCGGCTCCCCGCGGCGCCGCGCCTCGGACAGCAGGGTGGGCAGGCCCTCGTCCACGCCCGTCGCCGCGCCCGCGGTGAGATAGGTGTCCAGGCCCGGAAGGTCGGCGAGCTGCTTGCGCAGCGCGTCGCGGTCGGCGGCGCGGTCGATGGCCCGGTGGAAGGTCCAGCGGCAGCCCGTCAGCTCGGCCACCACACGCTCCACGGCCGCCAGGTCCACATCGCCGCCCGGACCGAGGAAGCCGAGCACGAACTGGTCGGCGCCCGCCGCCCGCAGCTCCCCGGCCACCCCGGCCAGGCGGTCGGCGTCCCCCGCCGCGAACCCGTCCGCCAGCCTCAGCATCACGCGCAGGTCGATGTCGACGGCGGCCCGGATCGCGGTGAAGGTCTCCGGCCTCGGGGTCAGCCCGTCGGCCGCCATGTCGGTGACCAGTTCGAGGCGGTCCGCGCCTCCGGCCTGGGCGGCGACCGCGTCCTCGGTGTCGAGCGCGATCACCTCCAGGACTGCACGCGTGCTCATAGGGCCCCTTCCGTGGTGTTCCCCGTGTACCCCTGGCACGGCCTGCCGATCCGGGAACCGGCCGGCCGCAGGAGGTCTAGTCCAATCCAAGGGTACGGGGGGACCGTATACGGACGCGAGACCGCCCCCGGCCGCTCACCCGCAGCGATTCGGCCCCTCTCACCCGTACAGATTCAGTTCCTCCGCCGTCGCCCCCGTCAGCTCGTACGACGCCCCGTCGGGCGCCCGCCCGGTGTACAGCCGCACGAGCGTCGCCGAGTCCCCGATGAAACGGGCCGGGGTCCGCGTCCCGCTCGCCGCGCCCAGCTGCAGCGGCTCGTCCACCTCGTCCAGGTCGGCGTGCACCCGCAGCCGCCCCCGGTCCCGGGTGATCCGGGCCAGCAGCGAGAGCGCGTACGGCCGCCCCTCGCCGGTGTAGGCGCCGGGCTCGCCGAGGCAGGCGCGGACGTCACCGGCGTGCACCCACTCCCCGAAGGCGATCCCGTCCCAGGCCCCGTCGGTCCGCCCGGCGATCACCTCCCCGGCCTCGGTCATCCCGCGCTCCAGCTCGTCGAGGACCCGCGCGTTCGTCCAGCCGGCACGGTCGGCGATGTCCCGCTCGTTCGACTCCGGCGAGAACGCGCCCTTCTCGAAGCGGCTCTCCACCACCCGGATCAGCCCGGCCGAACAGTGGGCGAGGACATCGCGCACCGTCCACCCCGGACACGCGGCGGTCGGCAGCGCGAAGTCCGCGTCCGGCCGGGAGCGCAGGAGCGGGAGCAGCGCGTCCCGCTCGACGGCGAGCAGACGTCCGGGGAGCGAGGGGTCACGTACTTCGTCAACGGCAGCAGTCATGCGTTCCACGCTAGGGGCTCGTCGGTGGCGCGCGGGAGAATGGGCGCATGGCCGATCTCGACGCCCTGCGCTCCCGTTGGCTGACCGCCTTCCTCAGGTCACGGGACGACGACTCCTGCGTTCCCTCCCCGTACCGGTACGCCGACGAACTGCTGCGCCGCTGGCAGGAGCCCCAGCGCCGCTACCACACGCTGGCCCACCTCGTCGCGGTCCTCGACCACATCGACGTACTGGCGCAGTACGCGGACGAGCCGGACCTGGTGCGGCTCGCCGCCTGGTTCCACGACGCGGTGTACCTGCCGGAGCGGTCGACGAACGAGGAGCGCTCGGCCCGCCTCGCCGAACGCGCCCTGCCCGAGGCCGGGATCTCCGGCGCCGGGACCGCCGAGGTCGCCCGCCTGGTCCGGCTCACCGTCACCCACGACCCGGCTCCCGGCGACCGCAACGGCGAGGTCCTGTGCGACGCCGACCTCGCGATCCTCGCCGCCCCGCCCGCCGCGTACGCCGCCTACACCGCGGAGGTGCGCGAGGAGTACCACTTCGTCCCGAACGACGCCTTCCGCGCGGGCCGTTCCGCGATTCTCCGTCAACTCCTCGACCTGCCAAGGCTGTTCAGGACCCCGTACGGCAGGACGGAGTGGGAGCCGACCGCCCGCTACAACCTCGCCGCCGAGCTGGAAATGCTGTCGACCGCACAGGATCCGGCGTCCTAGGGTGCCGCTCATGCGTGAAACGGGCGGGGATCAGGTGGAAGAGGCCGTCGCGGGCTGCGTCGCGGCGCTGCGGCCGACGGTGGCCCGGGACTGGGCGGAGGTGAGGGCAGGGGGCCTGGACTGGAACTGCCACGAGACGGCGGTCCACGTCGCCGACGACCTCCTCGCGTACGCCGCCAATCTGGCCGGGCGCGCCCAGGACGCGTATGTGCCCTTCGAGCTCAAGCTCGACGACGGCACCGACAACTCCGGCCTGCTGCACGTGATCGAGACGACCGGGGCCCTGCTCGCCGCCGCCGTCCGGACCGCCCCGCCCGGGGTCCGCGCCTTCCACCCGTACCCCTTCCGCAGCGCCGACCGGACCGGCTTCGCCGCCATGGGCATCGCCGAAGTACTGCTGCACACGCACGACATGGCGGCGGGCCTCGACATCGCCTACCGGCCCTCCGAGGAACTGGCCGCATCCGTCCTGGAGGTGCTCTTCCCGCACGTCCAGCCCGGTCCGACGCCCTGGGCGACCCTGTTGTGGGCCACCGGCCGCGGCGAGCTGCCCGGCCGCGCCCCGGTCACCGGCTGGCGCTGGCACAACAACCTCGTCATCGCCGCCGACCGTCTCGACCTCGTCGGCATCCGCCCCGCCGAGGCCCGTGACCTGCGCCTCGGCGGCGACGGCGGGTTCGAGTGGACCGAGGGCGGCCCGTACGAGGGCACCCGGGACGCCGCCGGTTTCCTGCTGAAGGCCTACGAAGGGGGCGTACACCGGCCGGAGTTCGGCGTCTTCGCCCTGGTCCGCCGGGAGGACGGCCGGGCGGTCGGCGGCATGGGCTTCCACGCCGCGCCGGACGAGGAGGGCCGGGTCGAGATCGGCTACGACCTGACGGAGCCCGCCCGCGGCCACGGCTACGCGACGGAGGCGCTGCGCGCGCTCGCCGGCTGGGCCCTGTCCCGCCTCGACGTGACCTCCCTCTTCGCCACGGTCGAGCCCGGCAACGCCCCCTCCCAGGCGGTCCTCACCCGCGCCGGCTTCACCAGGGTGAGCGAGGACGGGGAGGGGCCGGCCTTCGAACTGCGGACGGCACGGTAGGAGCCGGCGGTCACCGGGGCATGTCGCTCTTGCGTCTGCGCAGCCCCGCCCCGTGCAGCAGCCGCACCACCTCGCGGCTGCTGACCTGCACCGCGCCCGCCCGGACCGCGTCCGCGTACCGATGCGACGGAACGTCGTAGTGGTCCCGCTCGAAGGCCCGTCGGGGTACGCCCAACCCCTCGGCGAAGTCGTGCAGTTCGGCGTAGGACACGTCGCTGACCAGGTGGGACCACATACGTCCGTGGCCCGGCCAGGTCGGCGGGTCGATGTACACCGTCATGAGAGCGCCCTCACGAGGACGCCATCCCGCCGCCCGTCGCCGGGCCCAGGGAGCCGACGGAGGCGACCTTCACGCCCGCCTTGTGGCACACCCAGTGCGGGTCCGGGCCCAGCTCCGGTTCGACGTCCAGGGCGTGCGGGTCGCCGGTGCCGCACACCGGGCACAGCGGCCAGCGGCCGTGCCGTTCCAGCAGCGCGTCCTGGACGTCCTGGGCGACCAGCCCCGCCACGTACGCCACCCCGTCCGGCCACTGCTCCACCCACCAGCGGCGCTGTACGACGGAGTCCTCGACCAGCGACACGACGTCCGCCTCGGCCACCCGGCCCGCGACCAGGTCGGCGAGGACCAGGGCGCGGGCGGCGTGCAGCGCCTGTTCCAGAGGGGTTACGGGGTCCATGGTCCTATTGTGCGCGGTCTTGACCGGGCACCCGAAACGAAAATATCTTTCAAGGGTGACCGAGAACGTGAAGGAAATTTTCGGCAACCGCCCGGGCGGGACCCCGGCGCGGGGGAGCGCGCCGCCGGCTCCGGCCGCCCTCGCGGCCAAGGTGCGCACCCTCGCCCCCTCCATGACCCGCTCCATGCAGCGCGTCGCCGAAGCCGTCGCGGGCGACCCCGCCGGCTGCGCGGCCCTCACGGTCACCGGGCTCGCGGAACGCACCGGCACGAGCGAGGCGACCGTCGTGCGCACCGCCCGCCTGCTCGGTTACCCCGGCTACCGCGATCTGCGGCTCGCCCTCGCCGGGCTCGCCGCGCACCAGCAGTCGGGACGGGCACCCGCGATCACCACCGACATAGCCGTCGACGACCCGATCGCCGACGTCGTCGCGAAACTCGCCTACGACGAGCAGCAGACCCTCGCGGACACGGCCGCCGGCCTGGACACCGTGCAGCTGGGGGCCGCGGTGAGCGCGCTCGCCGGGGCCCGGCGGACCGACGTCTACGGCATCGGGGCGTCCGGGCTGGTCGCCCAGGACCTCACCCAGAAGCTGCTGCGGATAGGGCTGATAGCGCACGCGCACAGCGATCCGCATCTGGCGGTCACCAACGCCGTGCAGTTGCGGGCGGGTGACGTGGCCATCGCCATCACGCACTCCGGCGCTACCGGGGACGTCATAGAGCCCCTGCGGGTCGCGTTCGAACGGGGAGCCACGACCGTCGCCATCACCGGGCGGCCGGATTCCTCGGTGACGCAGTACGCCGACCACGTGCTGACTACCTCGACCTCGCGGGAGAGCGAGCTGCGACCGGCCGCGATGTCCTCGCGGACCAGTCAGCTGCTGGTGGTGGACTGCCTGTTCGTGGGTGTCGCGCAGCGGACGTACGAGGCGGCGGCTCCGGCGTTGGCGGCGTCCTACGAGGCGCTGGCCCATCGGCACCGGAACGTTCCTCGATAGACCGCAGTACGTGATCTCCGCAGGAACGCGTCCGTCCCTCGTGCCTTGTCGCGCGGTTCCCCGCGCCCCTGAGTTGATGCACTCGTCCGTGTTGAGAAAGAGCCGTTTCCCATGACCACCGAAGACCGTGCTCTGCGCACCGAACTCGAAACGCTCACCACCGAGGCGTTCCGGCCGGAACTCGCCGAGATCGACACACTGGCCACCCTCGACATCACGCGGCTCATGAACGCCGAGGACGCCGGCGTCGCGGCCGCCGTGGCGCTGCGGCTGCCGGAGATCGCCGGGGCCATCGACGCCGTGGCCACCCGGATGGCCCAGGGCGGGCGGCTCGTCTACGCCGGTGCCGGTACCGCGGGCCGGCTGGGGGTGCTCGACGCCTCCGAATGCCCGCCCACCTTCAACACCGCCCCCGGGCAGGTCGTCGGCGTCATCGCGGGCGGGCCCGAAGCCATGGTCACGTCGGTGGAGGGCGCCGAGGACTCGGCGGAGCTGGCCCGGAAGGACCTCGACGCCCTCGGGGTCGGCGCCACCGACTCCGTCGTCGGTGTCTCGGCCTCCGGCCGTACCCCTTACGCCGTCGGCGCCGTCGAGCACGCCCGCGCCCTCGGTGCCCTGACCGTCGGTCTCTCCTGCAACGCGGGCAGCGCGCTGGCGGCCGCCGCCGAGCACGGCATCGAGGTGGTCGTCGGTCCCGAACTGCTCACCGGCTCCACCCGCCTGAAGGCCGGCACGGCCCAGAAGCTCGTCCTGAACATGCTGTCGACGATCACGATGATCCGGCTCGGCAAGACCTACGGGAACCTGATGGTCGACGTCCGGGCCTCGAACGAGAAGCTGCGCGCCCGGTCCAGCCGGATCGTGGCCCTCGCGACCGGCGCCGGGGACGAGGAGATCGAGCGGGCCCTCGTCGCGACCCGCGGCGAGGTGAAGAACGCCATCCTGGTGATCCTGGCAGGTGTCGACGGGCCCACCGCCGCCCGCCTTCTGGAGGAGTCCGGCGGCCGTCTGCGCGCCGCGCTCGCCACAGCGGCCGGCTGACCCGCACGCTCAGGGTGTGCAGAGATCGCCGTACGACACCGCCGCCGCCCTGCTGCCCCTCGTCGGCGGCCCCGGGAACATCACCTCCGTCGCCCACTGCATGACCCGGCTGCGGCTGGGGATCGCCGACCGTGAACGGGTCGACGACGAGGCGGTGCGGGCGGTGCCCGGGGTGCTCGGGGTGGTGACCGACGGGGACGGCCTCCAGGTCGTCCTCGGGCCAGGAGCGGTGGTGACCGTGACCGCCGAGTTCCAGCGGCTGCTCACGCCGGCGGCGGACGCGGCCGAACGGCTCGCCGCCCGCGGCGCCGAGCTGCGCGCCGCCCGCGCCCGCCGCAACGCGACCCCCCTCAAGACCGCGCTGCGCCGCATCGCCGACGTCTTCGTCCCGCTCATCCCCGCCCTGATCGGCTGCGGGGTGCTGGCCGGTCTCGACGGGCTGCTCGTCAACGCCGGCCTGCTGCCCTCGCTCACCCCCGCGCTCGCCGCCATCGCCTCCGGCTTCATGGCCCTGATCAGCGTATTCGTCGGCTACAACACGGCGAAGGTGTTCGGCGGGACGCCTGTCCTCGGCGGTGCGGTCGCGGCGATCGTCGTCTACCCGGGCGTCGCGAAGGTGACCGCCTTCGGGGTGCCGCTCGCACCGGGGCAGGGCGGGGTGCTCGGCGCGCTGGCCGCCGCCCTGCTCGCCGTCCACGTCGAACGGTGGTGCCGGGGCCGCGTCCCCGACGCCCTCGACGTCCTCCTCACCCCCACCGTCACCGTCCTCGTCGCCGGACTGGCCACCCTCTACGGCCTGATGTACGCCGCCGGGGTCGTCTCCTCCGCCATCGGGACGGCCGCGAACTGGCTCCTCGCCACCACCGGCCCCCTCGCGGGTCTGATCCTCGGCGGCCTCTTCCTCCCCCTCGTGATGCTGGGCCTCCACCAGGCCCTGATCCCCATCCACACCACCCTCATCCAGCAGCAGGGCTACACGGTTCTGCTCCCCCTGCTGGCGATGGCGGGCGCGGGCCAGGTCGGAGCGGCCCTCGCGGTCTACGTCCGCCTCCGCCACGACACCTCCCTTCGTACGACCATCAAGTCCGCCCTCCCGGCCGGACTGCTGGGCGTCGGCGAACCCCTGATCTACGGCGTCTCCCTCCCTCTCGGCCGCCCCTTCCTCACCGCGTGCGCGGGCGGCGCGGCCGGCGGGGCCTTCGTCGGGTTCTTCGCCGTACTCGGGGACCGGGTGGGCGCCACCGCCATCGGCCCCTCGGGCTGGGCCCTGTTCCCCCTGCTGACGGGGGACAGGGGCCCGGCCGTGGCGGCGGCGGTCTACGCCGGCGGCCTGCTGACCGGCTACGCCGTCGGCTTCCTCGCCACGTACGTGAGTTTCAGGGCCGGTGCCCCGAAATCCGCGCCATCCACGTGATGAAGTCCCCGGGACCGTGTCGGCACCGTGCCGGCGTCCCAGCAGTACGCGATGCGCTCAGCGGGCCGCCGCGGCCGAAGGCCGCTCCTGCGGCCGGCAGCGCTGTCGGTGCCATGTGCCACGCTGGAGCCCATGAACCACTCCCAGCTCACCGCCCTGGGTCGGGCCCTTCGTCTGCTCGGCGAGCACGGGGAGGCGCTGACCGCCGGTACGCCCGACGCCAAGCTGCACGAGGTCAAGGACGACCTCCGGCGCGCTCTCGACCTGCTGGAGGAGAGCGTCAGCGCGGCCCCACCCACCACGCGGTGTGCCGAGCATCCGCAGGGGCCCGTGGACGAGAGCGCCCCGGACCTGTGTCTGCTCTGCGAGACACGGCGGCGGGCCGCCCGGCGATCGGAGTTCGCGGGCGGCCCCCGTCCGGTGCAGGGCGAGGCGGCCCCGGGGCCTTCGATGTCCCGGTACGGGGTGCGGGCCGACCGGCCGCAGGCGCAGCAGCGCTGGCTGCCGGAGGCGTGGAACGGACGGGAGTGGGAGCTGTGCGGCACCCCCCGCCGCGACCGGCGCGAGGCCGAGCTGTACATCAACGCCCAGCGCCGGGGGTCGCGGCCGGCCATGGCCTACCGGCTCGTCCACGAGTTCACCGACTACGAGGTGCTCCGGGTCTGGGGCAACCCGGTCCACGTGGACATCGAGCCCCTCGGCAACCTCTGACCACTGGCCTCCGGTCCCGCTGCGGCCCCGCTCCGGTCAGCCGAGCAGGGGGGCAGGAGTGAACTCATGGCCCTCCCAGAGCTTTCGGCTCCGCTCCTGCGGATACGACGTCACCGTCGGCGTCGTGTCCAGTACCTGGGTGAGGCGGCTCTGGAGGTCGAACTCGGGCCAGCCCGGGTCTCCCGTCCTCGCGAACGCCGTCCATACCCTGCGGAAGCGGGCGGACAGGGCCTCGGCCTCGGCGGTGACACCGGTGCCCGCCCAGAGCAGGTTGGCGAGGTCCGCCTCGAACGTGCCGAACAGCAGCGGAATGTCCAGGCCGTGGCAGGCACCCAGCAGGCCGCCGTTGCCCGGGGCGCCCCAGGTCAGTTCGTAGAGGTGGGCCCGGCCGCCGGCCGCCGTCTGCGCCTCCGCCAGACGCAGTGACGGCATGCCGAAGAGCCAGTCGGTCTGCACCCGTTCGTACAGCTCGTCCGGCGACGCCCCGGGGAAGGCCTCGCGGTAGGCCTGCACCCCAGCCTCGCCGCCCGGTGCGAACAGCCGCAGGGCGCCGGTCGCCTGCTCCTCCGTGATCTTGCCGTACAACCCGCCCATGACCAGGAAGAGTCGGTACTCGTCGCGGTTGTGACCGACGAGGAGGTCCACGTCCCGGGCAAGGCCGGAGGCCAGCGCCTGCCAGGGCGTGGTGGGCAGCACCTCGCCGTCGACCACCGGCGAGAACGGTGTCACCGTGGGCGCTATCTGCCCCCAACGCCCCATGTACTGGGGCATCTTGGCGCCCAGCGACTGCCCCACGTCCACCAGCCTGCGCGGGTCGGTCCCGGCCAGTTCGGCCATCGTGGGCCGCAGGCCGGCCTCCGCGGCGAGCGCCTGCGCGATGTCCCCGGCCAGTTCGGCCGAGAAGAACGTGCCCGGCACGCTCTGGGCGATCGCCCGCCGGAACAGGCCCCGCGCGCCGGGCATCGCCAGCAGCGCGGCCACCGAGCCGCCGCCCGCCGACTCCCCGAAGACCGTGACCTGGTCGGGGTCGCCGCCGAAGGCCGTGATGTTCTCCCGCACCCACTCCAGCGCCGCCACCTGGTCCAGCAGGCCCCGGTTGGCGGGCGCCCCCTCGATCTGGGCGAAACCCTCCATGCCGACGCGGTAGTTGAACGAGACCACGACCACGTCGCCGTCGCGCACGATGTGCTGGGCGTCGTAGCCGGGGCTGCCGGAGTGGCCCAGTTTGTAGGCGCCGCCGTAGATCCACACCATCACCGGGCGGCGGGCGGCCGGGTCCGGGTCGGGTGTCCAGACGTTCACCGTCAGCCAGTCGTCGCCCCCGGGGGCCTCCAGGACGCCGGTGCGTCCCTGGAGGCCCAGGTCCTGCGGGGGCGGCGGACCGAAGGCGTACGCCTCGCGCGTCCCGTCCCACGCGCGTGCCCGCCGGGGCGCCGCGAATCTCCCCTCCCCCACCGGGGGCTCGGCGAACGGTATGCCCCGGAAGACCGCGAGCCCGTCCTCCCGCAGCCCGCGCACGGCGCCCGCCGTGATGCGTACGACCGGTCCCTCGGCGACGTGAGGCGGCTCCGGAGACTGACTTGTCGTCATGCTCGCTCGCTTTCGGTGGGGGCGCTGCCGCGATCACGGCCGGTCACTCGTGGAACGTCCGGCACTTCGCACGAGTGCCGAACACCCCTCACCCGTATGGGTGAACCCGTCAGCCGTACTCGGCGACGAACGCCCTGGCCTGCGCCTCGTCGATCTCGTACACCGTCTCATGGGCCCGGGGATCGCGCGCATGGAAGGTGTGGCACAGCGGACCTACGGGTCCGCCCAGCTCCACCAGGGAGGCCGACGCCCCGCGCACCGCCCGCTCACCGGGTGCCACGGTCAGGTCGATCCGGTTGACGACCCCCGGCGTCACCCACACCGGCACCGACTCCAGCAGGCCGAAGAGCTGGAGGTGGTAGTGCCCGTTGAGGATCATCCGCACGTCGCCGTCCCGGACCGCCGCCGCCAGCTCGCCGGGGTCGCGCAGCCCGAAGGCCGGCTGGGTCACCGAGAGGTCCAGGGCGAAGGGCGGGTGATGGAAGGCGAGGACCGTGCCGTGTTCGGCCGGGGTGCGCAGCACCTCGCGCAGCCACTCCAGCTGGGGCGCGCCCAGCCGGCCGTACACCTTGCCCGGCACCAGCGAGTCGAGGGTGACGAAGCGCCAGCCGCCGACCGTGCTGACGGCGGCCCGCTCCCCGCCGCCGAACGCCTGCTCGGCGCGGTCGGTGCCGTCGGCGTCCACGTGTCCGCTGCCCAGCACCTTGGCGAACGCCTCGCGCTCGTCGTGGTTGCCGGTGGTGTAGAGGACGGGGATGTTGCGGTCCCGCGCGTACCCGCCGATCAGCGTGCGCAGGGCGGTGTACGCCTCGACCGCGCCGTCGTCGGCCAGATCGCCGGTGACGACGACCGCGTCGAGGCCGGGGAGGCGGCGTAGTTCGTCGAGCATCAGCCGCAGGGAGGCGGTGGCGTTGACGCCGTGCCTGTTGGGAGCGTCGGTGCGGTCCAGGTGGGTGTCCGAGAGATGGAGTATCCGCATGCTCGGGACGGTACCGGCGAACTCCCGTCTCAGCACCGGCCGATGCGCCCCACAGCCGTACGATCACCACCGGCCCGTCCTGCCGACGCTCCCGGCGCCGCCGGCGGTGGAGAACGCGATCGTCATCGGGCTCACGGGCGGGGCCGCGACGGGTGTGCCCCCCTGGCGACCGTCAGGAATCCGCCCGCCCGAGGCGGATGCGGCGGCCGTCATGACCGACCGCCGGAGAGGGGCGCCCGCCCCGCCCCTCTCCGCGCGGACGGAGCCGACCACCACGCACGCTCCGCGGCCCGCGCAGGCGGCGGTCGCGCGGTGCGGGTCCGCCCACGGGTTCGTCTCGCTGCTCGCCGGCCGGTAGGAGGCCGAGCCGGCGTACCCGGCCACCGCCACCGTGCCGCGGCGGCGTCCGCGCCCCGGACCGAACCGCGGTCGCGACCCGCCCCCGGACGAACCGGCGCGACCGGCCACCGCCCCCGGCGGACACACACGCGCCCCCGGGTTCCACCGGCCGGTCGCCGGTGGGCCCGTGGGCGCGTGGGGTGTGGTTCAGCTCAGGGTCTGCAACGCCGCCGCGTCGTACGAGTTCAGCTCGTCCGTGCGGCCGGCCAGGACCTTCGCCGCCCACTGCGGGTCCTGGAGGATGGCGCGGCCGACGGCGACCATGTCGTACTCCTCGCGCTCCAGGCTGTCGAGCAGGTCCTCGATGCCCCGGACCGGCGAGCCCTCGCCCTGGAAGCCCTTGATGAAGTCGCCGTCCAGGCCGACCGAGCCCACGGTGATGGTCGGCCTGCCGGTGAGCTTCTTGGTCCAGCCGGCCAGGTTGAGGTCGGAGTCGTCGAACTCGGGGAGCCAGTAGCGCCGGGTGGAGGCGTGGAAGACGTCGACACCGGCCGCCGCGAGCGGGGTGAGGATCGCCTCCAGCTCCTCCGGGGTCTCGGCGAGACGGGCGTCGTAGTTGTCCGACTTCCACTGCGAGAAGCGGAAGATCACCGGGAAGTCCGGGGAGACCGACGCGCGTACGGCGGCCACGATCTCGGCGGCGAACCTGGTACGGGCCACCGGGTCACCGCCGTAGGCGTCGGTGCGGCGGTTGGTGCCCGCCCACAGGAACTGGTCGAGGAGGTAGCCGTGGGCGCCGTGCAGCTCGACCCCGTCGAAGCCGATGCGCTCGGCGGCGGCCGCGGCCTCGGCGAACGCGCGGACGACGTCGTCCAGGTCCTGCGAGGTCATCGCCCTGCCCTCGCCCTCGGTGCCGTCCAGGCGGATGCCGGAGGGGCCGACGGCGGGGGCGTCCGCGACCGGCGGCTGCCCCTGCTTGCGGACCATGCCGATGTGCCACAGCTGCGGAACGATGGTGCCGCCGGCCGCGTGCACGCCCTCGGCGACCTTCGCCCAGCCCGCCAGCTGCTCCTCGCCGTGGAACCGCGGGACGCGGGTGCTCTGCCCGGCGGAGTCATGACCGACGTACGTGCCCTCGGTGACGATCAGACCGACGCCGGCGGCGGCCCGGCGGGCGTAGTACGAGACCACGTCCTCGCCGGGAACGCCGCCCGGGCTGAACTGGCGGGTCATCGGCGCCATCACGATCCGGTTGGGGACCGTGAGCCCGTTCAGGGCGATGGGACGGGAGAGGATCTCGGCCGCGCGGGAGACGGAGGGCGGGGTGACGGTCACGTGGGGGGGCTCCTCATGGCTGGGTCGTAGACCAGGCGGTATGTGCACGCGCATTGAGTGCACATGCGTCCACAACGACCCGCCCGGACGTCCCCATTCCCGACCCCGCCCGAAAGACGTGTGACCCAGGACACAGACCGGACCGGCGGGGGCCGTCGGCCTGCTTCTGCGCGCTGGGGCTCCCGGGCGGTGACCTCCGTCTCTTCGTCGCCGGCCTCAGCGGGGGCGCCGTCGTCGCCGAGGCGGCCGAGGCCCTCGAACGTCGCGACGCGGCCCGGGAGCAGGAGGAAGTGCCGTGCAGGAACCGGGAGTTGCAGGACCGGGTGAGTGCGATCAAGGAACACGCGCGCACCCGCCCTGCGGGCGGCCACCGCCGTCGGATCCGCCTTCGCCATGCGGAACACCAACCCGGACTCCGAGGACGCGGCCTTCCTCGGAGTCTCCGACGAACCGAGATCCGCCCACGACGCGAACGACACGTTCGAGCCTGCCGGGCCGTCAAGACCGCTGGGGCGTGCACGCGAGTGAGTCGTTCCTGCTCGGCCGGCACCTCACCGGCCTCCTGGACGCCCCGGCCTCCCTCGCGCACGAAGAGACGCGCACCCTGATCCACGAACGGCCGGTCCCGCGCACCGACGACACGGAACTCGTCGCGGCGGTGGACCGGACGGTGCGACACTCACGGCACCGGCGCCGCTCACCCGGCAGACGGGCCTGCTGTCGCGGTCGCCGCCGGAGTCCACGCGCGGGACCCGGACGCCCTGCTCTTCCTCGGGGTCCTCTGACGACACGCCCTGCCCGCATGGCAGTTCGTGCCATCACTGCACACATGCACGCATGTCCTCGAACGGCGGAAACGCCCGAGGGCGGCACCCCCTGTCGGAACAGGGGGTGCCGCCCTCGGTCAGGACGAGCGATCGACAGGGTCGATCAGAAGTCCATGTCACCGCCCGGCATGCCGCCCGGAGCGGCCGCGGCGGCCTTCTCCGGCTTGTCGGCGATGACGGCCTCGGTGGTCAGGAACAGCGCGGCGATGGAGGCGGCGTTCTGCAGCGCGGAACGGGTCACCTTCGCCGGGTCGATGATGCCCTCGGCGATCATGTCGACGTACTCGCCGGTCGCGGCGTTCAGGCCGTGGCCGACCTGGAGGTTGCGCACCTTCTCGACGACGACGCCACCCTCGAGACCACCGTTGACGGCGATCTGCTTGAGCGGGGCCTCCAGAGCGAGCTTCACGGCGTTGGCGCCGGTCGCCTCGTCACCCTCGAGCTCCAGCTTCTCGAACACCTGGGAGGCCTGGAGCAGGGCCACGCCACCACCGGCGACGATGCCCTCCTCGACGGCCGCCTTCGCGTTGCGAACGGCGTCCTCGATGCGGTGCTTGCGCTCCTTGAGCTCGACCTCGGTCGCGGCACCGGCCTTGATGACGGCGACGCCACCGGCGAGCTTCGCCAGGCGCTCCTGGAGCTTCTCGCGGTCGTAGTCCGAGTCGGACTGCTCGATCTCGGCGCGGATCTGGTTGACCCGGCCCTGGACCTGCTCGGTGGAGCCGGCGCCGTCGACGATGGTGGTCTCGTCCTTGGTGATGACCACCTTGCGGGCGCGGCCCAGCAGGTCGAGGGTCGTGTTCTCCAGCTTGAGACCGACCTCCTCGGAGATGACCTCGCCGCCGGTGAGGATGGCGATGTCGTTCAGCATCGCCTTGCGGCGGTCGCCGAAGCCCGGGGCCTTGACGGCGACGGACTTGAAGGTGCCGCGGATCTTGTTGACGACCAGGGTCGACAGGGCCTCGCCCTCGACGTCCTCGGCGATGATCAGCAGCGGCTTGCCCGACTGCATGACCTTCTCCAGCAGCGGGAGCAGGTCCTTGACGGAGCCGATCTTCGAGTTGGCGATCAGGATGTACGGGTCGTCGAGGGACGCCTCCATACGCTCCATGTCGGTGGCGAAGTACGCCGAGATGTAGCCCTTGTCGAAGCGCATACCCTCGGTGAGCTCCAGCTCCAGACCGAAGGTCTGGGACTCCTCGACGGTGATGACGCCTTCCTTGCCGACCTTGTCCATGGCCTCGGCGATGAGCTCGCCGATCTGGGTGTCGGCGGCGGAGATGGAGGCCGTGGAGGCGATCTGCTCCTTGGTCTCGACGTCCTTCGCCTGCTCCAGGAGGGCACCGGAGACGGCCTCGACGGCCTTCTCGATACCGCGCTTCAGAGCCATCGGGTTGGCACCGGCCGCGACGTTGCGCAGGCCTTCCTTGACCAGGGCCTGGGCGAGAACGGTCGCGGTGGTCGTACCGTCACCGGCGACGTCGTCCGTCTTCTTGGCGACTTCCTTGACCAGCTCGGCGCCGATCTTCTCGTACGGGTCCTCCAGCTCGATCTCCTTGGCGATGGACACACCATCGTTGGTGATCGTGGGGGCGCCCCACTTCTTCTCAAGGACGACGTTGCGGCCCTTGGGGCCGAGGGTGACCTTGACGGCGTCGGCGAGCTGGTTCATACCGCGCTCAAGGCCGCGCCGCGCCTCCTCGTCGAACGCGATGATCTTGGCCATGTGAAGTGGTCCCTCCAGGACTGGGGGTGAGTCTTCGGACCGCGCCCGCGCCCGCGACGGACGGCTCGCCGACCCGTGGGTTCCTTGCCCCACCCGGCCTGCGGGCCTCACCGACCCGGTCCATTTTTGTCACTCTCACCTTCAGAGTGCTAACGCCAATGATTAGCACTCGCCCATCGAGAGTGCAAGGCGCGCTCGCGAAGCGAGTGCTCGTCGAGGGGTGGCGGCCGGGTGACGGGCGGACGCAAGCGCCTCCCGGAGACCGGGGCCCGCGCCACGGCACCGGGCCGGGCCGCGCCGGGCCGCACGGCGGGCGCGCCAGGGCCAACTCGTCCCGGGCATGCCAAAGGGCTCGTAACCCATGACTCCCCATGGGATACGAGCCCTCTGACAAAGAGAGAAGAACGACGCTGTCAGTCGGCGCGTGCTTCAGCTGGTCGCGAGCCGGACCATGTCCGCCTGCGGCCCCTTCTGGCCCTGCGAGATCTCGAAATCGACCCGCTGACCTTCCTCCAGGGTGCGGTAGCCGTCCATCTGAATCGCGCTGTAGTGGACGAAAACATCCGCACCACCGTCGACCGCGATGAAGCCGTACCCCTTCTCCGCGTTGAACCACTTGACGGTGCCCTGAGCCATGCCTAACTCCCCTATTACTGGCCCTTGCACAGATCCACACTTCGCGGATCCGGGTCAGACCTCACCCCCCAACGGTTGGGGGCGTGCGCCGGAACGCGTCGACCGCGGCTGAATGTATCTGTCCAACTGCCGTCTGCAACAGGTCAATCGGACGAGAATTCTGGACGGGAAGGGTCCGGAATGTAGCAAGAATTCGGCCGAATTCAGGGCAAGTCGGGCCCTATAAAAGCCGCAAAAGCCGCGTACAACCCGCGCACTTTGGCTACTTCTTGGCGGGTCGGCGGTATCGAATACGGGGCTTCCGACCTGGAGATCGGGACCGCGTTCCCCAACTGTACCGCGCTCAACCACACAGAATTGCCCCCTCCGCTTCTCTCACGGAGGGGGCAATCCGATGAACACTCGGTGATCGGCATTACCGAAGGTAATGTTCGGTCATCCGATCAGCCTGTCAGCAGGACGGCAGGTCAGCCGCCGGCCACGGCCGGGATGATGGAGACGCCGGCGCCGTCCGGGGTGGCCGTCTCCAGGCCCTGCTCGAACCGCACGTCGTCGTCGTTGACGTACACATTCACGAACCGGCGCAGCTTGCCCTCGTCGTCGAGAACGCGGGCCGCGATCCCGGTGTGGTTCTTCTCCAGGTCGGAGATGACTTCGCCGAGGGTGACCCCTTCGGCACTGACTTCGGCCTGCCCACCGGTGTAGGTGCGCAGGATGGTGGGGATGCGAACGGTGACGCTCACGTTGAAACCTCCGGTTGGGGCGACGCCCGGTTTTTTTACGGCTGACTCAGGCGAGCCCGGCCTCACGGAACGAATCGAGTGTCGGCCGGATGGTCGCCGTGAGCCCGGTCCCCGCCACGGCGTCCAGCGTCTTCAGCCCATCACCCGTGTTGAGTACAACGACCGACTTCGCCGGATCGATCAGCCCGTTCTCGATGAGCTTCCTGGTGACTCCGACCGTCACACCGCCGGCGGTCTCCGCGAAGATTCCCTCGGTCCGCGCGAGCAGCTTGATCGCGTCGACGATCTCTTCGTCGGTGACGTCCTCCACCGCGCCGCCGGTGCGGCGCGCGATGTCGAGGACGTACGGACCGTCGGCGGGGTTGCCGATGGCGAGGGACTTGGCGATCGTGTTCGGCTTCTGCGGCCGGACCACGTCGTGGCCCGCCTTGTAGGCCACCGACACCGGCGAGCACCCCTCGGCCTGCGCGCCGAAGATCTTGTACGGCCTGTCCTCCACGAGCCCGAGCCCGATCAGCTCCTGCAGACCCTTGTCGATCTTCGTGAGCTGCGAGCCGGAGGCGATCGGAATGACCAGCTGGTCCGGGATCCGCCAGCCGAGCTGCTCGCAGATCTCGTACGCCAGGGTCTTGGACCCCTCCGCGTAGTACGGCCGCAGGTTGACGTTGACGAAGCCCCAGCCCTCGCCGGCCGAGTCGCCGATCAGTTCGGAGCAGAAACGGTTCACGTCGTCGTAGTTGCCCTCGATGCCGACGAGTTCGCCGCCGTAGACCGCGGCCATGACGATCTTGCCCTGCTCCAGGTCGTGCGGGATGAACACGCAGGAGCGGAAGCCGGCCCGGGCGGCGGCGGCACCGACCGCGCCGGCCAGGTTGCCGGTGGAGGAGCAGGAGAGCGTGGTGTAGCCGAAGGCGCGCGCGGCCTCGACGGCCTGGGCGACGACCCGGTCCTTGAAGGAGTGCGTCGGGTTGCCGGAGTCGTCCTTGACGTACAGGCCGCCGGTGACGCCCAGTTCCTTCGCCAGGTTGTCGGCCTGGACGAGCTTGGTCCAGCCCGGATTGATGTTCGGCTTGGTGGCCACGTCGGCGGGGACGGGCAGCAGCGGCGCGTAGCGCCAGATGTTGGCGGGACCCGCTTCGATCCGCTTCCGCAGTTCCTCGGTGTCGTAGGCCGAGAAGTCGTAGGCGATCTCGAGCGGGCCGAAACACTCCTCGCAGGCGAACACCGGGCCGAGCGGCACGCGGTGGCCGCATTCGCGGCAGCTCAGCGCAGCGGCGGGACCGAGGTCGACGGGCGCGGAACCAGAAGCGGCGGTGGAGTCGGTGGTGGGTGCAACAGTCTGCGCAGCCATGTGAGGCGAGGCCCTTTCTCCTCATCTTCCTCACGACGCATCTCGCCGTGAGACGGATTTGGCACCTTCCCTAGCCGGGAGCCCCGCGGGTGATCGACAGTGAGCGGCGATCCACGAGTAACCGACTGGAGGGTTGCCGGGGCTTCATCGGGCCGTATCCCTCTGCCCCTCTGGATGAGCGGTATGCAGTTGTCAACGTCGGGTGACCCCAGGACATGCGATGGTCACCGGCGTTGTTCAAGACTGTAACCGAAGGCCAGGACAGTTGAGAGAGCCGTCCGAACCGCGAGATGGATCACACCTCGCAGTGTGATCGTGACAGTGAGGAGCCGCTGACTGTGCTGGAAGAAGTCGAGCGCTGGCTGGCCACCCGCTCCTGGTCCGTGAACGACCGTCCGCTGCACCGGATACTCGCCGCCAAGCAGCGCAGCGGGCAGTCCGTCTCCGTCGTGCTGCCGGCGCTCAACGAGGAGGAGACCGTCGGCGACATCGTCGCGATCATCCGCCACGACCTGATGCGGCAGACGCCGCTCGTCGACGAGATCGTGGTCGTCGACTCCGGTTCCTCCGACCGGACGGCGGCGGTGGCCGCGGCGGCCGGCGCCCGGGTCGAGCACCGCGACACGATCCTGCCGCGCATCCCCGCCGTCCCCGGCAAGGGCGAGGTGCTCTGGCGCTCCCTCCTGGTCACCACCGGGGACATCGTCTGCTTCGTCGACGCCGACCTGCGCGAGTTCTCCTCCGACTTCGTCACCGGGATCGTCGGCCCGCTGCTGACCGACCCGGACGTGGACCTGGTCAAGGCGATGTACGACCGCCCGCTCGCCGGTTCGGCCGGGCAGGGCGGCCGGGTCACCGAGCTGATGGCCCGTCCGCTGCTGAACATGCACTGGCCGCAGCTGGCCGGATTCGTCCAGCCGCTCGGCGGCGAGTACGCGGCCCGCCGCTCGCTCCTCGAGCAGCTCCCCTTCCCGGTCGGCTACGGCGTGGAGCTCGGCATGCTGGTCGACGCCCTGCACCTGGTCGGCCTGGACGCCCTCGCCCAGGTCGACGTGGGGGTGCGCAAACACCGTCACCAGGACGGCCAGGCGCTCGGCCGGATGTCCGCCGCGATCTACCGCACCGCCCAGCTGCGGCTGGCCCGCGGCCACCTGATCCGGCCCGCCCTGACCCAGTTCGAACGGGGCGAGGACGGCTTCGAACCGCGCACCTACTCGGTGGACACCGAGGAACGGCCGCCGATGGCGGAGATCACCGAGTACGCGGAGCGCCGGGTGGCCTGACCGTGGCCTGACTTGACCGTACGGCCGTATACGGTGGCGCGTCGGGCGCAGCCGTACGTTTGAGCGTTTCCGAGCCGGGCTAGGTTGTGGCGTATGGCTTTCACCAGCGGTGCTGAGGTGCTGGTCGCGTCCAACCGCGGCCCGGTTTCGTACGAGGTGCGCCCCGACGACGCGGACGGCGCGCTGCACGCCAAGCGGGGCGGCGGCGGGCTGGTCTCGGGTCTGTCGGCGATCGGGCCGGACGCGAACGCGGTGTGGGTGTGCGCGGCACTGAGCGACGGTGACCGGGAGGCGGTACGGCGGGCCGAGGGCGGCCGGCTGCCGGCCGGGGACACCGGCGGGCAGCAGGTCCGGATGCTCGACATCGCGCCGGACGTGTTCTCGGACGCCTACAACGGCATCGCGAACTCGGTGCTCTGGTTCGTCCACCACATGCTGTACCAGACCCCGCTGGAGCCGGTCTTCGACGCGGAGTTCCGGCGGCAGTGGGCGTCCTACCAGGCCTACAACCAGGCGTTCGCGGAGGCGCTCGCGCAGGAGGCCGGCCAGGGTGCGGTGGTGGTCATCCAGGACTACCACCTGGCGCTGGCCCCGCGGATGCTGCGCCGGCTGCGGCCTGATCTGCGTATCGGCCATTTCTCCCACACCCCGTGGGCGCCGCCGGACTACTTCCGGCTGCTCCCCGACGACATCGCGGCGGAGCTGCTCAGCGGGATCCTGGGCGCCGATCACGCGGCGTTCCTGACCCGGCGGTGGGCGGACGCGTTCGTGGCCTGCTGTCACGCGGTCCTCGGCCCCGGAATCCCGGCCGCCGGGGAGACCCGGATCGGGGTGCACGGGCTGGGTGCCGACGCGGAGTTCCTGCGGAAGCGGTCGCACGAGCCGGACGTGGACGAGCGGATGCGGACGCTGCGTGAGGAGATCGGCGAGGACCGCAGGACGATCGTCCGGGTGGACCGCACCGAGCTGTCGAAGAACATCGTGCGGGGACTGCTGGCGTACCGGCAGCTGCTCGACGACCACCCCGAGTGGCGGGAGCGGGTGGTGCATGTCGCGTTCGCGTATCCGTCGCGGCAGGACCTCGCGGTGTACCGCGACTACACGGCCGAGGTGCAACGGGTCGCGGACGACATCAACTCGACGTACGGGACGGCTGGTTGGACGCCGGTGGTGCTGCACGTGAAGGACGACTTCGCGAGGTCGCTGGCGGCCTACCGGCTGGCCGACGTGGCGCTGGTGAACCCGATCCGGGACGGCATGAACCTGGTCGCCAAGGAGATCCCGGTGGTCTCGGACGAGGGGTGTGTGCTGGTGCTCTCGCGGGAGGCGGGGGCGTACGAGGAGCTGGGCGAGGACGCGGTGGTCGTGAACCCGTACGACGTCGGGGGGACGGCCGCGGCTCTCCAGGAGGCGTTGACCATGGGGGTGGAGGAGCGCGCGGAGCGGACGAAGCGGTTGGCCGCGGCGGCCACCGCGTTGCCGCCGGCGGCTTGGTTTCTTGAGCAGTTGGCGGCGTTGGGGGGCTGAGTTCCTCGGCCGCGGGCCGGTGGGGGCTTGTCGCGCGGTTCCTCGCGCCCCCTACGGGGCGCTCCGGGCGGCCAGGGTGCTCAGTAGCCGTACGACACCCTCCGGGCCGTCCACCACCAGGTCCGATCGGTCCGCCAGTTCGGTGACCTCCTCGCTGCCGCTGCATACCAGGAGGCCCGGGACGCCTTCCGTGCGGAGCTTCTCCACGGCAGCGAAGGCCGGGATGTCGCCCAGGTCGTCGCCGGCGTAAAGGATCACGCCCGCGCCGATCTCGCGCGCGTACTCGCGCAGTGCCACGCCCTTGTCCATGCCCGGGGGGCGGAGTTCCAGGACCAGGCGGCCCGGTTCGACGATCAGGGCGTGGCGGGTGGCCAGGTCGGTCAGCGGGGCGCGGAGGGACTCGAAGACGGCCTGGGGGTCGTCGGCCCGGCGGGTGTGGACGGCCAGGGCGTGGCCCTTGTCCTCGGTCCAGGTCCCCTGCGCCCCCACTCCGGCGATGACGGCCGGGAGTTCGGCGCGGACGGCCGCGATGCCGGGGTGCGGTGGGGGCGCGGTGATCTCGCCCGTCGCCGCGTCCCAGCGTTCGGCGCCGTAGTGGCCGAGGACGACGAGGTGGTCCAGACCGGAGACGCCGGCGAAGCCGCCGTAGCGGACGGCGATCTCGGTGGGGCGGCCGGTGATGACGGCGACGGCGGCCACCTTCGGCGCGAGGGCCGCCAGGGCCGGTACGGCGTCCGGGTGGGCCCGCGCCTGCTCCGGGTCGGCGACGATCGGCGCGAGCGTCCCGTCGAAGTCGAGGCCGACGAGGGCGGAGCGGGGCTGCGAGAGGAGGGCTTCGAGGCCTTCGCGACCAGCGGGGGTGCGTGGCGTCGGAAGGGATTCCGTGGAGTGGGTGCCCATGCGACCGACAGTATCCGAGCTCCGCTTGAAGGGCGCTGGGGGTGCCCCCGGTTCGAGGGCCGGCGGAGGAACTGCGCGACAAGCCCCCACCGGCCCGCAGCTCCAGGCGGCACCGGCCCCTCACCGCTCCCCGCGCCGCGCCTCCCGCACCCGCCGCAGCCTGTTCACCGTCACCGGGTCGTGGGCCAGTGCCCGCTCGTCGTCGAGGAGGGCGTTGAGGAGCTGGTAGTAGCGCACCGGCGCCAGGTCCAGTTCCTCCCGGATCACGCGCTCCTTCGCGCCGGGGCTCGGAAAGCCCCGGCGTTCCAGGGCGAGGATCGCCTGCTCGCGTGCGCCCAGTTCTTGCCGGTCCATGCGGAGAACGGTAACGCTCAGTCCGACTTCGTACGGCTGTCCGCCGCTGCCGCCTCGGCCTGGAGCCGGGTGAGGACGGCGCTCGGGTCGCCCGTGGCCGTGACCGCCGCGCCGATCTGCTTCTTGACGTCGGCGCTGATCGCGGCCCAGGAGGTCTTGCCGGCCGGGTACAGCTCGGAGGTCGGGAGCTGATCGAGGAAGGGGCGGAGCTGCTTGTCCTGGGTCCGCGAGGAGTCGGTCATCGTCTGGGACGCGGACGTGGTGACGGGCAGCAGGCCGTACTCGCGGGAGAAGTCGAGCACGTTCTTCTCGCTGTAGACGTAGTCGAGGAAATCGCCGACCTGGTCCGCGTGGCCGTTCTGCCTGAACGCCGCCATCCAGTCCGTGACGCCCATGGAGGCGGTGGTGGTGCTCTGGCCGGCGCGGGCCGGCATCGGCACGGCGCCGAACCTCACGCCCTTCTTCTCGGCCTGCTTGATGAGCGTGGGGTGGCCGTTGAGCATGCCGACCTGGCCGTCGGCGAAGTCGGCGAACGCGGTCGCGCGGTTGAGCCTGCCGGGCGCCGTCGGCCCGGTCAGCCCCTTGCCCACCAGCTCGTCCTTGAGCCAGGTGAAGGTGTCGATGTTCTCCGAGGAGTCGATCGTGTACGTGCCGATGTCGTCGGTGTAGCCGCCGCCGCCGCTGAGCAGCCACTGCATGGTCTCCGCCTGTGCCTCCTCGGAGCCGAGCGGCAGCGCGTACGGGTATCTCACGCCGTCCGCCTTGAGCGCCTTCGCGTCGGCCGCGAGCTCGTTCCAGGTGGTGGGCGGGGTGGTGATGCCGGCCTCGGAGAAGAGGGTCTTGTTGTAGAAGAGGACGCGCGTGGACGCGGCGAAGGGTATGCCGTACTGCGCGTGGTTCCACTGGCCCGCCTCGGCGAGCTGGGAGGGGAAGTCGGCCTGGACCGGGATGGAGAGCAGGTCGCCGGCCTCGTACAGGTCGCCGGCGGCCGCGTAGTCGGCGTACGAGCCGATCTGCGCCAGGTCGGGCGCCTTGCCGGCGGCGACCATGTCCTTGACCTTGCGGTCGACGTCGTTCCACGAGTAGACGGTGACGTCGACCTTCACGTCGGAGTGCGTGGCCTCGTACGCCTTGGCCAGCCGGTCCCAGTACTTCTGGGAGCTGTTGGCGGCGGAGTCCCCGTAGTCGGCTGCGACGAGTCTGATGGTGACGTCCGAGGATCCGGTCGTCCCACAGCCACCGAGGACCGCGATCATGCCCGTTGCGGACACCATCGCGATCATTCCTGCCCTACGCCGCCGCACGTGTACTGCCCCTGTCTGACTGTCTAGCTGTTCAATATGTGGACCCATAAGGTCTACACCACGCAAGTGGACTAGACCTCTTGCGGGTCGGAGGGCCACACTGTCCCCGTGAGACATGTCATCGCCCTGGACGTGGGCGGCACCGGAATGAAGGCCGCACTGGTCGGCCCGGACGGCGAGCTGCTCCACCAGGACCGCCGGGCGACCGGCCGCGAGCGCGGCCCCGACGCCGTCGTCGCCGCCATCGTCGGCTTCGCCGCCGACCTGTACGCGTACGGCGAGAGGCACTTCGGCGCGGGCGCGGGCGCGGCCGGCCTCGCCGTACCCGGCATAGTCGACGAGCCGAACGGCGTCGCGGTCTTCTCGGCCAACCTCGGCTGGCGCGACGTTCCCCTGCGCGCGCTGCTCGCCGACCGGCTCGGCATCCCGGTCGCCCTCGGCCACGACGTGCGCACCGGCGGCCTGGCCGAGGGCCGGCTCGGCGCGGGCCAGGGCGCGGACCGCTTCTTCTTCGTGGCGCTCGGCACCGGTATCGCGGGCGGCTTCGGCCTGGACGGCCGGGTGGAGCCGGGCGCGCACGGCTTCGCGGGCGAGATCGGCCACGTCGTCGTACGGCCGCAGGGCGACCCCTGCCCGTGCGGGCAGCGCGGCTGTCTGGAGCGGTACGCGTCGGCGGCCGCGGTGAGCGAGGCGTGGGCGAAGGCCACCGGCGATCCGGACGCGGACGCCGCGCAGTGCGCGAGGTCCGTCGCGTCCGGCGACCCGAACGCCGTCCGGGTGTGGGGGGAGGCGGTGGCGGCCCTGGCCGACGGCCTGGTCACCGCCCTCACGCTGCTCGACCCACGCGTCCTGATCATCGGCGGCGGTCTGGCGGAGGCGGGAGACGTGCTGTTCCGGCCGCTGCGGGAGGCCGTGCAGAGCCGGGTCACCTTCCAGAAGCTGCCGACGATCGTCCCGGCCGCGCTGGGGGACACGGCGGGGTGTTTGGGGGCGGGGCTTCTCGCCCAGGACCTACTAGCGACGACAACTCCGGAGGTAATCCCCTGATGGCCGCCAACGAGCCGCACCACAGCGCCCCCCTGGGGGCGCGGGGAACTGCGCGACAAGCCCCCACGCACCCGCGCCCGGGTGCGGACGGTCTGGTCCTCTCCGGTGCCCGGGTGGTTCTTCCGACCGGAGTGGTCGAGAACGGCCGACTCGCCGTCGAGGGCACCCGGATCACCGCGACCCCCTCCGAGAACGCCCAGGTCGTCGACGTCACCGGCCACTGGCTCCTGCCCGGCTTCGTCGACATCCACAACCACGGAGGCGGCGGAGCCTCCTTCAGCTCGGGCACCGCGGAGGAGGTCCTCACCGGCGTCCGCACGCACCGCGTGCACGGCACCACCACCCTCGTCGCCTCCACCGTGACCGACGACATGGACGTCCTCGCCCGCCAGGCCGGCCTGCTCTCGGAGCTGGCCGAGCAGGGGGAGATCGCCGGCATCCACTTCGAGGGCCCGTTCATCTCCCCGTGCCGCAAGGGCGCCCACTCCGAGGCGCTGTTGCGCGACCCGGACCCGGCGGAGGTCCGCAAGCTGCTCGACGCGGCGCGCGGCCACGCCAGGATGGTCACGCTCGCCACCGAACTGCCCGGCGGTATCGAGTCGGTACGTCTGCTCGCCGAGCACGGCGTCATCGCCGCCGTCGGCCACACGGACGCGACCTACGAGCAGACGGTCGAGGCGATCGACGCGGGCGCCACGGTCGCCACCCACCTCTTCAACGCGATGCCGCAGCTCGGCCACCGTGCGCCGGGCCCGATCGCGGCCCTCCTGGAGGACGGGCGGGTGACCGTCGAGCTGATCAACGACGGCACCCATCTCCACCCGGCCTCCCTGCAGTTGGCCTTCCACCACGCGGGCCCCGAGCGGGTCGCGTTCATCACGGACGCCATGGACGCGGCCGGCCGCGGCGACGGCCGCTATCTGCTGGGCCCGCTGGAGGTCGAGGTCACCGACGGGGTCGCCCGGCTGGTGGAGGGCGGTTCCATCGCCGGCTCCACCCTGACCCTGGACCGCGCGCTGCGGCGGGCGGTGACGGTCGACGGGCTGCCCGTGGAGCACGCCGTGGCCGCCCTGTCCGCCAACCCGGCCCGGCTGCTCGGCCGTTACGACCGCGTCGGCTCGCTGGAGCCCGGCAAGGACGCCGACCTGCTCGTCCTGGATGCCGACTTCACGCTGAAGGGCGTGATGCGGCAGGGCGCCTGGGTGGTCGTACCCGAACTGCCCTGAAACGGCCGGCCCCGCCACCTGGGCACGGTGGCGGGGCCGGGCCGGACCGCCGGCCGTGCCGTCAGCGCCGCCCGTGGTCGAGGGCGGCCACCTCGCGTACGGCCGCGGCGACGGCCCGGAAGTCCTTCTTCAGGATCGCGCCGTGATTGCTGGCGACCTTCGCGCTCAGCCGCAGGTTCGGATTCCGCTCGAACACCTGGTCGAGACTGGCGCGGATCTCCTCCTGCTCGTCGCCCTTGCTGCCGAGGGACGACCCGGAGGCGAGCACGTACCGCACCTGCACGCTGATGCCGTCCAGCACGGGGCCCAGTTCGCGGGCGCGGGAGAGTCTGCCGAGCTCGATGTTGGATTCCGCCATCTGCGCGGGGTCCAGCCGCGGGGTCAGACCCGTCGGGCGCAGCAGCGGCATGAACCAGCCCATCCGCCGGAACAGCTTCCGGATCCGCTCCTCCATGGCCTCGTCCAGCCAGTCGTGCGGTGCCGCGCCGTCGACCAGGACCGCGCCCAGGGCACGTTCCGGATTCCGCGCGGCCCAGTGCGCACCGACGACCGCCCCGTAGGACCAGCCCACCACCAGCGCCCGCTCCACTCCTCTGGCCGCGAGGACGGCGTCGACGTCCCGCACGGCGGCCTCGAACGAGTAGTCCGCCGAGAGCTTCGACTTCCGGCCGCGGGCCCGTTCGTCGTAGGTGATGTGCCGGAAGTCAGCGCCCAGTTCGGCGATGACCCGCCGCCAGTACCCCTGCGTGGCGAACTGGCCGTTGAGGTAGACCACCGGGATTCCGCTGCCGCCGGTGTCGGTGACGGCCAGGGCCGTGTCGTCGACCGGCACCATGCCGGTCCACCGCGAACCGGCCGGGTGAGTGCTGTCCTGCGTCATGTCTTCCCCCTGTGGGTGTGAGCGTGTCGGGTGCGGCGGCGGTTGCTCAGAGGCTGCGAGCGGTGATGTCGCCGCGCGAGGTGGTGGCGCGGATGTCGAGTTCGGCGGTGCCGTCGTTCTTGAGGGCGTTGCTCACGCGGCCGTAGCCGGTTCCGGCGTCCAGGGCGGCCGGGACGCCGGCGGCGGCCCCGACCGAGATGTCACCGTCCTGGGTGCGGAGCACGACCGTGCCGGCCCCGGCCTCGGCGATCCGGATGTCGCCCCTGGTGGTGCTGATCTCCGCGGAGCCGCCCAGCCGGCCGACCTCGACGTCGCCGTCGAGTGCGGTGAGGCGGACGCTCGCGGCCTCGTCGATCTTGATCTGGCGGTACGCGCCCTCGAACGCGACGTCGCCGAGGCGTCCGACACCGCGGAGTTCGGCGCCGGAGGTGGTGGCCTCGACGCGGGAGCCGGCCGGCAGCCGGACGGTGACCTCCACGGCTCCGGACGGTCCGAGGAACTGGTTGCCGGAGGCCGCGACCGTGATCCGCAGGACGCCGTCGGCGTAGGTGACGGCGGTCTGTTCGGCGGTCTTGACGTCCCGGCTCTTGGCGCGGTTGGCGGGCAGCACCTCGACGGTGGTGTCGGCACGGTCCGCGGCGATGAGCTGGACGCGTCCGGCGGGGATCTCCAGGACGGCGGTGACCGGGGCAGGGGTGTCGAACTTCTGCATCGTGCTCTCCTCAGACTCACTGCCTTCTGTTTCCGACAGACGAAAAGCTACGTTGCGTTCACTGATCGAGCAACATACTTGTCGAGCAAAAACCCTGTAATTGCAGCCAAAAGCCACGACATTGTTGCATTGACGTTCGGAGTGAATGCAACGATAGCCAGGCGTCCGTTGCAATGGACTGAAAGTGAACGCTATTCTGGGCGCGATACGAACCGTCGAAGGCCGTGAGGAGACCGCGATGCCGGGAGGCAGGCTGACCCAGCAGGAACGTCAGCAGATCGCGCTGGGACTGGCCGACGGCCTCGCCTACGCCGAGATCGCCAGAGGTCTCGACCGTCCGACCTCGACGGTCACCCGCGAGGTGCTGCGCAACGGCGGCCCCACCGGCTACCGCGCCGACCTGGCCCACCGCGCCACCGAGCGCCGCGCGCACCGCAGCAGGCAGGCCGCATCCAAGGGCACCGAGGCGCCGGCGCCGGCCCACGGACGCGATCCCGAGGCCGTGCGCGCGTACGAGGAGACACTGACCGGCGTCATGGTGGCGTCGGGCATGACCGCGATGCCGGCCCGGGTGATGGCCTCCCTCACCCTCGCCGACTCCGGCAGCCTCACCGCGTCCGAACTCGTCGAGCACCTGCAGGTCAGCCCGGCGTCCGTCTCCAAGGCGATCGGGTTCCTGGAGAGCCAGGGCCTCGCCCGCCGGGAACAGGGCGAGGGCCGCCGCGAGCGCTACATCGTCGACGACGACATCTGGTACCAGTCGATGATGGCCAGCGCCCGGTCCACCGCCCGGATCGTCGAGATCGCCCGGCAGGGCGTCGGCGTCCTCGTCCCCGGCACCCCGGCCGCCACCCGCCTGGAGAACATCGCCCGTTTCCTCGACTTCGTCAGCGAGAGCATCGCCCGCGCCGCGGAACAGGCCCGCGAGATCCTCCACACCAGACCCGAGCCACCGTCCGGCGACTGACCGGCTCTAGGCCGGTCGCCGTCTCTTTGGCATGATCGGGACCCCGAAACGTACGGCGCGAGGGGGAGGTCGCCGGTGATCCTCACGGTCACGCTGAACACCGCTCTCGACATCACCTACCGGGTCGGCGCGCTGCGCCCGCACGCCTCGCACCGCGTCTCCGACGTGACCGAACGGCCGGGCGGCAAAGGCGTGAACGTGGCCCGGGTGCTGGCCGCCCTCGGGCACCGGACGACGGTGACCGGCTTCGCCGGGGGCGTCACCGGGCAGGCGGTGCGGGAGCGTCTCACGGAGTCGGCGGGGGTGGTGGACGCCCTGCTCCCGGTGGTCGGCCCGACCCGCCGCACCATCGCCGTCGTGGACGAACGGACGGGCGACACGACCCAGTTGAACGAGCCAGGCCCGCAGATAGCGCCGGCCGAGTGGGGCGCCTTCCTCGACCACTACGAGGAACTCCTCACCGACGCCTCGGCCGTGGCACTGTGCGGCAGCCTGCCGCCAGGGGTACCGGTCGGCGCGTACGCGGGCCTGATAAAGACCGCTCGGGCCGCCGGTGTGCCGGTCCTCCTCGACACCAGCGGGGAGCCGCTGCGGCGCGGGGTGGCCGCCCGCCCGGACCTGGTCAAGCCGAACGCCGTCGAACTGGCCGAACTCACCGGCTCCCACGAGCCGTTGCGCGCGACCCAGGACGCCCGCCGCCGGGGCGCCCGCGCGGTGGTCGCCTCCCTGGGCCCGCGGGGCCTGCTGGCCCGCACCCCGGAGGGCCACTGGCAGGCAACCCCTCCGGCCCCCATACACGGCAACCCGACCGGCGCAGGCGACTCAGCAGTAGCCGGCCTGCTCTCCGGCCTGATGGAACACCTGCCATGGCCGGACCGCCTGGCCCGGGCCCTCGCCCTGTCCGCCGCGACCGTGGCGGCACCGGCGGCCGGCGAGTACAACCCGGCCGTGTACGCCGAACTCCTGCCCCGGGTCACGGTGTCGGGCGGAGGAAACACCGCGTAGGGCCAATTAAAAACGAAACGGATTTCGTCACAATCTCCAGCCACCCCTTTTTCAGGGTCCTGATAACACTACTCAGGACCAAAGGGCGATCACCTTGCAGAAGAAACTGGCGGCAGCAGCGACCATAGCAACTACAATTCTCCTGTCTGCCGCCGCTACAAGCCCAGCCGGCGCAGTCGACGACGACTATCGCGGGTGCGAGACTACTGGCGCAACAGGGGCAATCAGAGTCTCCAACCGGTCAAGCCCCACCGCAACCGTGAACATTCACTTCAGCTTGACCGACACACTGGCCGATGGTCATCACGTCAGGATTCGATTCATTTCCACAGAAGGTGATGACACGAGAAAGAACTGGGCCTGGCACAGCAACACCGACGGCTCCGGCCAGACCGTCACATTGACCTCCACCGCTTCGGACAGTCGAGGTCTGATCACAGTCGGCGTACAGGTCGCAAGATTTGAGGGCGACACTCTTCTGAACTCTTGCACGGATTGGACTGGTTGAGCCCATCACCTGTCCTCGAAGCGGAAAGTACCGCCGCATCAACACAGCGGCGGTACTTTCCCTCCGGAGGATCGTCACTCGGTAATCCGCGGGCTACTTCCAGCCCGACTTCAGCCAGAGCTGGTCAAAGTTGACGTCGCACTGGTTGCCCTGTTCGCAGGAGATCTTGATGGTGTTGGTGCCCTTGTTGAGGGTGATGTCCGCCCAGGTGTTCGTCCAGCCCTTTTCGTAGTCACCCGCTGGCGCTTTGGCGAAGTTCCCGAGATTTATCGGACGATTCTGCGCCGTGCCGTTGATCGTGAGCGTGGCGCTGGCGTCCTTGCCGGGAACGCCGTACGTGGAGAACAGCGTGTACTTACCGGCCTCGGTGATCCCGTTCACGGTCCAGGTGATGGATGCGCCCGCCTGGTTGAAGTTCCCGACGTAGATGCCGCCGCCGGCCTTCGCGCCCTTCACGTCCGAAGCGACCGTGGCGCCACCGCCGAGCCGCAGTGCCTTCGCGTCGATCGTCGGTAGTTCACCCGATGCCGACACCGAGCTGGTGCTGGAGGGGGACGGGGATGCGGTCTCGGGCTGGGTCGGGGACGGGGACGTGCCGCCGTTCGCCTTGTCGTCGTCGCCGTTGCCGTTCAGCATGGCGACGCTGATGCCTATGACGACCGCCGCGACCACCGCGATGGCGCCGATGAGGAGGCCCTTGGTGTTCGGGCCCCGGCCGCGGCCGGAGGACGGCATCTGCTGGCGGGTGGTGGTCGCGCCGCCCGGGAGCGTCTCCGGGGCCTGGTAGGCCGCGGACGGCTGCTGGCCGTAGCCGCCGGCACCCGGCTGCTGCTGCGGAATGGTGTGACCGCCGTACGGCGGTGCCTGCGGCGCCTGCTGCTGGCCGCCATAGGTCCGCTCACCGACCGAGCGCACTCTGCTGACCGCGTTCGGGTAGCCATAGCCACCGGAGCCGGACGGCGGCTGGGCCCCTCTGGCCTGGCCGTCGGCGTACAGGTAGCCGAACGGGTCCTCGTCCTCGGGCGTGCTCGCGCCGTTGTCGCCGGGCGTCATCCCTTGGTACTCCTCAACAGGTGCGGGCGGATGCGGTACGGGTATTGAGAGTCGAGCCTACCCGGTCCTGCTGAGCCAAACGGGTGACTCAGACCGCATCAACGCGATGACCTGGGAATCATCCTGCCCGGCGATGTTGTTTGGGACGAGATCGTTTCTCTACGTACATCCGCTCGTCGGCGGATTTCAGGACTTCGTCCGCCGTCATGCCGCAGTGCGCCCACCCGATGCCGAAGCTGGCGCCCACCCGGACGGCCCGCCCCTCGGCGCGGATCGGCTGGATGATCTCGTTGCGCAGGCGTACCGCCAGGTCCTGGGCGTCGGCCTTGCCGAGCCCGTCGGCGAGGATCACGAACTCGTCGCCGCCGAGGCGGGCCACGGTGTCCCCGTCCCGGACGCCCCGGGTGAGCCTGCGGGCGACCTCGATGAGGACGGCGTCACCCGCGTTGTGCCCGAACCGGTCGTTGATCGACTTGAAGCCGTCGAGGTCGCAGAAGAGCACCGCGAGCCCCTTGGCGCCATCGTCGCGGCCCTCCTCGGGGGCGACGGTGTGCACATGGTGGTCGTAGCCGTCGTACGACTGGACCGACGCGGCGAAGTCGAACCCGTGGCCGTTGACGTCGTAGGCGGGGTGGCCGTAGGCCGCGTCCAGGGACTCCAGGCCGTCGGTGTCGGCGCGCCGGCAGAGCCGGGAGGAGAGCCGGGACCGCAGCTCCGCGGAGTTCGGCAGGCCGGTGAGGGAGTCGTGGGAGGCGCGGTGGGCGAGCTGCAGCTCGCGGCGCTTGCGCTCCTCTATGTCCTCGACGTGGGTGAGCAGGAAGCGGGGTCCGTCGGCCGCGTCGGCGACCACGGAGTTGCGGAGCGAGACCCAGACGTACGTGCCGTCCCGGCGGCCGAGGCGGAGCTCGGCGCGGCCGCCCTCCGCCGAGGTGCGCAGCAGGGTGCCGATGTCCTCGGGGTGGACCAGGTCGGAGAAGGAGTAGCGGCGCATCGCGGAGGCGGGGCGGCCCAGCAGGCGGCACAGGGCGTCGTTGGTGCGCAGTATCCGGCCGTGCTGGTCGCCGCCCATCTCGGCGATCGCCATGCCGGAGGGGGCGTACTCGAAGGCCTGCCGGAAGGACTCCTCGCTGGCCCTCAGGGCCTGCTGCTCGCGCTCCAGCCTGACCAGCGCCCGCTGCATGTTCGCGCGTAGACGCGCGTTGCTGATGGCGATCGCGGCCTGGAAGGCGTACATCTGCAGGGCCTCGCGGCCCCAGGCGCCGGGGTGCCGGCCGTTGCGCGGGCGGTCCACGGAGATCACGCCGAGCAGTTCGCCGCAGGAGCTGCCCGATATGCCGGGCGTGTACATGGGGGCGAAGAGCCGGTCCGAGGGATGCCACTCGTCCTCGAAGCGGGGCGCGGGGCCGTCGGTGTACCACTGCGGGACGTCGTCGTCGTCGAGGACCCAGCCCTCGGTGTGCGGTATGAAGACGAGGTCGCCCCACTTCTCGCCCATGCCCAGCCGCCGGTCCCAGGAGTCACGGGAGCCGACCCGGCCGGTGATCAGGGCCTCGGCGGCGGAGTTGCCGGAGAGGGCCGCGACCACGAGGTCGCCGTCGGGACGTACGAGATTCACGCACGCCATCTCGAAGCCGAGGGCGGTGATCACGCCGTCGGCGACGGTCTGCAGGGTGTCCGCCAGACTGCGGGCGGTGTTCATGTCGGCCATGACCTGGTGCAGTTGTCGCAGGGACGCAAGACGGACGTAGGGTTCCGACTCGGTCTCCATGTTCGCCCTCCCCCCGAGACCTCGCAGCGAATCAAGGGTCTGCTTCGGCGCTACTTTTCCCCGCCACTGAATCACAGCGCGCTGCCCACTCGGTACACAGGGTCAACAATTAATGCCCCTTGTGACTCAAGTCACAGCAGAACATGAGCAATTGCGTGGAGTTTCTGCGTTTTCCCTGTGCGTTTACCGAACACAGCCTTTGGGTGTGTGTGCACATGATGCACGTTACGGGCTTTCACCACCCCGCCCTTGGTCCTAGGACCCGGCTCGGGCGGATGGCCGATGCGGCTGCACAGGGGGCGACACTAGCGTTTCCGGCGTGCTGAAGACTCCCTCCCCCACCGCCGCAGAAGCCACCGGGCATGCTGTGGGGGTGAGCAACGAAGCGTTCAAGGCGGCCCTGGCCCGGCTCGCGGCGGGCGTGGTCCTGGTGACCGCGCAGGAGCCGCCGCTCGACCCGGACGACCCGCTGGCGCCGACCGGCGAGGACGTCGGCATGACCGCCACCGCGTTCATGTCGGTGTCGCTCGACCCGCCATTGGTGCTGGTCAGCCTGCGTGAGGGCTCCCGCATGGACGACCTGCTGGACGAACAGCCGCGCTGGGCGGTCTCCGTGCTCACCGAGAGCCAGCGCCACATCGCCGGCCGCTTCGCGATGAAGGGCCGCATCAGCGACCGCCTGCTCTTCGAGGACGTTCCGTACGTGCGAGGCGAGGCCTCGGGCGCGCCCCTGGTCGGCGGCGCGCTCGCGACCCTGGAGTGCCGCACCGAGCAGCGGGTGCCGGCCGGGGACCACACCCTGGTGATCGGCCGCGTCCTGACCGCCGAACTGCCGAGCGCGGAGGGCGGACCGCTGATGTATTTCCGGGGCCGATACCGGCAGCTGGGATGAAACCGCGCGGTCTGTTTTTCAATTCCCGCGGGCACACTTTCCGCGGCCGCACGGCGAAAGGCCGTTCGGCGGTGCGATGCGATCGCGAACGGAAAATCCCGGAGGGCATCCACAAGGCGGATCCGCCGTCGGCCACTACGACCAGTCGCGGCCCGACCGGCCCCGTTTGGTGTCCGACCGCTGCTTCTTCTCCCGCAGCCGGCGTTCATTGATACCGCGCGGGATACGGGTCGGCATGCGGGGCTTGGGCGGGGGCGCGGTGGCCTCGGCGAGCAGGGCCGCGAGGCGTACGGCGGCGGTCTCGCGGTTGCGCCACTGGGAGCGGTGCTCGGACGCCCTCACGACGACCACGCCGTCGACGAGCCGCCCGGCCAGCCGTGCCAGCGCCCGCTCCTTCCACACCGGCGGCAGCGCCGCGGTGTTCGCGAGGTCGAAGCGCAGCTCCACCTGCGAGTCACTGGTGTTGACGTGCTGCCCGCCCGGCCCGGACGACCGCGAGAAACGCCAGTTGAGCTCGGCCTCGGGGAGCGAGACGGAGCCGCGGATGGGATACGGACCGGCCATGCCCCCATGGTCGCGCGGCTGACCGGCACACGTCACGCGAATATCGCCCTTCACCCGTTTGGCAAAGAAAGTAAAGCGACCTGGAACCTTCGGTACCCCTCGTGGCGTTCATACGGGTAGCTGTAGCTTCAAGCCCGTACGCCGCACGGCCGTACGCAAACGAGGGAAAGGACTCCCGACCATGGCTGTAAGCCTGTCCAAGGGTGGCAACGTCTCGCTCACCAAGGAGGCTCCGGGCCTGACCGCCGTCACCGTGGGCCTGGGCTGGGACGTCCGCACGACCACCGGCACGGACTTCGACCTCGACGCCTCGGCGATCGCGGTCAACACGCAGGGCAAGGTCTACTCCGACGCCCACTTCGTCTTCTTCAACAACAAGCAGACGCCGGACAACACGATCGTCCACACGGGCGACAACCGCACGGGTGAGGGCGCCGGCGACGACGAGGCGATCAACGTCAACCTGGCGGCCCTCCCGGCCGACATCGACAAGATCGTCTTCCCGGTCTCGATCTACGACGCGGAGACCCGCTCGCAGAACTTCGGCCAGGTGCGCAACGCCTACATCCGCATCGTCAACCAGGCCGGCGGCGCCGAGATCGCCCGCTACGACCTCTCCGAGGACGCGGCCACCGAGACGGCGATGGTCTTCGGCGAGCTGTACCGCAACGGCGCGGAGTGGAAGTTCCGCGCGGTGGGCCAGGGCTACGCGTCCGGCCTGGTCGGAATCGCCCAGGACTTCGGCGTCAACGTCTGACGGTCGCGGCTCGCCGCGCTGTACGGGAGCCCCTGGTACGACACCGGGGGCTCCCGTCCTGCGTTCAGCTCCCCGCCGTGTACGCCACGAAGGGCCCCCAGGCGGATAGGGCCAGGACGAGCCGGGGGCCGGGGGCGGAGGGCTCATGCGTGTACGTGTACTTGGAGTCGCGGACGTGGATGGCGGTGGGGGTCGGGGCTGTTTCGAGGCAGGACTCGCCGTTGGTGCCACCGCTGTAGCTGCTCTTGAACCACACCAGTTCGGCGGGCTCCACGGAGGAGGCGTTGCGGATCATGTCTGCCTCCAACAGGCGTTCGAGCTGCTGCCGCCACACCATTGTGCCTCCAACCTGCCGGCGCAGCGGCGCCTCTTCCAGCACGAAGTGCATGGACGGAGCCGGATCGCGCTCGAAAACCGACTGCCTGGCCAGACGTGCCGTCACCGTGCGCTCCACGTCGTCCGGTGAATAGGGCGGTTGCGCGGCGAAGATCACGGCTCGCGCGTACTCAGGAGTCTGAAGCAGCCCGGCGATGATGTTGCACTCGTACAAGCCGATCTCAACGGCCTGCGCCTCCAACTTGGCCGGCTCCCGTACCTTCTTCGGGTAGCGGACCTTCTTCACGTCCTCCCACATCGCGGAAACCTGTCCACCCGCGTCCAGGACCTCGTCCGCCCGGTTCAGGTACTCCTGACGGCGAATCCGCTTCCCGCCCTCGACCTGTGGACCATGTCCTCGCCGTAGCCGACGACCTCCCCGAACTCGGCGGCCCGCCGCCTCCCGCCGCAGCTTCAGCTGACGCCCGACCGTGGCGACGACCGCCACGCCCCGGTCGTCGTCCGGGTCGACCTCCCGGCCCGGCTCGGTCACCTCGCCCATCCCACTCCCCTTAGTGCCGTACGCCCGTGCCCGACAGCCAGGACAGCACCGGACAAGGGCCGGACAGCCACCGTACGCAACGGCTCCGTCACTGTTCACGGTACGCAGGCCCGGCCACGCTGAGTGATGTGAACGACGAAATCTCCACCCCCGTCCGCAACATGAGCCTGCGGCTCTCGTCCACGCCCCGGGGCGCCCGCCTGGCCAGGCTGCTGGCCGCCGAGCAACTGCGCGCCTGGAGGCTTCCCCTGGACCCGGCGAGGCAGATCGTGGCCGAGCTGGCGGCGAACGCGGCGACGCACGGACGGGTACCGGGACGCGACTTCGACCTCACGCTCTACGTCGTGGGGGACACCCTGCGCATCGAGGTCACGGACACACGGGGTGACCGCCCTCCGCACCCCCAACCGTTCGCGCCGGACGCCGAGTCGGGCCGGGGCCTGGTCCTCGTGGAGGCACTCGCCGACAAGTGGGGCGTGACCCCCGGACTGTCGCCCCGCAAGACGGTGTGGGCCGAGGTCGACGTGCGACCGGGGCCCGGGAACGCGGGCTTCGGCCCCGAGGGACGTCAGTGACCAAGGAACGAAACGAGGAGAAAGAACCCCACCAAGCCCCACCCCTCCCGCCCGTCGCGCAGCGTCACTCCCGCGAGTGAATATGCCCAACTCGACTGGCTTTGGGGAGGGTTGCCTGCCCTACGCTCAGCGAAACGACCGCAGAAAAATTTCGGCCCCCGCCGGGACGAGCAATCCCAGTGCGAGGGCCTGACCACCTAGGAAGCACCACCTTCCCGATGGATACGAAAAACCCTAGCGCGCCCTCGGGCGCCGAGTCCCGTGTTGCCGCCAAGAAGCACCCGAACCGGGGGTCCGGGGGACTTCTGCACGACAACTCCCGCCACACCTCCCACTTCGTGGTGATCGGCAACCACCTGGCCCAGCACTCCACCCTCTCGGCGCTCGCGATCGGGCTGGGCGTGCACATCCAGTCGCTTCCCAAGGGCGCCCAGGTCGACATCAAGAGCCTGGCGATCCGCTTCCCGGAGGGCAGGAACCGGATCGCCGCCGCGTTGAACGAGCTGGAGGCCGAGGGCTATCTGCGGCGCGAACGCGAGCGGATCGCCGACGGCCGGATCATCACCCGCACGGTCTCCTGCAACCAGCCCGCCCACCGCGCCCGCCGACCCGAAACCGTGGCACGGCCCGGGACACCGCGGAAGCCCGCCCGCAAGAAGGCCCTGCCACCCGTACCGCGCCCGGCCTGCCCCTCCCCCGCGCTCGTCCAGAAGGCCGTCGACATCCTCTCCGACCTCCGCCGCCACGACTCCCGGCTGCTGCTGTCGGCCGCCGACACCGAACACCTGGCACCCGGGGTCGCGGCCTGGCTGGAACGGGACGTCACCGCCACCGCCGTACGCCACGCCCTGACCGCCGACCTGCCGGCGGAACCCCTGATCCGGCCGGCCGCCTTCGTGGCCCACCGCCTGACGGACCGGCTTCCCGCGCCGCCTCCCTTCCGCGCGCCGGATCCCCCGCCGGCCACGCCCACCCGGATGCACAACTGCGAGGGCTGCGACAGAGGCTTCCGCTCCCCCGCGCCCGGACTCTGCCGCGACTGCCGAAGCGATCTCCCGGAGGGGACCTAGTCGGCGACTGGACCGTCGCGAGCGACGGCCTGCCCCGCTGTCCGCCGGATAAGTTGCCCGCATGATCCTCGCCCCGCTCCCCCTCACCCCCGACCACGACATCCCGGCCCCCCTTCTCACCGAGCTGACCGCGCTGTACGCCTCCGACCGGGAGTTCCAGGCGCTCAGCGGGGACTTCCCGGATCCGGACGACATCCGGCCTGAGCAGGTGGCCGGCGCGCTCGCCGACGAGTTGGCGAATCCGGACGTCGAGGTGTTGCTGGCGCGTGCCGAGGGGCGGCTGGTGGGGGTGGTGATCACGCTGGCCCGGCATCCCGATCCGGCCGATCCCGATCCGTGGATCGGGCTGCTGATGGTGGACACGGCGGCGCGGGCACGCGGGTACGGGCGGCGGATCGCGGAGGGGGTCGAGGAGCGGTTCCGGATGGCCGGGCGGGACGCCGTGCGGCTCGCCGTGCTGGAGAACAACCCGAAGGGGCTGGCCTTCTGGACGGCCCTCGGGTACGAGGTGATCGGGCACCGTCCGGACCGGCGGCTCGGGCGGCCGTGCGCGGTGCTGCGCAAGGAACTGGTTCCGGGCTCCTAGGGTCTCGGCGGCTTGCCGTCGCCGTGCAGCCAGGTCTTCCAGACGGCGGAGAAGTCCTTGCCCGGCGCCTTCTGCTGCACGTACGCCGTGAACTGGGCCGTGTCCGCGTTGCCGTGGCGGTGGGTGGCGGCCCAGCCCTGGACGATGTCGTAGAACGTGTCGTCGCCGACGGTCTGGCGGATCTTCTGCAGGACCATCGCACCGCGGTCGTAGACCGGCCGCTCCGAGATGTACGCGGCGCTCGGGGGGTCGGCCGGCGGGAAGCCCCAGAGGGTGGAGTCGTCCGTGGGGGTGGCATAGACCTTGTCGAAGGTCTGCTGGGCGCTCGGGCCGCCGTGGTCCTCGTCCCAGAGCCACTCGGCGTAGGTCGCGAAACCCTCGTTGAGCCACATGTCCCGCCAGGTCCTCGGGGTGACGGAGTCGCCGTACCACTGGTGGGCGAGTTCGTGGACGAGGGTCGCGGTGTCCGGGGCGCCGGGGAAGACGGGCCGGTTCTGGGTCTCCAGGGCGTACCCGGCGTCCGCCGGGCGGTCCACGATCGCGCCGGTGGAGGAGAAGGGGTAGGGGCCGAAGTTGTACGCCTCCCACGCGATGATCTCGGGGATCCTCGCCAGGACCGCGCGGCTCGCCCTCGCCTGGGTGGGGTCGACGGCGGTGTACACCGGCAGGCCGTCGGGGAGGGTGGCGCGGGTGACCGTGTAGTGGCCGACGGCGACCGTGGCGACGTAGCTCGCCATCGGCTCGGCGGTGTGCCAGACGAAGGTCGTACGGCCGTTCCTCGTCGTCTCGCTCTTCAGTTCTCCGTCGGAGACGGCCTGGAGGCCCTCCGGGACGGTGACCGTGATGTCGTACGACGCCTTGTCGGAGGGGTGGTGGCCGCCGGGGAACCAGGCCATGGCGCCGACCGGCTCGCCGAGCCCGAGCGCGCCGTCCGCGGTGCGCAGCCAGCCCTCCTTCGAGCCGTCGGGGTCGGTGATCGTCTCCGGGCGGCCCGAGTAGCGCACGGTCGTGGCGAAGGTCTCGCCCTTGTCCAGGCCGTCGTGCGGGCGGACGGTCAGCTCCTGCCCGGCCCGGTTCCAGCGGGCCTCCTTGCCCTCGACGGTGACCCCGTCGACGTGGAGTCCCCGCAGGTCGAGGTCGAAGGCGGACAGGTCCCGGCCGGCCCGGGCGGTGATCACGGCGGTGCCGGTGAGGAGGCCGCTGTGGGGGTCGTAGGCGAGCGTGAGGCCGTAGTGGCCGACGTCGTAGCCGCCGTTGCCCGCCTTGGGGAAGTAGGGGTCGCCCACGCCCGCGCCGCCCGGGGCGCCGCGCACCCCGCCGTCGCACGCGGCCAGTGTGAGGCAGAGCAGTGCGGCGGGGAGAACGAGCACGGATCGGGGCACGCACGTGATCGTAGGACGACATGACACCATCGACGACGTGCTCGACATCGGCTATGCCCTCTCCAACCGGTTCCCGGACCCGCCCCAGACCGACTACCGGCGGGTGGACGTCCACGCGCTGCGTCACGACCTGTTCTGCGGGGACGTCTACCTCGCGGACACCAAGGCGGACCGGGAGCTGTCCACAGCCTGGGGATGGGTGCCGGTGCTCGACTTCGCGTGGGCGCTGTGCGACATCGTGGAGCGGATCGACCGCGACCCCGCCGGATCCCGGGCCGCCCGGCCGCAGCACGCGGAACTCGACTTCACCGAGTCCACCGACCGCATGCTCTTCGAGCGCCGCTTCGGCTGGGTTGACGTCGAGGCGGACTGGATGCCGGCCGAGGAGCCCCCGCTCACCTTCTCCCACACCGAACTGCGCCGGGAGGCACGGGACTTCCTGCACGACCTGATCGCCGACCTGACCGACATGCACGAGGGCCTGGCCGACAACCCGGCGATCTGGACGCTCCAAGCCCGTTTCCCGAGGGTCTCGTAGGCTTCCGGACGGTTGAACGACGTTTGGATGTACGGAAGTTGACCGCCCAGCCAGGCGGGAGTGACAAGTGAGACGGAAGGCGTTCCGCCTGACCCGGCCGCCTTTACGTTGACTCCGTGCGGACGCAGCGACAGCCAGGCGACAGCGGAAAAGATGCCTCTGACGGGGTCTCCCGGGTACCGGTCACCGCCAAGCCCCTCGGCCCGACCGTGCCCGTCGGGCCGGCGGAAAACGCGATGCTCGCCCTCCAGGGCAAAGCGGGGAACGCGGCCACCACAAAGGCGCTGCGGAACGCCAAGGGGAAGGGCGTCGCCCGGCCCTCGGCGGTACGCGGCCGGCCGGTGCTGCCCGTGTCCCCCATCGAGGAGGAACGCACCGAGCCGGGACTCGTGCTCCCGTCCTACCTGATGGACTTCCAGGCGGCCGGCCTGTCCACGGCCTACGGGCTGACCGGGCACGAGTTCGTCCGAAACGCGGTGGCCGCGGTGGTCGGGCACGGCGACGGCGAGGTCGCCGGCATCGGCGCCGAACTCGCCGCACGCCCCGAGTCGTTCTACGGACAGGGCCGCGCCTTCACGGTCCAGGGCAAGGACGGCAAGGACTGGTACGACGTCACCGTCGGCATCACCCGCGCCCCCGACGACCGGCCGCCGGCCTTCCACCCGAAGGACCTGCTCGCCAGGACCCTGCCGGACCAGGACGGGACGCCGCTCGCCGCACTGGACGAGGCCGAGGGCAAGGACACCAAGGTCGACGTCCAGCACAACACCGCCGCCACCGTCGCGACCACCGCGAGCGGCGGGTCCGGCAAGGGCCTGGGCGGCATGGCCTTCGGGCTCGCGCCCGTCGTACCGGGGCTGTGGCTGGGCGGGGCCGGGCTGGCGAACGCACAGCCCTGGCAGTCCTCGCGGGAGTCCCGCAGCCAGCGCAACGTGGCCGAACCGCGGGTGCTGCGCAGCGAGAAGGGCTCGGTGGAGGCACCACGCAAGGTGCGGTACGGCGTACGGGTGAAGCGGCAGGGCGGCCGGGCCGCGACGCAGCCCGCGCAGACCTTCCACGGCTCGGGCACCCTCACCCAGCGCGTGCCCACCGAGCACCTGGTCCCGGCGGGCACCGCGGCGCCCGCCGCTCCGGCGCCCCTCCAGGCGGCCACCGCCCGGCGCGTCACGCTCGCCGACTCGATGGCTCCGGTCGCGGTGACCGACGGCGCCGCCCCGCACCAGGGCGGCGGCGGGCTCTTCGACGCGGTCGCCGGCGTCCTGCATCCCTCCCTCACCGCGCCCGGCGCGCCCGGCCGTGCCCGGCTCCACGAGGCGACCTCGACGGCGACCGTCCTGGAGGACCTGCCCCGGCTGCTGCGCGACGGCGTCACCGGCGAGGACCTGGCGTCCAAGGACGGCAGCAGCCTCGGCAGCTACCGCATGCGAGCCGACATCACCGGCATGTCGCCCGCCTGGGGTACCGGCGCGACGCAGCTGCGCACCCATCAGCAGACCCAGCACACGGTCACCGAGAGCGCCGGCAAGGGGCGTGCCGTCACCGGCGGTCTGGGGCCGGCCATCGGCGTCGGAGCGGCCGGCAACGCCGCCGTCGTGCGGGCCACGGCCATGCCGGTCGCGGCGGCCCGCAAGGCGCGGTTCACGGTGGCCGAGCAGACCGTGTCCAGTCGCCAGGGCGCCGAGGTGCGCGGCGACAAGGTGCTCTACCTGGCGACCGTGCAGTTCACCGCGGAGGGCACCGGGCAGCGCTCCGCCGAGATGATCCTTCGCCCCGGGACCCGCGTCGCCCGGCACTCGATGCAGGTGTGGATGAGCCTGCGGGCCGACGAGGCGCAGTCGCTCGGGCTGCCGCTGCCGCCCGGAGCCAAGGCCGAGGAGTTCATCGAGAAGCCCAGGCGGACCGACGGGAACGGCGCCGAGACCGACGTCGAGCGGCACCTCCCGTTCGGCGCCATGGGCTCCAGCGTCACCCTCAGCCAGCTCGACACCGGCCCCATGGTCCGGGCCGTGCAGGAGCTGTTCGCGACCGATCCCCGGCTGGCCGGCTACCTGCCCGCCTTCGGTACCGACGCGGTGGCCTCGACGCCCGGCAAGGAGGAGGCCGCGCTCCAGCGGCGCAACCACCGCGAGCTGATGGCCGCCCTCTCCGAGACCAACCTGCGGGTCAACAAGGACCAGCTGACCACGACCGGCATCCGGGTGCGGCTGCGCCGCAAGACCACCCTGCACGCCCACGACGTGCAGCTCCGCGTCCGGGGGCAGCTCCGCGAGACCGGCTACCTCGGCGACACCGACAACTGGCTGGTGCGCAGCCACTCCGGTGTCACCGGCAACGCGCAGAGCGGACGCAGCAGTTCACGTTCGATCGGCGGTCTCGTACTCGCGCAGGCCAGGATCGTCCCCGGCATCCTGACCGGCTCGGCCCGCTACGAGAGGCACCGAGCCGGCACCCGCCGCAACCAGGCCGGCCCCACCACCCGTACCGACATCCTCACCAACGGCTCCGAGAAGGCCAGCACCTTCGGGGCCGCCCTGCGTCTGGACGTCGACGTCACCATGACCTCCCGGCAGCGCAAGCTCGGCCGCGCCCTCACCCCCGGCTCCCCGGGCCGGGACGCGCCGCAGGCCACCCCGCTGGCGGGCCTGCACCTGGACGAGCAGGACGTACGGCTGGTCACCCCGACGGAGTTCACCCTCGACGAGGAGGGCCGGCAGCGGAAGGACGCGGTGCGCGACCGGCGCCGGGCGCAGGCCCCGCGACCCGACCACGCCGTCACCGCCGAGGGCATCGGCGACCTGGCCACGCTCGTGCCCCGGCCGTCCGCCGGGCAGGCGCTGCGGGACTGGCAGCTGGTGGAGACGGTCGGCGACGGCCGGGCCGTCCGGGACCTCGCCTTCCAGCTGCTGTCCCGGGCCGCCGCCCGCAACAAGGGCGTCCGGGAGGATCCCGCGCTCCAGACCGAGGGGCTGGCACCGCGGCTGGCGATCGAGGAGCGGTTCGGTCCGCAGGCCATCACGGCGTCCCTGCGGCAGGCCGTGTCCTCCGGATGGGTGGTCAAGAACCTGCGCTTCCCGCGGCGGCTCGCCGCGCTGAACGGGGCGGTGGGCACCCGCCTCACGCTGGCCAACCCGAAGTTCCTGCACCGGGGCGCGGGTCCGGGCACCGAGACCTTCGTGCTCGGCGGCCACCAGGCGGCCGGCCAGGAGGGGCAGGGCACCACCAGCACCTGGCAGGTCGGCGCCACCGGCTCGGAGAACGGCCCCGAGTGGCGGCTGGGCCAGGGGCTGTCCGGGAGCCGCACCACCAGCGCGGGCGACGCCCGGTCCGCGGCCCTGTCCGGCACGGTCGAGCGCAACGCGCACACCCCCAGGAAGGCGCCGCTCTACCTGGTCCAGTGCGACCTGCTCGTCACCATGGTCGCCGAGGTCGAGGTCACCGGCGGCGGCCCCTACGTGGCGACGGCCGCCCGCACGCTGCCGGCCGAGGCGGCGGTGTGGCTGACCGAGGCACAGCTGCCGGCCCCGATCCGCAGGCAGCTCGGGCTCGACCGTGAACCGGCACCGCTGACGGGGCCGCCGCCGTCCCGGCCGGGGCGGCGGGCCGCGGAGAGCTCCCGGGCGGGCGCCGGGCGCGAGGCACGCGAAGGCGACCGGGGAGAGACGGCGGGCCGGACGGGGTCCACCACGTCCGCGCGGCCGCGTGCCACCGGCCCGTCCTTCGACCGCTCGCTGCCCCTCGGCTTCGGCATGATCGAGAACCTGCCGAACTTCGTGCCGCTGCTGGCCCGGCTGCGTACCCGCCTCGCGGAGAGCGGGCAGCAGGGTCTCGCCGACGACCTGCTGCCCCGGCGCCAGCTGGCCGACCGCAACGACAACGTGCAGCGGCTGCTGCGCGTCCTGGACCGCGACGGCAGCGCCGGCCTGCTCTCCGGCGCCATGGACGGCGGGGTCACCGTCGAGCTGTTCGACGGCCGCAGAACCCCCTACTGGGCGGTGTTCAAGGTCAACCGCCTGGGCGACGGCAGCCACGACGGTGCGGCGGACGACGGCCGGGACCTGGAGTACATCACCGCTGCCGTCGCCCAGCAGGCCACCTCCCACGACGAGGGGGTGTCGACCGGCGTGGAGGGGATCTTCGCCGGTTCCGGCAAACCGGACGGCGGCGTCGGGCAGCTGAAGAGCATGGGCGGTGCGGCGGGGCTGGGCGTCGGTTCGGGCGGCTCCCGGCGCTCCGGCACGGCGGGCCGTGGCCAGCTCGGCATGAAGACGGTCGCGGAGGCCAAGACCGCGAAGTCGTCGAAGATGCGGATACCGATCGAGGCGACCCTCGAACTGCACCGCGGCGACCGCCGGGTGGCGCTGGTCTCCCTGGGCCGCCAGGCGGTCACCCACCGCGTCCTGGACAAGGACCTGGCCGCCCTCGGCCGGCTGACCGCGCCGCGCCACCAGCCGGTGGCCCCCGCCCCCGGCCCGCGCGGCGAGGGCCCGGCCGCGCTCGGCGCCTGGCGCTCCGGCGGTGTGCGGCTGCCGATGGAGGCGCAGGTGAACGGCTTCCAGGGCGCCCCGCAGATCCGGGAGCTGGTCGGCTCCGCGGTCCGGGAGGCGGGCGGCGGCGACCGCTTCCGGTCCACGGGGCAGGCCGCCGCGTACACCCTGCACGAGGCCGTCTCCACCGAGTGGCTGATCGCGGCGCTGCCCCTGCTGACCTCCGCCGGAGCCGAGCTGCCCCCGGTGCACGCCACCGGAGCGGCGGGCCAGGACCTGCGGGCGTCCCTGCACGGGCGGCTGCGGGACGGGCGGGTGCTGGGCGTCGGCGACAAGATGACCTTCGAGACGGTGGGGCAGAGCCACCTGGACGCGCCCCGGCCCACCCAGACGGACGGTCTGAGCTCCGCCGACCACGGCAGGACGGCACGCGGCCTGGCGGGAGCGGGACTGCTCAACGCCGACGAGTTCCGCCTCAACCAGCTGATGGGCAACGCCGGTGGCAGCGGCGGGGCGGCGGACGCGGCGGTGAACGCGTCCGGTTCGATGCCGCTGCACAAGCCCAAGGCCGCGTCGGTCCTCGTGCAGTTCACGCTGGACGTGCGGGTGGTGGCGAAGGTGAACAACCGCGTGCTGGCCGGCCGTACCGGCACCGCCGTGCGGGAACTGACCCTGCCCCGGCCGGTGGTGGTCCGCATGCCCGAAGGGGCGGTCCGCCGCCTGCTGGCCACCCAGCAGGACCGGCTCCGGGACCCGGACGACCACCTGGGCCTGCGGAAGACGGCCGCGGCCACGCCCCAGGACTGACCGGGGCGGCCGGTGCGCCCCGGCTCACCCCTCCACGCGGATCCCCAGCTGGACCGCCAGCACCGGGGCCAGGTCCAGCAGTTGGGACATGCTGATGACCGCCCCGGCCAGTCGCTCCACCCCCCTGCTGATCTCCAGGGAGGCGGCGCCCCGCAGATCGACGTCCTTCATGGTCGCCCCGGTGAAGTCGGCCTCCTTCAGGGCGCAGTCGACGAACTCCACCCGCTCCAGGACGGCGTCGCCGAAGTCCGGCTCCACCAGCACGCACCCTTCGAAGACCACGTCCCTGAGCCTGGCCGTACGCAGGTTCAGGTAGTCGATCTTGCCGCCGCGGACCACCACCCGCTCCAGGACGGCACCGTGCAGCTGGGTGCCGCCCAGGCGGGCGTCGACCAGCTCGACGTCGCGGAGGGTCGCGTCGGCGAGGTCGGTGCCGACGCCTCTCGGCCCGGTGAGGACCGTGTCCAGCAGGCGGGCGTGGCGCAGCCCCGTCTCGTCGAAGGCGCAGCCCGTCAGCGCGCAGTCCATGAACCGGGCCCCCGCGCCGTCCTGCCCGACGAAGTCCGCCTCCCGGAAATCCAGCCCGTCGTAGTCCCCGTCCGGTTCCAGCTCGCCGCCGCCCCAGGGTTCCAGCTCGGGCAGCCGCACCTCCGGCCGCCGCGCGCCCTTCACCTTGCCACCACCGGACCCGCCGGCCGCTGTCCTCGCCATGCCCCCATCTTGCAGGCCGCCACTGACAACGGAGGGGCCCGGGACCGGCGGGGGCGGGGGCCGCAGATCGGCCGCTCCGGAATGTCACTCACCCGTACGACGCCGCGACCGTGCATGAATCGCCTCATGCGAATTTTCCGGGGCCTCGGCGGCAAGGCGTGGGAGTACGTCCGCAGCGCCCCCGGCACGTATGTCTGGCTGGCGGTTCTCTTCGTGACGTCCGTCGCGCTGCACCACATGTCACCGGAGTTCGAGCAGCAGTTCCTGCGGCAGCGGTCCACCAACATCCGTGAGCTGTCGGACAACCCGGTGCGGGTGCTGGTCGCCAGCGCGATGTGGATCGGGGGCGGCCACTGGGTGCCGTACGCCTTCCTCTACACCGTCTTCCACACACCCGCGGAACGCTGGCTCGGTACGGTCCGCTGGCTGCTGGTGTGCGTGGCCGCGCACGTGCTGGCCACCCTGATCAGCGAGGGTGCGCTGCTGAAGGGCATCCATGACGGCATCGCCCCGCACTCCGCGGTCAACACCCTGGACATCGGGGTGAGTTACGCGCTGGCCGGGGTGGTCGCGGTGCTCACGTACCGGATCGCGACGCCGTGGCGGTACGCGTATCTCGCGGTCGTCCTGCTCGTGTACGGGCTGCCGCTGGCCGAGTCGCCCACCTTCACCGACCTCGGGCACTTCGTCGCCGCGCTGATCGGTCTCGCCTGCTATCCGCTGGTCAGAGGCCGTGGAAAAGCATGGAATCCGAAGGAGACACCGGCCACCTTCAAGGGCTAACGTCCGGCCATGAGCAGCTCGGCAAGCAGTGTCGTCAACGGTGGCGTCTCCTTCTGGTACGCGAACGACGGCCTCCCCGCGGTACGGGAGCCGCTCGACGGGGACGCGTCGGCGGACGTGGTGATCGTGGGCGGTGGCTGCACCGGCCTGTGGACCGCGTACTACCTGAAGAAGGCCGCCCCCTTCCTCCGCATCACCCTCCTGGAGCAGAAGTTCTGCGGCTACGGTGCCTCCGGCCGCAACGGCGGCTGGCTCTACAACGGCATCGCCGGCCGCGACCGGTACGCGGCACTGCACGGCCGCGACGCCGCCGTACGGCTGCAGAAGGCCATGAACGAGACCGTCGACGAGGTCGTCGCGGTCGCCGAGACCGAGGGCATCGACGCCGACCTGCACAAGGGGGGCGTACTGGAGGTGGCCACCACCCCGGCCCAGCTGGCCCGGCTCAGGGCCTTCCACGAGCACGAGCTGTCGTACGGCGAGCAGGACCGCGAACTGTACGGCGCCGGGGAGACCCGGGAGCGGATCCGCGTCGCCGACGCGGTGGGCGGCACCTGGACCCCGCACGGCGCCCGGCTGCACCCGGTGAAGCTGGTGAAGGGGCTGGCGGCGGCCGTGGAGGCGCTCGGGGTGCGGATCCACGAGTCCACCCCGGTGACCGAGATCCGCCCGAAGCACGCCGTCACCCCCTACGGCACCGTCCGCGCCCCGTACATCCTGCGCTGCACCGAGGGCTTCACCGCGAACCTCAAGGGGCAGAAGCGGACCTGGCTGCCGATGAACTCCTCGATGATCGCCACCGAGCCGCTGACCGACGAGCAGTGGGAGTCGGTGGGCTGGGCGGGCCGCGAGACCCTCGGCGACATGGCGCACGCCTACATGTACGCCCAGCGCACCGCCGACGGCCGGATCGCACTCGGCGGGCGCGGGGTGCCGTACCGGTTCGGTTCGCGGACGGACAACGACGGCCGGACACAGGAGGCGACGATCGAGGCCCTCCGCGAGATCCTGGTGCGGTTCTTCCCGTCCCTGGCGGGACTGGCGGTGCAGCACGCCTGGTCGGGGGTGCTCGGAGTCCCGCGCGACTGGTGCGCGACCGTCACCCTCGACCGCTCCACGGGGCTCGGCTGGGCCGGCGGATACGTCGGCTCCGGTGTCGCCACCACCAACCTCGCGGGCCGGACCCTGCGCGACCTCGTCCAGCTCGACTCCGGACAGGCCGGCCGCACCGACCTGACCGAGCTGCCGTGGGTGAACCACAAGGTCCGCAAGTGGGAGCCGGAGCCCTTCCGGTGGCTGGGCGTCCAGGGCATGTACGCCACCTACCGCGCCGCCGACCAGCGCGAACGCCTCCGCCCGAGCACCGACTCGTCCCGCCTGGCAAAGCTCGCGGACCGGGTGGCGGGACGCCACTGACGCACCGCACGGGACAGCGGGACCCGGGCGCCGCCCAAAAGCCGCTGAACCTGTGTCACACCTGTGTGCGACCATCGCCCCAACATCCGTATTTCCAGGGGGGAATCGATGGCGCACCCCGTGCCCGGCACCGGCTTCGGCCCGACGGCGAGACCCGGGCGGCTCACCGCCGTGACCGTCCTCGTCGTGTCCCTGCTCGCCTCGCTGCTCACTCTCGTCGGCGCCGGATCCGCCCGCGCCGACGACCCGGTGTGCGCGCCACTGGCCCTCGCGCCCTTCGGTGACCCCGGGGACGCGGAGGCCGAGGTGTCGGTGCCGGCGGACGGCAGTACCTGCTTCGCCCTCACCGCCGAGGCACCCGGCCTGCACCTGGTCTCCCTCGGCGCCGGCAGCAGTGACCTCTACCCGCAGCTGTACACCGCCGATGGCACCCAGCTCGACTGCTACGACAACGAGTACGGCGTCAAGGGCTGGTGCGACCTGCCGGCGGCCGGCGCCTACACCCTCAAGGTCGTCAACACCGGCTGGGACCTCGCCGCCTCGACGCTCACCGTCGTCCCGCTCGGCTCGGCCACGCCGGGCTGCTTCGACCCGGCCGGCACCGGCTGGGACCAGCCGCTCGCCACCCGGACCAGCGTCAGCCCGGCCGAGGTCGACTGCCAGCCCTTCACCGGACAGCCCGGCGAGCGCATCCGCCTCACCGCCGCCACCTCGGTCTACGGCAGCACCACCGCATGGCTCACCGACACGACCGGAGCCCGCGTCTGCCCGCACTTCCCGGAGGACGGCGAGGACGGCTGCGTGCTGACCGGCAGCGGCCCCTACCGGGTGATCTCCCAGGTCACCTACTCGGAGAACGGCTTCCCGGCCGGGTACACGGTCGCCGCCCGTCGCCTCAACGACCCGCAGGGCTGTACCAGCGCCCCGGTCCGCCCCTACGGCGCCCTGGACCCGCAGAACCTCACCGTCGGCGGCTGCTACACCTTCACCACCGACAAGGCCGGCCCCTACACCGTCCACTACGTCAACGAGGACCGCGGCACCGGCCCGGTCCAGGTCTACGGCACGGACGGCAAGTCCGTGTGCCGCTCCGGCACCGACCCGTGCCGGGTGCCCGCGGCCGGCACCTACACCGCGATCCCCGAGGGCACCGCCCGCCAGGGCGTGATCGTCCTCGGCCGCGCCTCCGACACCGGGTGCGTGCCCACCGGGTACGGCCTGCACCAGGGCGAACTGCGGACGCCCGGCCAGTACGACTGCCTGACCCTGCCGGCCCCGCACAACGCCCGGATCGCCGTGCTCACCCCGCTCGTCTCCGCCGGCGTCCACGCCGACGTGGAGGTCGTCGACGCCGACGGCACCGCCCAGTGCGACGCCCAGGCTCTCTCGGACGGCGACTGCGCGCTCACCGGCACCGCGCCCTACCGCGTGCTGCTGCACAGCGAGTACCAGGCCGAGGGCGCGACCGGCTCCTACGCCCTCGCCCTGCACCGCACCGACGCTCCCGAGGGCTGCCCCGTACTGCCCGCCGGCAGCTTCGCGGCCGACGGCGCGAAGGCCGCGTTCGCCACCGGCGACGGGGTCTTCTCGCAGTGCCTCGGCATCCCGGCGGGTGCCCACACGGGCGCCGAGCTGTTCCAGCTGACCACGACATCCGGGGACGTACCCGCGAAGTTCTCGGTGCTGGACTCCACCGGAAAGAAGGTCTGTGAGCACTACGCCACCACCGACGGCTGGTCCGTCTGCTCGCTCACCCCGGGCAAGGCCCACACCGTGCTGGTCACCGGTCAGGACAGGACGGCCGCTTACACGCTGACCCGCCGGGACGTCACCGCCTCCGCCACCTCCGCGGGCTGCGCGAAGACCGTGGCGGCGAAGGTCGGCGGTCCCTCGGTGAAGCGCGGTTACGGCGCCGCCGGCACCGTCGACTGCGTCCAGGTCACCACCCCCGCCGCCACCGACGTCGTCCACGTCAACGTGCGGGACGCACTGGGTACGGCGAGCCTCGCGGTGCTCGGCGGCGACGGCAGGACCGAGTGCTCCTTCCGCAACAGTGCCTGCGCGGTCACCGGCTCCACCACCCACCAGGTCCTCGTCCAGACCCCGGCAGGCCGGCAGGCCTCCCCGGTGTACCACCTGGACGCCCTGCGCATCGCGACCGCCGAGGGCCCCGCGCCCGAGTGCACCCGGGTCCCGTCGGTCTCCTACGGGTACGGCCCGGTCACCGGCACCCTCGACGAGGCGCACAGTGCCGTCTGCGCGGTCCTGCCGACCGCCGGTCTCGACAGGTTCTCCGCCGAGATCAAGGACACCGCCGGCGCGACCGCCACAGCCGTACCGGCGCTGTACAATCCGGCGTCCTGGCGCAACGGCTGCGTCCACTACATCGACACGGACGGCGACGGCTACGACTGCGCAACGCTCGGCTCGTCCGCGGCGGCCACCCCGACCGTGTTCCTGCTCAGCCTGCCCGAGGCCGCGTCCAGCACCGCCTACAGCGCCCGGCTGGCCTGCTCCGCCCCCCTCTGCGGCACCGACAAGGTGAGCGTCACGGGGATCAGCCCGGCCACCGGAGCGAGCGGCACGAAGGTGAAGGTGACGGTCACCGGCACCGCGCTCGGCCCGAACACCGAGGTACGGCTGAGCCTGTCCGGCCGGACGATCTCCGCGAAGGCCGACTCGGTCGCATCGGACAACCGCTCGATGACGGCCACCCTGGACCTGACCGGCGCGGCCGTCGGGGACTGGAACGTCAGCGTGTTGTCGTTCTGCTGCGAGTACCCGAGCGGCGGCTTCACGGTGACCGAGCCCCGGCTGGCCGGCACGGCCGCCCCGAAGATCACCGGCACCGCCAAGGTCGGCGCCAAGGTCACCGCCACGACCGGCAGCTGGTCGGCGGCCCCGGCCTCCTACACCTACCAGTGGAAGGCCGACGGCAAGGCGATCTCCGGGGCGACCGCCGCGTCGTACACCGTCCCGGCGGCCCTGCTCGGCAAGAAGCTCACGGTGACCGTGACGGCCGGGAGGAGCGGCTGGCTGAGCGGGTCCGCGACCTCGGCCGCGGTGACGGTCGCGAAGGGGGACGCGCCGAAGGCGACCAGGGCGCCGACGATCAGCGGCACGGCGAAGGCCGGCAGGAAGCTGACGGCGGCGCACGGCACCTGGAGCCCGGCGGCGACCTCGTACGCGTACCAGTGGTACGCGAACGGCAAGGCGATCGGCGGCGCCACCAAGTCCACCCTGACCCTGAAGGCGGCCCAGAAGGGCAAGAAGATCACCGTGCGGGTCACGGCCCACCGCACGGGCCACAGCGACGGCACGGCGACCAGCAAGGCGACGAAGACGGTCACCGGCTGACCCCGCCCCGACAGCCGGCGGCCCCCGCGATCACGGATCGCGGGGGCCGCCGGCCGGGACAGAGCCCCCTGTCGGATTCGAACCGACGACCTACGCATTACAAGTGCGTTGCTCTGGCCAGCTGAGCTAAGGAGGCCTGCGCGTGGGCGTGCCGCTCGCGTGCCAGAGCAGTGTACCCAGCTCCCCGGCGGTGCCCGTCGAAAAATTGCCGCGAAGTTCACACGCCTCCAGGTACTGACATACACGGTGAACGCCAGGTACCGTCCTGACCCAGTTCACTCTCGTGGACTACACCAACCACCTTCCTACAACGGATCGTCCGGCACGTTCCTGCCGGTAGAAGGGGGCCTCTGAGCCATGGCCACTGTTACGTTCGACAAGGCGACCCGGATCTACCCGGGCTCCACCAAGCCCGCCGTAGACGGACTCGAGATCGCGATCGAGGACGGGGAGTTCCTCGTCCTGGTCGGTCCCTCCGGTTGCGGCAAGTCCACCTCGCTCCGGATGCTCGCGGGGCTCGAGGACGTCAACGCCGGCGCCATCCGCATCGGTGACCGCGACGTCACGCACCTGCCGCCCAAGGACCGGGACATCGCCATGGTGTTCCAGAACTACGCCCTCTACCCGCACATGACGGTCGCCGACAACATGGGCTTCGCGCTCAAGATCGCCGGCGTCAACAAGGCGGAGATCCGGCAGAAGGTCGAGGAGGCCGCGAAGATCCTCGACCTCACCGAGTACCTGGACCGCAAGCCGAAGGCGCTCTCCGGCGGTCAGCGTCAGCGTGTCGCGATGGGCCGCGCCATCGTGCGTGAGCCGCAGGTCTTCCTCATGGACGAGCCGCTGTCCAACCTGGACGCCAAGCTCCGTGTCTCGACCCGTACGCAGATCGCGTCCCTCCAGCGCCGTCTGGGCATCACCACCGTCTACGTCACCCACGACCAGGTCGAGGCCATGACGATGGGCGACCGCGTCGCGGTCCTCAAGGACGGTCTGCTCCAGCAGGTCGACTCGCCGCGCAACATGTACGACCGCCCGGCCAACCTCTTCGTCGCCGGCTTCATCGGCTCCCCCGCCATGAACCTGGTCGAGGTCCCGATCACCGACGGCGGTGTGAAGTTCGGCAACAGCGTGGTCCCGGTCAACCGTGAGGCGCTCCAGGCCGCCGCCGACAAGGGCGACCGCACCGTGACCGTCGGTGTCCGTCCCGAGCACTTCGACATCGTCGAGCACAACGGCGAGGCCGCGGCCTCCCTCACCAAGGACACCGAGGACGCCCCGGCGGGTCTCGCGGTCTCCGTGAACGTCGTCGAGGAGCTCGGCGCCGACGGCTACGTCTACGGCAGCGCCAAGGTCGGCGACGACCTCAAGGACCTGGTCGTCCGCGTCAGCGGCCGCGCGGTCCCGGACAAGGGCGCCACGCTGCACGTCGTGCCGCGGCCGGGCGAGACCCACGTGTTCTCGACCTCCACGGGCGAGCGTCTCTCCGACTGAGCGATCAAAGAGAGAAACCTCTGACCAGGGTGAACTTGCCCAGGTTGACGGAAAGGGCCCCGCGGCCTGCTGCGGGGCCCTTTCCGTTGCCCAGAATTACCCCGGCAAGCGGGTTGTTTTCGAGCAGCGTGCGTCAACCCCCTACCCAAAACGAGGCTTTTCTCCATCCCCCGAACCGGTGACTAAATGTCGCCAAATCATTACCGCACGCTACCCTCACACGCGTGAAGCACTCCACCACCCCTCAGACGCGACGCGGCCACCGGGGCGGCCCTGCCCGCCGGATCGGCCGCACTCTCGCCCTCGTCCTGCCCGTCGTCCTGGTGCTCTCCGGGACCCTCGCCGTCACCCGCGTCAACTGGACGGGAAGCCCGCGGAACTCGGTGCTCACCGCGACCGACGTGACCGACGCCGACGTCTCCTCCAAGGCCGTCTCGCGGGCCCCCCAGGACGTTCTGCGCGACCAGTTGATGACCGAGCTCCAGGACAAGAACCCGAGCCAGGTCCTCACCCACCTCCAGCAGGCGGTCAACGGCCACCCGTCGCTGGCCGAGCACTGCTCGTCCATCGCCCGGGCGCTGGGCCGGGCCGCGGTACGCATCTACGGCGCCTCGCGCGCCCAGTCGTACGCCCGCCCGGTGTGCGACACGTCCTTCGCGTCCGGCGTGCTGGCGGCGCACAGCTGAACAGCGGCCGGTCGGCAGGTAACGGGTTCCCGCTGCCGCCGTACCGCGGGAAACCCGTCCGGGGGCGCGTCGTACAGTTCGGGGCATGACCCATCCGAACGCCGCGTCGCGCCCCACTCAAGCCGTGGTCCTGGCCGGTGGCCAGGGCTCACGGCTTCGTCCGTACACCGACGACCGGCCGAAGCCGATGGTCGAGATCCCCGGTACGGGCACCCCGATCATCGGCCATCAGTTGACCTGGCTCGCCGAAGAGGGCGTCACGGACGTGGTGGTCTCCTGCGGCCACCTCGCGGACGTCCTGCGCACGTGGCTCGACTCGGCCGACCTGCCGCTCTCCGTCACCACGGTGGTGGAGAGCGAGCCGCTGGGCCGTGGCGGCGGCCTCAGGTACGCCGCCAAGCACCTTCCGCACACCGACCGGCCCTGGTACGCCACGAACGGCGACATCTGGACGCGGTTCTCGCTGCGCGACATGGCCGACTTCCACACGGAGCGGGACGCGGTGGCGACGCTCGCGCTCGCCCGGCCGCGGATCCCCTGGGGCGCGGTGCAGACGGACGGCTTCGGGCACATCACGGACTTCATCGAGGCACCGCCGTCGACGTTCGAGATCAACGCGGGCGTGTACGTCTTCTCGCCCGAGTTCGCCGAGATGCTTCCCGAGCGGGGAGACCATGAGCGGACGACGTTCCCGCACCTCGCCCGGAGCAACCGGCTGGCCGGGTTCCCGATTCCGCAGGGGGCCTACTGGCGGGCCATCGACACGGCGAAGGACCTGACGGAGGCGGCGAAGGAGCTGGCCGCGCTGGGGCGGTAACCCCGCGCTCCTCCGGTACCGCGCGCCCCGCGCCCCGCGCTCCCACGGGCCACGGCGAGGGCCCCGCACCTTTCACGGTGCGGGGCCCTCGCCGTCGGACCAGCTGCCGTCGCACTAGCCCAGCAGGCCGCCGACCAGGCCCGGCTGGCCCGAGGAGGTCGAGCCGCCGCCGGTACTGCCCGTACCGGTGCCCGTGCCGCCCGTCGAGGAGCTGCCGCCGGTGGCGGTGCCGCCCGAGGAGGGGCCTGCCGTGGTCGGGGCGGGCGCCGTGTGCTGCGGTGGGGCCTGGCCCGTGGTGCCCTGGGTCTGGCTGGGGGTGGTCGTGGTCGCGCCCGTGCCGCGGGTCGCACCCGGGGTCGTCGCCGCGTGCGAGGGGCTCGTGGTCACGCGGCCCGACGGGGGCGTCGAGGCCGACGGGGTCTTCGCCTTGTGCTTGGCCGACTCGCCCGGCAGCGGGGAGCCCGGGAGGTTGTTGCGGGGTGCCTCGCCGGGGCCGGGGACGACCACGCGGCTGGAGTCACGGACCGCGCCGCCCAGCAGGGAGCCGACCAGGAGGGTGATGCCGATGGTGACGGCCGTGATCAGGGCCCCGCGGCGGAGCACGTAGGCGCGCAGGTCCCAGATGTCGGAGTGCGGGCCCAGCCGTCGCCAGGCGCTGCCCGCGAGACGGCCGTCGACGGAGTAGACGGGGGCACCGGCGATGATCAGCGGGGACCAGGCGGCGAGGTAGATGATGTCGGGCGCGTCGTACGCGGGGACGGTCTTCCAGCTGACGGTCACGATGAGCGCGGCGGAGAGCAGTGCGCCGACGACCGCGGCCACCCGCTGCCAGCAGCCGAGGACGGTCAGGACGCCGACGATCACCTGGAAGAAGGCGATGACCAGGCCGGAGCCGACCGGGTGGTGGAGGGCGAACTGGCGCAGCGGCTCGGCGACGTCCCAGGGATGCAGCGTGTTGAGCCAGGTGACCATGGAGCCGCGCTTGCCGCCGTCGAAGTAGACGGGGTCGCACAGCTTGCCCATGCCGGCGTAGATGGAGATGAAGCCGAGGAAGATCCGCAGCGGGAGCAGGACCACGCCCAGGTTCATCCGGCGGCCGGGGTAGTAGGCGTGCCGGGCCGGGTCGTCGCCGTGCCGCCTGGTCGCGGACGGCTCCTCGAAGTCCTCGAACTCGTCGTCGCCGTAGGCCTGGCCGTCGTAGGCCGGGTCACCGTAGGACGGTCCGCCGTAAGCCGGTTCGTCGTAGGCGCTGCCGGCCGTCCGCATGGGCGGCAGCAGTCGGGTCTCGCCCGAGGCGGGGGAGCGCGGATGACCGACCACCGGGGTCTCGACGGTCTGGTCCAGGTCGCCGTAGCCGTCGCCGACGCGCGGGATGACCTGGGTCGCGCCGGCCGGTTCGACGGCCTCCTCTGCATACCGGACGCTACCGCCGCGCACGGCCTGGAGCAGCCGGTGGGCGCCGGTGTCGTCGGGCGCGGACCTGCCGCTCCACACGACCGGACGGCGACGGCCCGGCGCCGCCCCCGAGCTGCCCGCCGTGCCGGCGCCCGGGATGCGCGCGGTGTCCTCGGTGGCGATCAGGTTCCGTGCGCCCCGGGGAGACTGGGTACGCCGTGTCGATACGCCCAGCTGCACGCGGAAACTCGCGTGGTTGACGATGACCTGCGCCGGATCGCTCGGCACCTTCACCATGCTCAGCGCGGGAGCGTCGTCGGGCCCGGAAGCGAATCCGGAGCGGAATCCCGGCGAGCGGTCCCGCGTGGGAGTGCGGGGTGTTCTGGTGTCCACACTCATCTAACCGAGTGACGTGGAGTTAGGACACTGCTTTGACCGCCCCGAAGTGTCCGGACCCCGTCAAGGATGTGCAGGACGTCGGAATTACCCCGTGCAGGCGAGGTTGCGAACGCCTGTTCAGTCGCCGTCAGCCCCGCTGCCGAGCCGCCTCGTAGAGCACGATCCCGGCCGCCACACCGGCGTTGAGCGACTCGGCGCCGCCCGGCATCGGGATCCGTACCCGGTAGTCGCAGGTCTCGCCGACCAGCCGGGACAGGCCCTTGCCCTCGCTGCCCACGACGATGACCACGGGGCCGGAGAGCGCCTCCAGGTCACCGACCTTGTGCTCGCCGTCGGCGGCCAGTCCGACGACCACGATGCCGGCCTTCTTGTACGCCTCCAGCGCCCGGGTGAGGTTCGTGGCCCGGGCCACCGGCGTGCGGGCCGCCGTACCGGCCGACGTCTTCCAGGCGCCCGCCGTCATACCGGCCGCACGCCGCTCGGGCACGACCACGCCGTGGCCGCCGAAGGCGGAGACGGAGCGGACGACCGCGCCGAGGTTGCGCGGGTCGGTCACCCCGTCCAGGGCGACGATCAGCGGGTCCTCGCCGTCGTCGTACGCGGCCGCCGCCAGGTCCTCGGGGTGCGCGTACTCGTACGGCGGGACCTGGAGGACCAGGCCCTGGTGGTTCAGGCCGTTCGTCATCCGGTCCAGCTCGGGGCGCGGCGCCTCCATGAGGTTGATGCCACCGCGCTCGGCGGCGAGCTGCAGGGCCTCGCGGACCCGCTCGTCGTTGTCGATGAACTGCTGGACGTAGAGCGTCGACGCGGGGACGCCCTCACGCAGCGCCTCGACGACCGGGTTACGGCCGACGACCAGCTCCGAGGTGCCCTTGCCGCCCCGGCCGCGCGGCGCGGGACGGCGTACCGTCTGCTTCGTCTTGGCGTTGGCGATCCGGTTCTTCTTGTGTCCCTTGCGCATCTCGGCGGGCGGGGTCGGTCCCTTGCCCTCCAGGCCTCGGCGCCGCTGGCCGCCACTGCCGATCTGCGCGCCCTTCTTGCCGGACATGCGGCGGTTGTTGGCTGCCATGGGTACCCGTCTCCGTAAGCTTCGATTCGTACGTACGTGTTATGCAGTGTGCCGCCCGGGGGGCCGGGCGGCACAGTCGATCTTGATTGACCGGTGGTCAGGACCTGAGCGTCCAGCGGGGGCCCTGGGGGCTGTCCTCGATCGCGAGACCGGACTGGCTCAGCTGGTCGCGGATGGCGTCCGCGGTCGCCCAGTCCTTGCGGGCCCGGGCCGACTCACGCTGGTCGAGGACGAGCCGGACGAGACTGTCGACGACCCCGTGCAGGTCTTCGCCCTTCTCCGCCGCGCCGGTCCAGTGCGCGGCGAACGGGTCGAGACCGAGGACGCCGAGCATGGCGCGGACCTCGGCGAGGCGGGCCACCGCGGCCTCCTTGTCGTCCGCGGCCAGCGCGCTGTTGCCCTGCCGGACGGTGGTGTGCACGACGGCCAGCGCCTGCGGGACGCCCAGGTCGTCGTCCATCGCCTCGGCGAAGGCCGGCGGGACCTCGGACGAGGGCTCCACCACTCCCCCGGCCAGCTCCACCACGCGCTGCGCGAACCCCTCGATCCGCGCGAACGCCTGCTCGGCCTCGCGCAGGGACTCCTCGCTGTACTCGATCATCGAGCGGTAGTGCGGGGTGCCGAGGTAGTAGCGGAGCACGATCGGGCGCCACGTCTTGACCATCTCGGAGACGAGGACCGAGTTCCCGAGGGACTTCGACATCTTCTCGCCGCTCATGGTGACCCAGGCGTTGTGCACCCAGTACTGGGCGAAGTCGTCGCCGTAGGCCTTGGCCTGGGCGATCTCGTTCTCGTGGTGCGGGAAGATCAGGTCGAGGCCGCCGCCGTGGATGTCGAAGGCCTCGCCGAGGTACTTGTGGGCCATCGCCGAGCACTCCAGGTGCCAGCCGGGCCGGCCACGGCCCCACGGCGTCTCCCAGCTGGGCTCGCCCGGCTTCACGGACTTCCACAGCGCGAAGTCCCGCTGGTCCCGCTTGCCGGTCTCGCCCTCGCTCCCCGGCTGACGGAGGTTGTCCAGCTCCTGGTTGGAGAGCTGGAGGTAGTCCGGGTAGGAGTGCACGTCGAAGTAGACGTTGCCGTCGGCCTCGTAGGCGTGTCCGCGCTCGATCAGCCCGCGCATCATCTCGATCATCTCCGGTACGTGCCCGGTCGCGCGGGGCTCGTACGTCGGCGGGAGGCAGCCGAGCGCGGTGTAGCCGTCGTTGAACGCGCGCTCGTTCTCGTAGCCGATCGCCCACCAGGGGCGGCCCTGGTCGGCGGACTTGGTGATGATCTTGTCGTCGATGTCCGTGACGTTCCGGATGAACGTCACGGCGTAGCCGCGGTATGCGAACCAGCGGCGCATGATGTCGAAGTTCAGGCCGGAGCGGATGTGCCCGATGTGCGGTGCCGCCTGCACGGTGGCACCGCAGAGGTAGATCGAGACACAGCCCGCGGTGAGCGGGGCGAAGTCACGGATCTGCCGGGCGTTGGTGTCGTACAGACGAATAGTCACGGCACCTAGGGTAGTGGGCCCGCGGGAGTGAGTGGGACCGGTCCGTGCGGCGCAGTGGCCGGGCGCGGGATGCGCTGCGGCTCCTCGCGCCCCCCGGGTGGGACCGGTCAGCTCCGTTCGACGACCAGCGCCGTCGCGATGGCCATGAGGCCTTCTTCCCTGCCCGGAAATCCGAGACCGTCCGTGGTGGCCCCGGAGACCGAGACCGGTGCCCCGGCCGCCGCCGAAAGGATCTTCTCCGCCTCGTCCCTGCGCTTGCCGATCTTCGGACGCGGCCCTACGACCTGTACGGCGACGTTCCCGATCAGGAATCCGGCGTCGCGGACGATCCGGGCGGCCTCCGTCAGGAGGGTCACGCCCGACGCGCCCGACCACTGCGGGCGGCCCGTGCCGAAGTGCCGGCCCAGGTCGCCCAGGCCCGCCGCGGAGAACAACGCGTTGCACGCGGCGTGCGCGACCACGTCCGCGTCCGAGTGACCGGCCAGACCCGGTCCCTCGCCCTCCCACTTCAGACCGGCGCACCACAGCTCGCGGCCCTCTTCGAAGGCGTGGATGTCGGTGCCGATGCCGACGCGCGGCAGGACGACCTCAGAAGCCATCGTTGAGCCTCCTGCGGGCCAGGACCGCCTCCGCGAGGACCAGGTCGAGGGGGCGGGTGACCTTGAAGGCCTCCTCGTGGCCGGGGACGACCACGACCCGTTCGCCGAGCTGCTCGACCATGCCGGCGTCGTCGGTGACGTTGCCGGTGACCGTCTCGTGGGCGCGCACCAGCGTCGCGCGGTCGAACCCCTGGGGGGTCTGGACGGCACGCAGGCGGGCCCGCTCGGGGGTGGCGAGCACCGGCTCCGGCTCGCCGGGGGCGGTGGCCGGCTCGACCTCCTTGACCGTGTCGGCGAGCGGGAGGGCCGGGACGACCGCGGGGGCGCCGTCGCGGACCGCCTGGACGACGGCGTCGACCGTGTCGACGGGGACCAGGGGACGGGCCGCGTCGTGCACGAGGACGATGTCGTAGTCGGGGGGCAGCGCGTCCAGGCCGAGCTTGACCGACTCCTGGCGGGACTCACCGCCCGGGACGACGAGGAAGTCGGTGCGGTCGGGCAGCGCGTGCGCGTCGAGCAGGGACTTGACCTCGGACGCGCCGTCGGACGGGGCCACGACGACGACCAGGGAGACCGCGCGGGATGCGGCCAGCGCGCGGACCGCGTGGATGAGCATGGGCGTACCGTTCAGCGCGCGTAGCGCCTTGGGAGCGCCCGGACCGAGCCGTACGCCCCGGCCGGCGGCGGGAATCACGGCGGCGGTACGCGGTTCCGTACCCCGTTCCGTACGCGAAGGACGCGAATCGTCAGACATCGGTTCCTGTCAGGTTTGTGTGCGGGCCTGGCGTGGGTATGGCCTGGGAAGTGCCGGGCGCGACGCCTTGACCGGACCCTTCCGTGACACTGGTCGAGCCAGCAGCCCGGGCCCGGCACGCTTAGTATCGGGGTTTCGCCGGGGTGGGTGTTCCGCGAGCCGGCGCAGGGGTTCCGTGGATGTGAATTCCGGGCACGGACATGCCGCAGCGCCCGGCGACAGATATGTCATCGGGCACCGCGGCATTCAGTGTGCGGAGTTTCGGTGTGTCGAGCTGGATCGCGTCAGGACGCGAGGACCTCGTCGAGCAGGGCCTCGGCCTTGTCCTCGTTCGTGTTCTCCGCGAGGGCGAGCTCGCTCACCAGGATCTGGCGGGCCTTGGCGAGCATGCGCTTCTCACCGGCGGAGAGTCCGCGCTCGCGCTCACGACGCCACAGGTCACGCACGACTTCCGCGACCTTGATGACGTCGCCGGAGGCGAGCTTCTCCAGGTTTGCCTTGTATCGACGGGACCAGTTCGTGGGCTCCTCGGCGTACGGCGCGCGCAGCACCTCGAAGACCCGGTCCAGCCCGTCCTGACCGACCACATCACGCACGCCGACGAACTCCGCATTGTCCGCTGGCACACGTACCGTCAGGTCACCCTGGGCGACCTTCAGCACCAAGTAGGTCTTGTCCACGCCTTTGATCTGGCGAGTTTCGATAGCCTCGATCAGCGCGGCCCCGTGATGGGGATAGACCACGGTGTCGCCAACCTTGAACGTCATGTGACAGGTACCCCTTCCGTGGCTATCCAGGGTAACACGGAAACCGGCGGTTCTGAATGGCGTTTTCGCAGGTCAGGGCATATCTCGGGGCTTGACAACAGCAACAGGAACGTGCTGCGGAGGCTGCCCGGAACCAGGTATTCGCAGGTCGGAGCGGCTCTCCGGGTGAGGAGAAACGTGCGCGTCACACACTTCCGGACGACCGCCCAAGTGGCGGAACATCCCCATATGTCCGCTTCCAAGTGTACGACTTCCGGTACTCCGTTCGGCTGCCGATGTCGGATCGGAGACGTTTCCGGAATTGATCACAGGGGTCCGGCCGACGGTACGTGATCAATTTCCCCGACGGCCGCGTATTCCTTCACGGAAATTTTGCGCGCGGTGTCGCGAACGAGTTATGTGAATGCCTGACGAGCGCCCCCACAAGTGACCGAGGAGTCGCGTGTGGAGCCCTGAGGGTGCAGCCGCTCAAGAGAAGCAAGGGGCTTGGGGAGGGTCGGGTGCGGCCACGAGGGAACGGCTCGGTAACCTAAGGCCGCTGACAGACACTTAGGGCGGCTTTATTAGGGGGCCGCCCGTGCGTTCAAGGAGTTGCCGCCGCCGTGAGCAGCAGCCTTCGACGCGGCGCCCTCGCCGCCTCCGCCATCGCCGTCTCCGTAGCCGCGCTCTCCGCGTGCGGTGCCGGCAACAACTCCCAGACGCTGGAGATCAAGCCGGACAACGCCGCGACCAGCGTGGGCGACATCAAGGTCCAGAACGCGACCGTGATCACCCAGCCCGACCTCACGTCGACGGGCCCGGCCGTGGTCTCCGCGACCATCTTCAACACCGGCACCGAGCCCGAGACGCTCCAGTCGATCGTCGTCGCCGGTACCAACAAGACCGCCGAACTGCACGCCACCAAGTCCCAGCCGCTGACCATCCCGGCCGGCGGCCGGCTGATCCTGGGCGGCGCGAACAACGCCTCCGCGGTGCTGGGCAGCAGCCGTGAGGCCGTCAAGGACGGCAACGCGCAGAAGGTCACGTTCACCTTCAGCAAGACGGGCGACGTGAGCCTGCGCGCGTTCGTCGTGCCGGCCGAGAGCTTCTTCACGGGCTGGGGCCCGAGCGCCGTCCCGTCGGCCACGGCGTCCGCGTCCTCGTCCGCCTCGGCCTCCGGCTCCCCGGCGGCGGGCGCCACGGCGAGCGAGAGCGCCAAGGGCAAGAACAAGGCGTCCGAGAGCGCCACCCCGAGCGACTCGGCGTCCGAGTCGACGAACGCGGGCTGAGCGGTCGTACGGCCAGCGCGAGAAGGGCGGCCCCTCAGGGTGCCGCCCTTCTCGCGTTGGTCAGATGACCAGGTCAGCGGTTTACGGCTCGAACTTGTAGCCGAGACCGCGGACCGTCACCAGGTAGCGCGGCGCGCCCGGGTCGGGCTCGATCTTGGCGCGCAGGCGCTTGACGTGGACGTCGAGGGTCTTGGTGTCACCGACGTAGTCGGCACCCCAGACCCGGTCGATGAGCTGCATACGGGTCAGGACGCGGCCCGCGTTGCGCAGCAGCATCTCCAGCAGGTCGAACTCCTTGAGGGGGAGGTCGACCTTGGAACCGGAGACCGTCACCACGTGGCGGTCGACGTCCATGCGGACCGGACCGGCCTCCAGGGCGGCCGGGGTGACCTCCTCCGGCTCCCCGCGACGGCGCAGGACGGCCCGGATACGGGCCACCAGCTCGCGGGAGGAGAAGGGCTTGGTGACGTAGTCGTCGGCTCCTATTTCGAGCCCGACAACCTTGTCGATCTCACTGTCCTTGGCCGTCACCATGATGACGGGGACGTTGGACCGGCCGCGCAGCTGGCGGCAGACCTCGGTGCCCGGCAGACCGGGCAGCATCAGGTCGAGGAGGACGAGGTCGGCGCCGTTGCGCTCGAACTCGTCGAGTCCGTCGGGGCCCGTGGCCGCCACTGCGACCTCGAAGCCCTCTTTGCGGAGCATGTACGACAGGGCGTCGGAGAAGGACTCCTCGTCCTCGACGACGAGCACTCGGGTCACGGAAGGACCTCCGGGGCAGGAAGCGGTTCAAACGGGGACGACTCGGTGGTACCGGCCTCGTCATCGAGGTCGGGGTCGGGGTGCTGCGAGGCGCGGTCACGAGCCGCGCCCGCCTCCGGCAACCTGAGGGTGAACGTGGAGCCCTGACCTTCGGCGCTCCACACCGTGACCTCCCCGCCGTGCGAGGCGACCACGTGCTTGACGATGGCGAGACCGAGACCGGTACCGCCGGTGGCCCGTGAGCGGGCCGGGTCGACGCGGTAGAAGCGCTCGAAGATGCGCTCCTTGTCCTTGTCGGTGATGCCGATGCCCTGGTCGGTCACGGCAAGTTCGATCATGTCGCCGCCGGGCGCGCCGATCCGGCGAGCGGCTATCCCGACCCGGGTGCGGGCCGGGGAGTAGTTCACGGCGTTCTCGACCAGGTTGCCGAGGGCGGCGGCCAACTGGCCGCGGTTGCCCCAGACATGCAGGTCGGCGGTGCCGCCGGCGGCCATGGTGATCTGTTTGGTACCGGCCTGGTGGCGGCACCGGTCGATCGCCTCGGCGACGAGTTCGTCCACCCGGACGGGCTCCGCGTCCTCCAGCGGATCGTCGTTCTGCACTCTCGACAGATCGATGAGCTCCTGGACCAGGTTGGTCAGGCGCGTGGCCTCGATCTGCATACGGCCGGCGAAGCGCTGCACCGCCTCCGGATCGTCCGAGGCGTCCATGACGGCCTCGGAGAGCAGGGAGAGCGCACCGACCGGGGTCTTCAGCTCGTGGCTGACATTCGCCACGAAGTCGCGTCGTACCGCCTCGATCCTACGGGCCTCGGTGAGGTCCTCGACGAGGAGCAGGACGAGCCGGGAGCCGAGGGGCGCCACCCGCGCGGAGACGGCGAGCGCCTCTCCGCGTCCGGTGCCCCGCCGGGGCAGGTCAAGCTCGACCTGGCGTATCTCGCCGTCGCGCCGGGTGTCCCGGGCCATCTGGAGCATCGGTTCGACGGCGAGCTTGCCGCCACGCACCAGTCCGAGGGCGTACGCCGCCGAACTCGCCTTGACCACGATGTCGCCCTCGTCGAGGACCACCGCGGAGGACCGCAGCACGCTCAGTACGGTGTCCACGCCCGGGGGCAGTACGGGGTCGGTGTGCAGAGAGGTCCTGGTCGGTCGCTTCTGGTCGCGTTCGCTCCAGCGGAACGCCAGCATGGCGATGACACCGGTGAGTACCCCGGCGATCGCTGCCGCTGCGGCGACCGCCGCGTTCACGTCCATGCAAACAGGTTAAGCAGGGGGTACGACATCCCCACAGTCCGCGAGGTGTCAGCTCGAACACTCGTCGCCCAGAGTTCACCTTGGAGCCAGTATTGGTTCATTTGCGATGGCAGAAACGGACGCGCGGGGATCGGAACATGGGAGCGTGGGGTTCGCAGCTGGTTTCGGCCACGGGCCCCGGCCCACGGAGCCCTAGAACACACGTACGAGAGGGAACCCTGATGCGGGACGCGTACCACGAGGAACTCGACTCGATCGGCGACAGCCTGGTCGACATGGCCAGGCTGGTCGGATCGGCGATCGGGCGCGCCACGACGGCGATCCTCGACGGCGACCTGAAGCTGGCCGAAAGCGTCATCGAGGCGGACCAGAAGGTGGACGAGCTCCACCACGACCTGGAGGCCCGCGCGATAGCCCTGCTGGCCCGCCAGCAGCCGGTCGCGACCGACCTGCGGATCGTCGTCACCTCGCTGCGGATGTCCGCCGACCTGGAGCGTTCCGGCGACCTGGCCCAGCACGTGGCCAAGCTGGCCCGGCTGCGCTACCCCGGGAACGCCATCCCCCACGACCTGCACGCGACCATCCTGGAGATGGGGCAGCTCGCACAGCGCCTGATGGCCAAGGCCGCCGAGGTGATCATCACCAAGGACGTCGACCTGGCGCTGCAGCTGGAGCAGGACGACGACGAGATGGACCTGCTGCACCGCACGATCTTCCAGCACCTGCTGGACGACCGCTGGCAGCACGGCATCGAGACCGCGGTCGACGTGACGCTGCTCGGCCGCTACTACGAGCGGTACGCCGACCACGCGGTCGCCGTCGCCAAGCGCGTGGTCTTCCTGGTCACGGGTGAGCACGCGGACGAGCTGCAGCCGGACATCCAGCCGGTGACGGGCATCGAGGGCGCGTAACGCCTGGCGGATCCCCTGACGATCCCCCCGGAGGTCGCCGTGCCGGGTCCCCCGGCGGGTCGGGGCTCGCGAGGTGCGGGCCGGGCGGGCGGGCGCCCCTGTGCGCCGTTGATGCGCCCAGTGAAACGGGCATGAAATGGGCAGGGCACCACGCCCTGCCTCTAGGGACCTCTAGGAGGGATCCATGGCCGAATCCCCCAGCACCACGCCCGACCCCACCCAGCAGCGCGAGACCGAACAGCCCGGCGAGATCAAGAACCTTCTCGTCATCGGTGCGTGCGGGTGCGGCTCGGGCTGCGGCTGCGGCTGCCAGTCGGGCAGCCCCTGCCAGTGCGGCTGAGCGCACGTCCGACGAACGACGGCCAAGGGCCCCCGACTCCGGTCGGGGGCCCTTCGTCCTGGTCGCGCTCCGCCCTCAGGCGGGGGGGGCGGGCTCGGCCGTCAGGCGGCGGGCAGGGCGGCGAGCCAGTCGACGAGCAGCCGGTTGATCTCGTCGGGCCGTTCCTGCTGGATCCAGTGCCCGCAGCCGTCCAGGACATGTGAGGAGACCAGGCCGGGGAGCGTGACCGGGTACGCCTCGATGGCATCGGCCAGCCAGGTCGTGGAGGCGTCGAGGCCGCCGCCGGCGAACAGGGACGGCTGGGTGATCGGGGCGCCGTCGTACGCGGCGAGGTCCTCCCAGTCGCGGTCCATGTTCCGGTACCGGTTGAGCGCGCCGGTGAGTCCGGTGCGCTCGAACTCACCGGCGTAGACGTCGAGGTCCCGCTCACCGAGCCACCCGGGCAGCGGCCCGACGGGGAACCGGTCCCTCAGGAGGCCCCCGGCACCGACGAAGTGGGGGTCGGGAGCGCCCGGCCCCGGCATGGTGTCGCCGGAGAAGGCGGCGTAGAACCCCGCGAGCCACCCCCGTACATCGGGCTCGATCTCCCCCTCGGCCCGCCCCGCCTCCTGGAAGTACGAGACGTAGAACTCCTCGCCGCCCATGCGCGCGAAGACGTCACTGGGCCGGGGGCCGCCGCGCGGGGCGTACGGCACGCTCAGCAGCCCCACGGCCCTGAAGACGTCCGGCCTGAGCAGCGCGGAGTTCGCGGCGATCGCGGAACCCCAGTCGTGGCCGACGACCACGGCCGACTCCTCGCCGAGCGCACGCACCACGAGGACGTTGTCCTCGACGAGTCCGGCCATCCGGTAGGCGTCCGGCGCGGCCGGTGCGCTGGAACGCCCGTACCCCCGCACATCGATGGCGACGGCGCGGTATCCCGCCGCGGCGAGCACCGGCAGCTGATGCCGCCACGAGTACCAGCTCTCGGGAAACCCGTGCACCAGCAGGACGAGGGGCCCGGCACCCTGCTCGACAAGATGAATCCGCCGTCCGCCACCGGAGACAACCCGATGCGTACCCTCCATGATCCCTCCTCGGTCTCGGCCTCGTCGCCTCACCACGGATCATGCGAGCACCGGGACCAGGACCACGAACACGTTTGCCGATCCGGCAAACCCGCGGGCCGTCACGAAGGGCTGCTGGTCACCCGCTACTTGACGTCGACGTAGTCGCCCGTGGCCGAGACGGCCGGAGTGGTGGCGGTACCGGCGAACGAGTAGCGCCAGTAGCCGTCGGTCGTCGCCTTGCAGGTCGTCCTGAGGTTGCCGTGGCTGTCCGTGGTGATGGTCTTGAGGGTCTTGTAGGTGCTGGTCCCCTTCTTGCGGAACTGCAGCTTGACCTTCTGCCCGGTGTAGCCGGCGTACTTGTGGGTCTCCCAGTTCGCCCGGGTGAGGGCGCCGGTGACCGTGAGGGTCTTGCCCTTCCTGACCGGCTCGGGCGCGGCGTTGACGGTGAGCCTGGACAGGCGGCGGACCGTGGGAGAGGTCTGCCCGGCCAGTTCGGCGGTGCCGATCTTGCTCACGTCGGCCGGGTTCTGCGGCTTCTGGCCGTTGTAGGCGACCGCCCAGGCCACGGCGTGCCACTTCGCTCCGGCGTCCGCGTTGCGCAGGTCCGAGCGGGGGTAGATGTCGACCTTCCCCTTGCAGGACATGCCGGTGACGACCTTCTCGTACGACGACTCCGAGGAGGTCACGTCGCAGGTCGCCGCCTGGTCCCCGTAGAGGTCGCTCGTCGGCTTGCTGGCGGAGCCGCGGTAGAGGTCGAGACCGACGTAGAAGTCCGGAGCCGAGACGTCCACGTTGGTGGCGGTGAGGTTGAAGCTGTACGACACGTGCACGATGGCGTCCGTGCCGACGGACACCGTGGTCTTGCCGCCGGCGACCTTCACCTTGGAGAAGGTGACGGCCAGGGCGTAGGGCTGCTTGGCGGTCGCGGTGGTCGCCGTCGTCGCCGTCGTCGCCGTGAAGGCGGTACGCCCGCCGGTGCCGCCGGCGGAGGTGCCGGTGAGCTGCCAGGGCCGTACGGAAGCCGGGGCATCGGCGGCGGTGGCGGTGGCGGCCGGAACGGCGACCAGGGTCAGCGCGGCGGCGCCGCAGGCGGCGGTGACGGCGGCGGTGGTGCGAATACGCATGCGTTCTCCGTGTCAGGCGTTGGTATGTGACTGAGACACGCCAACCCGACGGAAGGTTGCGCCCGGCTTCACGATCCCCACCTCCGGCCGCCAACCCGCCCGCGCCCAGCGGGAGATGAGCTGCGCGGGCTCCTTGCTATGGTGCGCCAATGTCAACGATCAGGCAGTTCCAGGTCACCTTCGACTGCGCCGACCCCGCGCGTGTCGCCCGCTTCTGGTGCGAGGTGCTGGGGTACGTGATGTCGCCGCCCCGCGGATTTGCCACATGGGACGACTACGACCGCTCGCGGCCGCCGGAGGACCGGGGTTCGTGGTCCGCGTGCGTCGATCCCTCGGGTGCCGGCCCACGGCTGTTCTTCCAGCGCGTCCCCGAGGGCAAGGTCGTCAAGAACCGGGTCCACCTGGACGTGCGGGTCGGCACCGGGCTCGTGGGCGAGGAGCGCCTGGCCGCGCTCGAGGCCGAGTGCGCGCGCCTGATCCCGCTCGGCGCCGTCCGCGAGCGGCTCCTGCTCGACGAGAACGACTCGTGCATCGTGATGCAGGACATCGAGGGCAACGAGTTCTGCCTCGACTGACGGCTCATGGGGGGCGTCATCGATCTGATCCACCTGGCCGACCGGCCCGGCACCGGCGGACACAGCGTCTCCGTGGGCGTTCTGGGCAGCCGCCCGTTCGGCGACGAAAGGCGATGCCGTACCGGGCGTCGCGAGGGGCAGAGGTCTTCGACCTGTGATCATGAAGCGTCATGAGGAGTGATCGACGAGGAGCCTCAGGTCGCCGGGCCCGACGTGCCGCCGCCGTGGGGCGCTCGCGGGAACACGCTGTGGGTGATGTTCGTGAACTGGTTGACCTCGCTGCCGGCGGCGGTTCTGGTCGTGGGTGGACTCCTGCTTGCCTTGCTGGTCGCGGCAGGGGCACGGGTCGGCGTACGGGCGCTCGTACCGGTCGCCGAACGGGATCGGGTGCCGCAGATCGCGACGCCCCTGATGCCGACACTCGGCGCCGCCTTCGCGATCTTCGCCGCACTCTCCCTGGCCAGCGAGGCCGGCTACCTGCGGGCGGCCGAGGGGTTGGTCAGCGACGAGGCGGCGGCGACCTCCCGCCTGGCATGGGCGGCGACGAGTCCGCAGGTCCAGTCGGAACCGATCCATGCGGCGCTGCTGGACTACCTGCGGACCACTCGTGCCGATGAGTGGAAGGGGGCGGAAGCGGCGTCCGGCGACGACCCGGCCACCGCTCGTGCGATCGCCCGGCTGGAGCGCACTGTGCGCGCCGAGGCGGCCCGGCCCGGTGTGGGAACCCCGACGGGCACGGAGCTGGTGGGCTCCCTGGACGCCGTCACCAGTAGCCGCCGCGCCCGCGTCGCGGCCGCCGCACGCGACGTTCCCTCGCTCTACGTCGTCACGCTCGTGGTCAGCGGACTGGCACTGATCGTGAACTCCGGCGCGCTGGTGTTCCGCAGCAGTCTGCGAACCTCGCTGCTCATCGTGGGGGTCGCGGGTGTGGTCGGACTGAGCCTGGCGTTGCTCTTCGCACTCAGCGCACCCTGGAGCGGACCGTTCATCGTCAGCGGGCATCCGCTGGACGCCATCATCGGAGACCTGAAATCCGGCTTCTTCAACGGCGGATCGTAGCCGCGGGGCACGCCGGAACGCCTCCTTGCCTTCGCCGCCATCGCAGCGACCCTCCTATGCCACGCGGACTCGGAGGGTGAAATGGCACCCGCAGGGCCCTGGCTGCCGTCTTGAGGCAATACCCGGTGCCTGAGACGGCTCAGGCACCTACGCTCCTCATCAGAACGGGAGGGGACCAGGGATGGCGGTCGGATACTTCACGTTGGTCTGCGACGACGTGCCCAACGACGTGCTCCTCGTCGACCCCGGCTCCAGCCCGCTCGATGCAGCCCAGGTCGTACGCCGCCTGGCCGGACTGAGTCTCTGGCGTAGCAAGGCCCTGGTGGATCAAGCCCCGGTTGTGATCCTCGACGGTATTCCAGAAGAAGCCGCCGAGATCGCGGTCGCGGCGCTCCGCGATGTGGGCGCACAGGCAGAGGTGAAGCAGCAGACCTGATCGCACTCCGTCGGTCCTGTCTGCCGAGTCGCCCGGCGGCCTGGTCAGGCAGCTCACGGCCCAGAAACAGCCCCAGTACAGCAGCAAGCCCCCTACTCGCGGCAAAACCACAGGTAGGGGGCTTGATCGTGCAGGCTTACTTCTTCTTGCCCTGGGTCTTGCCGGGGATCTTGGTGACCTGCGTTTTCGCTGCTCAGGAGCGGTGGGCTCGTGCGCCTGGTGGTCGTCGTTGGTCGTTGTTGGCCACTGTCGAGCAACCTCGGACGGCCCAGGGACGGCCCAGACATCGGCCCGTTGTCCACCTGTGGGCCTACGAGCTGACAGGCAACTCCCGCGCTTGCTGACGTGCTTGGGCGCGTAGCTCCTTCAAGCGACTGTGAAACGCGTTGTGGCGGTTCTGGTCGAGGTTCAGCGGGAGGTCGAGTTGGGAGATGAGCCGCGACCCCAGGTCCCACGGTTCGCTCTGTTCGATCCAAGACACCCGCGCTTTGTCCGCCATCCACTGACTCAGCTTTGCTTCGCCGACCTTGCCAAAGGTCATCCGCTTCCCGCTGCCCACGCGGCGCAGATCAAGGGTCATGGATGACTGTCGTTGCTCGTCACTGTTGATGTCATCTATGGATGTCACGTGAGGTCCTTCAAGGTCCCAGGGATGCTGTCGAACATGCCCGGCGGGAACGACGTCATACCGAGCTTCTCCATGCCTGCCACCGCGGCAGCCAGAGACACGACCTGCCCGAGGGGGCTGTCCTTCTGAATGACGAACACGAAGTCGTTCTCGGATGGAGGAAGCGTCTTCGGCAGTGTGATCAAGCCGTGCCTGTCAAGCTCCTTGCTGATCTGCTCGCGCAGTGCCGCGCTGAGCCGATCTCTCTCCGGTGCGGCGTACTTCTTGATGAAGCGCATCGAGAGGCGCTTGATGCCGTGATCCACCTCTACCGCGTTCGCAATCACAGTGAAGTCCATAAGAAATTAGATAACTCAGTTAATAGCTGAGTTGTCAAGCGTGTGCCGTGTGCAAGACCCGGACCCTGCCGCGGCGGCAACGATGTGCAGTGGGGGCGGTCTCGATCTAGTGCTGTGACCGGAAAGGTTCACCGGGGTCGGGAGCGGATGAGCCTCTGGAGGGAGCGGATGGCCCGTGGGCCAGGCGTGAGAGGATCGTGGCCGTGACCATCAAGCTTCATGACTTCGACGGCGAACACTCGCTGACGTTGGATGTCGGTGGCCTGGCTGCTGATGCCGCAGTGGTCGATGCAGAACACGAGCCGAACGGATATTTCTGGGAAGGTCTCGTGCGGTTTGCCTGGCCAGACATCGCCGAGCGCCTCGACTTCGACAGCGAGGCCGGCATGTTCTGCGCGGTCGGGAGTCCGAGCGACCTCGCGCTTCTCAAGACGGCCGTTGAATCAGTCATCACGAGCCCCGAGGCAGTCCGCGACATCATCGCCCGGGCGGAGACTTCGGGCTTCGAGTTCGACGATTAGAGATCCAACCGGATAGCACCACCAGTTGGTCAGGATGCTGTGCTGAGTGGGCGTCCGCCCCAGCGGATGCCCTTCTCGCTGCGGATCCGGGCACGCTCCTTGCGCTGGGCGGCCAGTACGTCGGGGTGCCGGGCGTTCTTGTTGCGCCAGCGCAGGTAGGCGTGCAAAGCCCGGGTCTGGGTGGGGTGGCTGCGGTGGTTGGAGTTGGCGACGGTGAACTGCCGCAGTGGTCCAAAGTGGGCCTCGATCGGGTTGGCCCAGGATGCGTAGGTGGGCGTGAAGCACAGCTCGACCCGGTTCCTCCTGGCCCAGCGCCGGATCGTCTCGCCCTTGTGGGCGGACAAGTTGTCCAAGATGACGTAGATCGGCGCGCCGTCCGGGCGGGCCGCGCGGATCGACCTCAGCGCGGCCAGGGCGTTCGCAGCGCCCTTCTTGCTGCGGTTGACGCCCCACAGGGTGTCGTCGCCGATCGAGTAGCAGCCGTGGAAGTAGCGGACTCCGTGGGTGCGGTGGTAGGTCGCGGGGTGCCGCTCGGGGTGGCCGGCAGGGGCCCAGCCGGAACCGCCGGTGGGGCGGATGCCGAGCGGGCCGAACTCGTCGAACGCGAACACCCGGTCCGGGAACCGCTCCAGGACGTGCTCGATCCGGTCGAGCTTGGTGTCACGCTCGGGGTCGGGTGATTCCTTCCAGGTCTTGGTTCGTTGGAAGGTGATGCCGCGGCGGGCGAGCAGGCACCGTAACGCCTCGCGGCCGATCCTGATCACGCGACCGTGAACGCGTCGCAGGTGGGCGGCAAGTTTGCGGACGGACCAGCGGGTGAAGGGCTGGCCGAGCTTGGTCGGGCGGGTGGTGGCCGTCGCGACGACGAAGTCCTCGTCGTCAGGACTGAGCAGGCGGGGACGGCCTCCCGCCCACTGAGGGTCCAGGCAGGCCAGGCCGATCTCGTTGAACCGGTGGATCACATCGCGGACGGTGTCCTCGTCTGCCTGCACCAGTTGGGCAATCACCGGCACCCGGTTCCCGCCGGCCGAGGCCAGCAGCATCATCGCCCGCCGGTAGCGCACCGAACTGGTGCTGCCCCGGCGCACGATCTGCTGCAGCTTCTGCCCCTCCTGATCGGTCAACCTGCGCACACGGACAGGCTCAGCCACCACACCCCCAGCGATCGGACGAACGGACGTCACCGGACATCCAACCGCCGCGACCACCAACCCGGCGAACCTTCCCGGTCAGAGCACTAGCTGGGTGGGCGGCCATCTCTTTGGTGCGACGTCTGCGCCTCAGCCGACGACAGCCAGCCACGACGGCGGGCGCGCCGGCCGACCATGCACGCGTGTGCCTCGCTGCACCCCCACTGGCCTCAGCCACGCTGCCATGCCGTCGATCAGAGCAAGCTGCGCCGGCGGAGGCGTGGCGGTCAGGCCTTGGGTGACCTCTTTGTCCTGAGGCACTTGGGTGAGGGCGCCGGCATGGGCCGATAGATCTCTCACCTGCCATGACAGCCAGGAGTCCGTGTTCGTCCGCCGGTGTTAGACGCTCACCCGTCGTCCTACCAGCGGACGACGGTGCGGTGGTCTGAGTGATGATCCCTGGCGCTCTCGTTCGTCCTGCTGCCGGGCGGCACTGTTGGATCAGAAGTTGTTCGTTGACTAGGCGCGATGGGTAGTTGTTCGACACAATGAACTCAGGGGTTCACTGAGAGTCAAGATCATTTATTGGTCCGCTGTCAGTGGGGTAGGTAACAATCACATACGAGGTGCCAGGGGGGACCTTGGAGACGTGGCCTGACAGCTTCCCGGACGCATGTCCTCCAAGCGATGCAGAGGAGGCGTCCGGTAGCTTCTACCGGTTGGTGGACTCCGATCCGCCGACGCAGAGAGACTTCATGAACCATCATGAGCTGCTCGCGGCGGGACGTCTCAGGTCGAGGTTTTGGCCGGATGACTGCATCGCAGCAGGGCTGAGCGTGTTCGGTGATGTGGCAGATGCTCAGAAAACTCGGGCTGCTGTCGGACCACTGAGAAAGAAGAAGATAGCAGTAGGAGACATAACAGGGGCAGGAAGGATGAAGCACACGCCAAGGCATTCGAAGTGCACTCACCATACATGGTGGCGTACTGCGGATGACACGGCGTGGGAGGGATTTGAGGTAGTGCCGTGAATTGGATGCCAAGAAACACGATTCTTGGTGAGCTGAAGATGCAGGAGCCGTATGTCTATTACGACGGTCCCCGCGTGTTCAGTTGCACGTCGCTTACCGACCAGACGTATCTAGCTGTTTGGGCGGAGGAAGGCGATGAAGGTGATGAGTGGCTCTACGTTCCTGTTTCTCAGGCGCGTCTCAATATGGTTCGATCTGGAGGCATTGCGCTTCGATCTGCTATTGAGTCACCAGAAGGCTTCGTCTTCCAGGTGTCCTTGCCACATGACGTGGATGAGCAAGACGCGGCTAAGCCGATCCGCGTGGTCGACATTCCGGAAGAATGGCTTCCCGAGTCTGATTTCTCTTTAGATCTGCCGACTCATACACTTCCGGTGGCTGAACCGGAAGAGGTCATTGAGAGTAAGGCTCACCAAGAAAGCCGCACGCGACTTCGACTGCGTGTAGCTTTGCCGAGGTTCGCTCGCAGCGAGGCGCCGGCCCGTGCGATCGGTGGCCTGTTGCTGCAAACACAGTCTGTCTATGACAACTTCGGCTATGCACTCACGGAAGAAAATCCTTCACCAAAGGGAAAGATTCCCGCCGAGGTTACAGGTCAGACAGCTATAGCGATGGTTGGAGCGGCAGCATCGAGCTTTGTTCTTGAGCTCGCCTCGAATGAGCTAGATGATCTGCTTGGGGACTCTCTATTTACTCGGACAACATCGAAGTTGCTTGAACTCTTGGACTTGAGCCTAGAATACCCAGCACTTTCTGAGAAGCTGGCGGAGATCAAACCCCGGGCTGCCAAGAGCTTCAGGTCACTCGTTGAGAGATTCGCTGAGACTGGCGGTGATGTGACCGTTGCTGCTGCCGGAACTCGATTGACTTATACCGCTCGCGAACTTCCTGCTGAAAAGTTGGAAGAGTTTGCGAAGACGCTGAAACGACTCGTGCCTGAAGAGCAAGTCGAAGAAGTTCGTGGGCGGATGCGGCTATTCAAGATTGACACTGATCGTAGGACCTTCGGCTTCAGGAATGAATCTGCTGATGTCGACTACGAGGGTGCTATTGATGATGCGGCCTGGCCCCAGGCCTCGCATGCAACAGCTCAAGAGAATTATGACGTCCTCATTCTTGGCACTACTGTCATAGATGAGACGGTCGGCGAAAGAAAAACGACCTATCGTCTAATGCAAATGTCCCACCCTAGTGGCGAGGTTCGCTAGCCTTGGTTAAAAGGTCAGTACAGCGGCTTTGGGCTGGGGCTGATTTGGCGCGAGTGATACTGGCCCATTCCGCTAGCCAGTGGACCGGGCAGGTTTGTGAGCCTGCCCGTTAGTACCCGATTTTGGGCCATGATCTTCGAGGCCCGCACCAAATTGGCCGCCTAAGCCGTGGCGCCGACCATCCCAGCCCCGACGTACCCCTTCTCACCTCAAGCGGCTGATTGCTTTGAGCGCGGCTCGGGCGCCGGTCGGGCTGGAGCGGGGCGGAGACAGGAGCGCAGGCTCGGCCGGGGGCCGGGCCGCGCGCGGGGAGCGAAGCGAGCCGCCTTGAACCAGTAGAGAAAGTTGTAACTCAGTCGGCTCTGTGGGGCTTGAAGTCGTTCGTGCAGGCCGGTAGTTCGACGCCTTGACGGTGTGCCAGGGGTAGGAAGAGTGCTGGTCGGACCGTCCATGTGATGCGCGTGCCGATGTGCGTGATGGACACCGTCCAGGGCTCTCGGCGCAACAGGGCTCGTCTCGTGTCGATGCGGTCGTCGTGGAGTCGTGTCCACGCCTCCTGGGAAGCTGCCGTGTCCAGGAACGGTGAGATGGTGCGCAGGATCGTCGCCACCCAGTTGTTCGCCTCGACCGCCGAGTACGCGTCGAAGGATCCGAAGAGCGCCGGCGGGCGTCGTCCGTCGAGCCGTTGTGTCCAGCACTCGCACCAGAAGCCCGGCCGGGTCGTCGTCCTCAGCACGGGTGGCCTCCTCGGCCTGCGTCGGTGAAGAGCTCCGCCGTGATGGTGTGGCCGGCCTCGCTGGCGTGGACGACGACCCGGTGGGCGATCGCGCTGACCATGCCGAGTCCGCGGCCGTGTTCGGCGTCCTGGTCCTGGTGCTCGATCTTCGGGGCCGTGCCTGTGCCCCCTGCGTCCGTCACCGAGACCGCCACCACCTGAGCCGAGGCGGCGACGGCCAGGTGGAAGCTGCCGGTCGCGCGTCCGCTCGCCGTGTGGAGGATCGCGTTCGCGCTGAGTTCGCTCACGATCAGCTCGGCGTCCTCGGCGAACGGGGAGCCGTGCAGGACGTCGCGTGTCCAGCGGCGGGCCCGGCTGACCTCTTCCGGGAAACCTGGGCAAGACAGTCCCCAGACCCGGGGAGTACTCGTATACTCGTGCATACAAGTTCCTTATGCAGGTAGGCCGCCATGTGCAGCGGATTCGGGCTAGACGAGTTTCACGCCGTCGTGGGCGCGGATGGCCGGCGGAGACGCCGCGTCGAGTGCGTCTATGACGCGGATCGCGTACGCCTCGTCGGCGAGCTCGGAGACCTCTTCACGGGTCACCCAGCGCAGTGCGCGGGTCTCGTCGCCGGTGGTCGGCGTGCCGTCGGCCGCCTCGCATCGGAAGACAAGCGAGACGATCAAGCCCGTCATGTTCTTGTAGACGCCGGTGAGGGTCGCGGGAAGTGCGATCTTGATGCCGGTCTCTTCGAGGACTTCGCGCTGAAGGGCTTCGGGAACGGTCTCCTCGCGTTCGAGGATGCCGCCCGGCGGTTCCCAGTGGCCGTTGTCCCGGCGCTGGATCAGGAGGGCCCGGCCCTGGGCGTCGACGACGACCCCGGCCACGCTCACGGAGTGCGGGCGTTCTGTGCTCACGTTCCTCGGCCCTCTCGGATGGCTAGGCTCTCCACCGTAGCAACAAGCACTCGCCCACTCGTCTAGATACCTAAAGGAGTACACACGTGAGCCCTCTTTCTTCGGGCCTGCTCGGTGATCTCGACCCCACGAGTGATCGTGCGGTCTTCCGGCAGATCGCCGACCAGCTGCGTGAGGCCATCGACCGTGGGCGATTCAGGGAGGGCGAGAAGCTGCCCTCGGAAGCTGAGCTCGTCGACCACTACGGCGTCTCCCGCATGACGGTGAGGAACTCGTTCTCCATCCTCCAGGGGGAAGGCCTCGTCCACGCCGAGCACGGCAAGGGCGTCTTCGTCCGGCCCCGTCCCCCCGTTCGCCGTCTCGCCTCCGACCGGTTCGCCCGGCGGCACCGAGAGCAGGGGAAGTCGGCGTTCATCGTCGAGGCCGACGCCGTCGGCAGTCACCCCAAGGTCGACAGCCTCGAGGTGAAGGAGGAGAAAGCCAGTCAGGACATCTCCACCCGGCTCGGGTCCGTGCGGCGAGTTCTTGCACGTCGGCGCCGGTACCTCCTCGACGGACGGCCGGTCGAGTTCGCCACCTCCTACCTGCCACTCGACATCGCCCGCGGTACTCAAATCGCCGAACCCAACCCCGGGCCCGGCGGCATCTACGCCCGTCTCGAAGAGCTGGGCCACCGCCTCGACCACTTCGAGGAAGAGATCCGCGCCCGGATGCCCTCTCCCGGCGAGGTCAAGACGCTCCACCTGGCGGCCGGCGTCCCCGTGATCCATCTGATCCGGACCGCCTTCGACACTGAGGGGCGCCCGGTCGAGGTCTGTGACACGGTCATGGCGGCTGACGCCTACGTCCTGGCGTACCAGCTCCCGGCCACGTGAGCGCGGATCGCTCAGTACCCGGAGAGGCATGGACGGGCAACGACCGCGAGCACAACGACGCATGCCACGAGCGATGGTCGCGGGTGCAGAACAGGCGCACTGATCAGCCCGGCTACCAGGATGGGTGGTTCGACGAACAGTGCGGCGGCTGCCAGTTCTGGGTCGCGCTGAACGGCGAACTCGGGCAGGACTGGGGAGTCTGCACCGGTCCCGGCTCGACGTTCGACGGGCGCGTGCGTTTCGAGCATGACGGTTGCGATGCCTTCGCCCTCCGCGAGGACGGTTCCTTCGGGTGATCGCGCTGGAGGGTCGGGCGGTGCACGCAGGACACTTCTCCGAACTCGTACGCCCCAACACGCTTACTCGTATAGACGAGTGGGCAAGTTGTGTGGCAAGGTGATCGTCGTGAGCCCGGGAGATCGGGTTCGCGGATCGCATCTTGTATAGACGAGTAGATAGGAACGCTCCTGTGCGCACCATCCGTGTTGAGACCTCCGCCGCCACCGTCCTCCTGACGGAGGCCCCCGAGCCCAAGGTTCGGGACCGGCAGACCGGCGAGATCGCCAAGGACGCCGTCAGCGGCGAGGCGCTGATGACCATCGGCGTCGTCTACATCGAGGACGGAGAGTCCTCGCTCATCAAGGTCACCGTCCCGGAAGGCGGTGTCTCCGAGGGTCTGAATCTCGGTGCTCCGGTCTCGCTGCCCGGGCTCGTCGCCCGGCCGTGGGAGTCCGTGTTCAACGGGCAGCAGCGTCACGGCATCGCGTACCGCGCCGCCGCCGTCACTCCGGCCGCCTTCCCAGCCTCCATGGGGGCCTCGGCCTGATGTCCGACCTGACAACGCTCCTGGAGGTGGGTGGTCCTGTCGCCGCGCTCGGCGGCGGGGCTGCCTACACCCGGGCCAACCACCCGAGTCTCTACTGGTCGGCGGTCGGCGGTCCGATATCGACAGTCCGCCTCCTCAGCTCGTACGCCTCGGTCATGGAAGCGTGCGGCCTGACCGTCGCCCCCTCCCGGCTGCGGATCCTCGCCGTCAAAGCCACCACCCGCCGCGAGGTGCGGCCCGTCCCGCCCCGCCGGGGCATCATCCGGCCCACGACCACCGGCTTACGGCTCCGGTTCCGCCTTGCTCCGGGGCAGGAACCGGCCGACGTCGCCGCCTCGGCCGAACGGCTGCGGCATGCCTGGGGCGTCCACGCCGTGTACGTCTCCACCGTCAAGCCGGGTGTCGTCGAACTGCGGCTCGTCGGCTTCGACGTCCTGCGCAAGGTGCGGATGCCCCGGAAGGCCGAGGGCGGCTTCCTCAAAGTGCCAGTCGCGCTGAGGGAGGACGCCATGCCCTTCGTACGCGACTACCGGGCCGTGCCCCACCAACTCACCCTCGGCGCAACGCTGTCGGGCAAGTCCATGTACCTCCGGCACCTGGTCGCCGGGCTCGCCCGTCAGGATGTCGCCCTGGTCGGCGTCGACTGCAAGCGCGGGGTCGAGCTGGCTCCGTTCGCCTCGCGACTCTCGCGCTCGCCACCGATCCGGACGAAGCCGCCGAACTGCTGCCCGTCCTGATCAAGGAAATGGAGGACCGATACGACCTGATCAAGGCCAGGCAAGGCATCGCCCCCGATCTCCCAGACGAAGAGATCACCTCCGACATCTGGGGTCTGCCTGAGAGCGAACGGCCCGTGCCCATCGTCCTGTTCGTCGACGAGGTGGCCGAGCTCTTTCTGACCGCCACCCGCAAGGACGAGGAACGGCGCGACGAGATGGTCACCCAGCTCATCCGCCTCGCCCAGCTCGGCCGCGCGGCCGGCATCTACCTCGAGGTCTGCGGGCAGCGCTTCGGCGCTGAGCTGGGCAAGGGAGCGACCATGCTCCGGGCCCAGTTGACCGGCCGCGTCTGCCACCGCGTCAATGACGAAGCCTCCGCAAAGATGGCCCTCGGCGACATCGCGCCGGAAGCCGTTCTCGCCGCCTGCGCCATCGCTCCTGAACGCCCCGGCCTCGCCGTCGCGGGCGACACCTCCGGCGGCTGGTCCCGCATCCGCACCCCGTACCTCTCCCTCGGCGACGCCGTCGACGTCTGCCGGGAGACGGCCCACCTGGTGCCCGAGCTGCCCGCGCTGAAGCCCTTCCGGCCCGACGTCCCCGTACGGCCCGTCGAGACCTCGGCCCCCGCCGTACAGCCGCGCCCCGTCACGGACTGACACCCCACTCCACCCGGTCGGCGTGACCGCCTCACGCCATGTCCCTACCCCTCCCATGTCTGATCCTGGAAGGAGCCACCATGCGCGCCCAACTGGCCCGCGTCGACGCGGTGCTCGTACAGGCGCTCATCGCCGCCGCGCTGTCCTTCGCCCACATTCACGACGTCGCCGTGTCGGCCGGACAGGACGGCTGGAAGGCCTGGGCCTATCCCGTCTCCGTCGACCTGCTGCTCGTCGCCGCCTGGCGTCGACTGCGCTCCGGCTCGGCCAAGGGTGCGGCCTGGTGCTGGTTCGTCATCGCGCTCGCCGCATCCCTCGGCGCGAACGTCGCCACGGCCGGCCTGCTCGACCTCGGCGACGTCCCGGCCTGGCTGCGCATCCTCGTCGCGGGCTGGCCCGCCGTCGCCTTCCTCGGCGGAACCCTCCTCGCCCACTCCGCCCCCAAGTTGACCGACGACGTCGAGCTGAGCGAGGACCAGGAGGACGAGCCCGAAACGGCCCCCGAGCCGCCTACCCCGGCACCACCCGCCATCGAGGCCCCGCCGGACCGCCCGGCCGTCCCGGTCCCGGCCGCTCTCATCGACCACGCCCGCAAGGTCGCCGCCGAGCACCACACCCGGACCGGCACCCCCATGGATGTCACCACGCTGCGCGCCCGCCTCGGCGTCCCGGCGCCCATGGCCGAAGCCATCGCCACCCACCTCTGAGGGAGCTCTGATGACCGCCAACCGCCGCTTCCGCAACGTCACCCGCATTGGCCCCGTGCAGGTCGGCACCGCCTACGACCACCGCGGCCGAGAGAAGCACACCGCCGCCTGCACCGCCCCGCGCTGCAACTTCTCCGCCGACTACGACAGCCGCGCCGCCGCCGAGCTGGCCGCCCGCACCCACCGCTGCCCCGTCCGCTGAAAGGACCCCGCACCCCGTGACCGTCAGCCTGCCGCTCGTCGTCGTCCTCGGCTTCTTCGCCTGGGCGGCCATCAAGTACCTCGGCGTCCGAGTGTGGATCGTCGTCCTGATCACCCTCTTCGGCTTCTGGCTCTCGCGCACCTTCCTCGCCCCCGCCATCGAGTCCGGCACGCGCTCCGGCGTGACCGTCATAAACGGCCAACACATCTAGACGAGTAGACGGGAGATCACACTGCCGTGTTCCTGCCCAAGTACCCGAACAACCCCACCCCGCCGCCCGCACACACCCACACCCCCACCGACTCGGCCGCCGCGCCGGTCCGGCGCTCGCTCCCGTCGGTGTCCATCGATCAGAAGACCGTCGCGGCCCTCCTCGTCGGCGGAGTCGTCCTCACCGCGCTCCTGGCCGCCGTCGCCGTCACTGCCATCTCGGTCGCCGTCGCCGCCGTGGCGCTCCCTGCTCCGCGACCACCACCGGCGCTGACCTGCGGCCAGACCTCCGGGGCGGCGTGACACAGCCACGTACCCGCCGCCCCGGCGGCCCACCCCTCCCGAAGTGCCCGTCAGAAGGAGAACCGTCATCTTCGCCCGCGCCACCCCGCCCCCACTCCCGGAACTCAGCAACCTCGCCGCAGGCGGCACACTGCCCGGTATCCTCCGCCAGCTCTCGGGCCTCGGCGGCTGCACCCACCCGATCCGCCTCGACGGCCACCGCACCGAATACGACGTCGACACAGCCACCGGTGAAATCGGCCGCGTCCTCCACCACCTCGACTCGGGCGACCTCCCGGCCGGCCAACTCCTCGTCCGCTGCAACAACCGCCGCACGACCCGCTGCCCGGCCTGCTCCGAGGTCTACCGGCGCGACACCTTCCAACTGATCACCGCCGGACTGCGCGGCGGCAAAGGCACCCCCGAACACGTCGCCACACACCCCCGCGTCTTCGCCACCTTCACCGCCCCCGGCTTCGGCCCGGTCCACAACCGCCGCACCGACGGACGCCCCTGCCGCTGCGGCACCCACCACGACCAGGAGGACGAAGCTCTCGGCACCCCGCTCAAGCCGGATACCTACGACTACGAGGCCGCCGTCCTCTGGAACGCCCACGCCGGGCCCCTCTGGCGACGCTTCTCGATCTACCCCTGCGCCGAGAGGTCGCCAAGCGTGCGGGCCTGTCACAGCGGGAGCTCCGCGACCACGCTCGCGTCTCCTTCGCCAAGGTTGCCGAATACCAGAAGCGCGGTGCGGTCCACTTTCACGCGGTCATACGCATCGACGGCCACGGCGGCGGCGAGACTCCTCCGGCCTGGGCCACCGCCGAGCTGCTGACCGATGCCATCAGGGCTGCCGCGTCCAAGGTTCGTGTCGACGGCCCGACCATCGACGGTCGCGCCCACGCGTTCGTCTTCGGCCGCCAACTCGACATCCGCACCATCCGATCCGCCGACTTCAACGACGGCCAGGAGCTCACCGAACGCGCTGTCGCCGCCTACATCGCCAAGTACGCCACCAAGGGCGCCGAGACCGCCACAGGGGCGCTCGACCGGCCACTGAAGTTCGTCGCCGAACTCGCCCAGCTCGACATCAGCGACCACGCCCGCCGCCTTATCCGAACCGCCTGGGCCCTCGGCGCACGCAAGGACCTCGAACACCTCCGCCTGCGTGCCTGGGCCCACATGCTCGGCTTCCGCGGCCACTTCTCCACCAAGTCCCGCCGCTACTCCACCACCCTCGGCGCGCTCCGCGACGCCCGCGCCGAATGGCGACGCGCGCAGGCCACAGCTGCTACGGGCCGCCTGACCGCCTACGGAGATCCGGAGGTGGTGAGCACAACGTACGTCCTCGCTCACTGGGCCTTCGCCGGAACTGGCCTCTCCGACGCCGAAGCCTGGCTCGCCGCGTCCATCGAACCCGCCCCTGGCACCGAAGGAGAACCCACCCGTGGCTAGCCGACGCCTCGCCCTGGCCGACGTGGCCACCGAACCGCGCACCCTGCCCTCGCGGTACCTGACCCCTGACGACCTGGTGGAGATGTTCGAGCTGCCCAGCGTCGAGACGGTCTACCAGTGGCGACGTAAGCGCACCGGGCCCCGTGGGTTCCGCGTCGGCCGGCACCTGCGCTTCGACCCGGCCGACGTGCGCGCCTGGGTGGACTCTCAGCGTGAGCGGGCGGCTGCCTGATGGCCGGACACATCCAAGACCGCTGGTACAAGACCGAGGTCGGTCCGGACGGCAAGACCCGCAGAGTGAAGAGCGACCGCTATGGCTCGGGTGCGCGCTACCGCGCGCGGTACGTCGGCCCGGACGGTACGGAGAAGTCCAAGAGCTTCCCCGACAGACAGAAGCGGCTTGCTGATCAGTGGCTCGCCCACACTGAAGCAGACATGGCACGCGGGCAGTACATCGACCCGCGCGCCGCTCGGATCACCTTCCAGCAGTACGCCGAGACATGGGTATCCACCCAGGGGGCTGACCCGAACACCCAGGCTTCGATGGAGTCCCAGCTTCGGCTGCACGCCTTCCCATACCTCGGATCGCGACCGCTCGGCTCCTTCCAGCCTGCGCACATCCGGGACTGGGTGCGGCAGCTGAGCGAGAACGGCATCCGGGGCTCGTACGCCCGCACCATCTATTCCAACGTGCGTGCCGCCCTCAGTGCGGCCGTGGATGACGGGCACCTTCCCCGGAATCCGTGTGCGGCTCGATCGGTCCGGCCGCCGACCGTCGATGACAGGCGCGTCGCTCCCTGGACACCGGAACGGGTCTTCGCCGTCCGGGCCGGCATGCCCGAGCGGTTCCGGGCCATGGTCGACCTCGGCGGCGGCTGCGGGCTGCGCCAGGGTGAGATCCTCGGCGTGGCCGTCGACGCGATCGACTTCGAGTCGGACACGTTGCACGTGGTCCAGCAGCTCAAGCTGAGCCGAAGCAAGGCAGTGTTTGCACCTCCCAAGGGCGGCAAGCTGCGGGACGTCCCGCTGCCCGGGCCCGTCGCCGATGCGCTCCGGGCCCACATGAAGCGGTTCCCGCCGGTCGACATCACCTTGCCGTGGAAGGTGGCAGACGGGCCTCCGATCACCAAGCGGCTGATCTTCACTGGGCCGCGCGGTGGTCACGTCTGGCGGACGTCCCTCAACGAGGAGGCGTGGAAGCGGGCGCTGGCCTCGGCCGGGGTGATCCCCGAGCGGAAGCCTGGCGAGCCGTACGCCGAGTCCCGCGAGAACGGCATGCACGCGCTCCGCCACTTCTACGCCTCGGTACTCCTGGACGCGGGGGAGAACATCAAGGCCCTCGCCGAGTACCTGGGCCACTCGGACCCGGGCCTGACGCTCCGCGTGTACGCGCACCTCATGCCGTCGAGTCAAGAGCGCACACGCAAGGCGATTGAGGCCATCTTCCCCAGACCTGCGCAAGACTGCGCCTCAAATGCTCCCCCGTGAACTTTGGTCCGCGAACTTTGGCCCGGTCAGCAAAGTAGCCGTCCACAATTAGCCGACCACAGCATTTGAAATCACCAACCGTGAACTTTGGCCCGGTCAGCAAAGTAGCCGTCCACAATTAGCCGACCACAGCATTTGAAATCACCAACCGTGAACTTTGGTCCAACCAGCAAAGTAGCCACACTATTTGCCGACGGTACCCGCCCGACCGGGTGGGCGGCCACCTACCTGCCCTCCCGCCCGGCCGAGCGGCCGCCAGGCCGGGCGTATGACCGCCTCTACAGCCCGACGGAGACGCCCGGATTTAAGGAAACACGGCACGTTGGAAACAACGTTCAACAGAGGAGCCGACAGCTTAAGCATGTCGACTGACTCGACACTCATACGGAAGCACTAGTTCCGCAACCGTACAGCGATTTGCGCGGCGTGACAGCTATGCAATATCGTCCCGGTCACTAGCGGGGAAGCGAGAAGGCCACCCACGGGAATAGGTGGCCTTCGATCTCCACTAGTGCATTGATTGTGACTCAACCAGTACGAACCAAATGGAGAGCACCATGGTGCCACGCTTCGGCGTAACCATCGACATCACCCCCCGCGAACTCGCGTTCGCACTGATTGGGAGCGGGGGCGGCTCCCTTGGCATCTGGGCGGGAGCTCCCCTGTACGCCGTAGCGTGCGGGGCCTTCCTGGTTACGTTCCGAGTGAGCGTCCGCGCCTGGAGGGCACAGCGCATCTAGCCTCACGGCCCACGGACGGCCCAGACACAGCGTCAGGCCTCCTGCCAGCGGAGAAATCCCTGGTAGGAGGCCTGGCGTGTCGGGCTTACTTCTTCTTGCCCTGGTTCTTGACCGCCTCGATCGCTGCTGCCGCCGCCTCCGGGTCGAGGTAGCGGCCGCCCGGGGTGAGCGGCTTGAAGTCGGTGTCGAGGTCGTAGTGGAGGGGGATGCCCGTCGGGATGTTCAGGGACGCGATGTCGGCGTCCGAGATGCCGTCGAGGTGCTTGACCAGGGCGCGCAGGCTGTTGCCGTGGGCGGCGACCAGGACCGTGCGGCCGGTCAGGAGGTCGGGGACGATGCCGTCGAACCAGTACGGGAGCATGCGGACGACGACGTCCTTCAGGCACTCCGTCTGCGGGCGCAGCTCCGGCGGCAGCGTGGCGTAGCGCGCGTCGTCGAACTGGGAGTACTCGGCGTCGCGGGCCAGCGGCGGGGGCGGGGTGTCGTACGAGCGGCGCCAGAGCATGAACTGCTCCTCGCCGAACTCCGCGAGGGTCTGCGCCTTGTCCTTGCCCTGGAGGGCGCCGTAGTGGCGCTCGTTCAGGCGCCAGCTGCGGTGGACCGGAATCCAGTGGCGGTCGGCCGCCTCGAGGGCGAGCTGCGCGGTACGGATGGCGCGCTTCTGGAGCGACGTGTGCACCACGTCGGGGAGGAGGTCGGCGTCCTTCAGGAGTTCGCCACCGCGGACCGCCTCCTTCTCGCCCTTCTCGTTGAGGTTGACGTCCACCCAGCCGGTGAACAGGTTCTTCGCGTTCCACTCGCTCTCGCCGTGGCGGAGGAGGATCAGCTTGTACGGTGCGTCGGCCATGGGTCAGAGCGTAATCCACGTGTTCGGGGCGCAGAGCCGCCGCCCGGAGGCCGTCCCAGCCGTCGGACAGTTGACTGCTTTTGTTAATTGAGTGGCTCACCTGAGCAGGTCGAAAGTAAGGTCCGATCATCTCTAGCAGCACTTACGCCTTGCCCTGGGGGAGCCATGCCGTCCGTCGCCCTGCGACGCGCTGTCCGGGAGACCGTCGCCGGTCTGCCCCGTGAGTTCTGGTGGCTGTGGACCAGCACCCTCGTCAACCGGCTGGGCGCGTTCGTCGCCACGTTCATGGCCCTCTACCTGACGCTGGACCGGGGGTACAGCGCCTCCTACGCCGGTCTCGTCGCCTCCCTGCACGGCCTGGGCGGGGTCGTCTCCTCCCTGGCCGGCGGGGTGATGGCCGACCGGCTGGGGCGGCGGCCGACCCTGCTGCTCGCCCAGGGCTCCACCGCGGCGGCCGTCGCCCTGCTCGGGTTCGTGCAGGACCCCGTGGCGATCGCCGCCGTCGCCTTCCTCGTCGGCCTGGCCTCCAACGCCTCCCGGCCGGCGGTGCAGGCGATGATGGCCGACATCGTGCGGCCGCAGGACCGGGTACGGGCGTTCTCACTGAACTACTGGGCCATCAACCTCGGGTTCGCCGTGTCGTCCATGGGGGCCGGGTTCATCGCCGAGGTCAGCTACCGCGCCGGGTTCCTGATCGAGGCCGGGATGACCGCCGTCTGCGCCGTCGTCGTCTTCTCCAAGCTGCCCGAGTCCCGGCCGGAGCGCGCCGCCAAGGGCAGCAGCGCCAGGGACGGCGAGGTCAGCCTCCGGACCGTGGTGCGGGACCGGCGGTACATGGCCGTCGTCGGGCTGTCCTTCCTCGTCGCCCTGATCTTCCAGCAGGGCTCGGTCGGACTGCCGGTGGCGATGGGCGAGGCCGGGTTCTCGCCGGCCGACTACGGCACGGCCATCGCCGTCAACGGCGCGCTGATCGTCGTACTCCAGATTCCGGTCACCCGCGTCATCGAGCACCGGGACCCGAGGTCGCTCCTCGTCGTCTCGTCCCTGCTCGCCGGGTACGGGTTCGGGCTCACCGCCTTCGCCGGGTCCGTCGGCGTCTTCGCGCTCACCGTGTGCGTGTGGACGCTCGCCGAGATCGTCAACGCGCCCACCCAGACGGGGCTGGTGGTGCGGCTCTCGCCGGTGCACGGGCGGGGGCGCTACCAGGGGATGTACACGATGTCCTGGTCGGCCGCCGCGCTCATCGCGCCGCTGCTGTCGGGTGTCGTCATCGACCGGTTCGGGGCGCGGTGGCTGTGGGGGGTGTGCGCCCTCGTGGGGACGGCGGCGGCTCTCGGGTACGGGCTGCTGATGCGGCGGCTGCCGGTGGAGCGGCCGGTGGCGGCGGCCGTGGCTTCGGCGAGTGCGGAGGCGGGGGTACGGGGCTGAAGGGCTGAGGTTCCGGCAGCGCCGGGCAGCACCACCCGGGGAGAGAGTCCCTGCCCTCGTACGACGAAGGGCAGGGGCTCTCCCACGGCTCCGTCAGTTCACGCAGCCCGGTACCAGGCCGGGTGAGCAGTTGGTCGGGATGTTGTGGGTGACCTTCGAGTCGATGACCGTGACCAGGGTGTCCGTGTAGACGCCCCCGGGGGCCGTCGTGGAGGCGTTGTCGCTGACGGTGCTGTGGTCGAGCGTGACCGTCCCCGAGGTGTTGTAGACGCCGCCGCCCTGGGCCGCGCCGTTGCCGTTCGCGCTGTTGCCGGTGACCTTGCTTCCCTTGAGGACGAGCACCGCACCCGACGCATCGTTGAGGATGCCACCGCCCAGACCCCCCGGGCCGCCGACTACGTTGCCGTTGACCTCGGTCTTCTCCAGCGTCAACTGCTCCGAGTTGACGATCCCGCCGCCACCGCGGTTGACGGCCGTGTTGTTTGCGATCTTGCTTCCGCTGATCTTCATCCCGCCGTTATGGGTGTAGACACCACCACCGAGCTCGGTCGCCGTGTTACGCCTGACGAGGGTCGTGCGGACGGAGCCGTCGCCGCCGAGCTGGGCGAGACCGCCGCCCAGGACCCGCGCGTGGTTCCTGAAGAACTCGGAGTCCTGGACGTCCAGGGTCCCCGACGCGAACAGCCCGCCACCGCGTTCCGCGTTGTTGAAGGCCAGCCAACTGCGCCGGACGACCGCGGCGGCGCCCGCCTCCACCCACACACCGCCGCCGTCCCCCGTGGCGGTGTTGTCGCGCACGTCGACGTGCTCGAGCGTGAGCTTGCCCCCGTTGTCGACCTCGATGCCGCCGCCGTCCCCGGAGGCGCTGCCGCCGCGGACGGTGACGTCCTCCAGGCGCAGGTTGCCGGTGGAGGTGACGTGGAAGATGCGGAACAGGCCGGCCGTGGGTCCGTCACGGACGATCGTCGCGCCGTTGCCCCGGATCGTGAGGCTCTTGGCGATGGTCGGCAGGCCCTCGCCAGGGGAGTTCTCGGCGGTCAGATGGTAGACGCAGTCACGATGGAGGGACAGCGTCTCTCCTGCCGATGCGGTGGTGATGGCTGCGGCCAGCATCACCGCATCGCAGGGAACCTGCGTCCCGCCGCCCAGATCTACGGCGGTCGCCGGCCCGCCGGTCACGCCTGTGACGACCGCCGCCGCGACCGCTGCCATGCTGCTGAATCGGATGAGTCGCATATCTGTCAGATGCGCCGTTCGCCACGAACCAAGACAAGTGTGATCATCGGATCACCCGCCTGCATCAGATGTTTCCTCCGGTCGGCGGAGTCATGCACACCCGACCCCTCACGGATGCATCCGTGCCCCCTTCAGCACCTTGTCCACCCCGTTCCGCGGTCCGTACACCGCGAGCCCCACCAGGTCCAGCTCCGCCGTCGGTACCGCCCGGACCGCCGCACGGTTGTCACGGTCGTTGCCCGTGGTGAACAGGTCGGCGGTGAACACGGCCCGGGGCAGGGCCCGGCTCAGCGCCCGCTCGTGCGCCGCCCTCATCGTCTCCTTCGTGCCCTCGAAGACCAGCACCGGCTGCCGGAACATCGGCAGGTACGCCACCGAGTCGGCGTCCTCGTACGGCTCCCCGACCACCTCGGGGACCGTCGCACCCAGGCCGCTGACCAGGAACGCGGTGACATTGAGGCGCTGCCAGGGCTCCAGGTCGTCCCGGAGCAGCACGGCGATCTTGGTGTCGAAACGAACATCAAAAGACGCGGGCGCGAGGGGTTCAGTGCTCATGGCACGAGACTGCCGATCCTCCCGCGGCCTCGTCTTGTACGTTGTTTGCATGGCCGCCCGGCAGCACCTCACGCAGGAAGTCACCGCCTGGCGCCCCCGGGTGCCGGGCGTCACCGAGGTCTTCCACGCGCACTTCACCGAGTACGCGTATCCGATGCACGTCCACGACGCCTGGACGCTGCTGATCGTGGACGCCGGCGCCGTACGGTACGACCTCGAACGGCATGAGCACGGCACCCCCGACGACACCGTGTCGCTGCTCCCCCCGCATGTGCCGCACAACGGCTCCCCCGCCACCGCGGACGGCTTCCGCAAGCGCGTGGTGTACCTGGACGGCACCCTCCTCGGCGACGAGCTCATCGGCGCGGCCGTCGACGGACCCGACCTGCGCGACCCGCTGCTGCGGCGGCGCGTCGGACAGCTGCACGCCTCCCTCGCCCGCCCCGGCGACGAACTGGAGGCCGAGAGCCGGCTCACCCTCATCGGCGACCGGCTGCGCGACCTGCTCCGCCCCCGGCTCACGGCTCCGCCGAGGCCCCCGGATCCGGTCCTCGCCGGTGCCCTGCGCGAACTCCTCGACGAGCGGGTCGGCGAGGGGCTCGCCCTGGCGGAGGCCGCACGGCTGCTGCACGCCCACCCGGCCCACCTGGTCAGGGCATTCAGCGCCGCGTACGGCATCGCCCCGCACCAGTACCTGATGTCCCGCCGGGTCGGCCGTGCCCGCCGGCTGCTGCTCGACGGCGTCCCGCCCGGTGACACGGCCACCGCCACCGGCTTCTACGACCAGGCCCATCTCACCCGGCACTTCAAGAAGCTGGTGGGGGTGCCCCCGGGGCGCTACCGGGACAGCGCGCGCTGAGCCTCGTACAGGTTCCGCGGCCGTACCGCGTCCCAGGTGCCGTACAGCTCAAGGCGGGAGTGCAGGTCGCCGGTGAAGTCCGGTACGTCGATCTGGTCGAACTCGGTCACCTCGTTCAGGCCGACCGTCGCGGACCAGGGGGCGAGGCCGTCCAGCCGCATCAGGCCCGCACGGCCGTTGGTCACGCGCACGTTCCAGTGGGTGAAGCGGGCACCGAAGAGCGGTCCCGCGTTGGCGTCGCCGCCGTGGCGGCCGTCGTTGTCCACCGTGATGTCGGTGCGGACGTTGGCGAAGGGCAGGCCGCGGTGGGAGTCGAAGGTGCCCATCCGCATCTCGCCGCGCGACCACACGTTGTGCGACGACAGGCCCTCGACGTTGATGCCGTGCAGCTGGGTGTCGGAGGGGGCCGGGACCGTGCGCTGTTCGACCGTGAAGTCCTCGACGAGGTTGTCGTGCGAGCCCTCACGGCAGAAGTAGGGGTGGTGCTCGCCCCGGCCGCCGACCCGGGTGCGGCGCAGGGTGCAGGCGGAGGCGGCGACCAGGCCGAAGCCGTTGTCGACGTTGCGGACCGTGACGTCGTCCACCCAGCAGTCGTACGCGCACTGCAGGACGACCCCGTTGTAGCCCTTGTCGAGGAGGTGCGGGGACTGCGGGGTCTCGACCACGTCCAGGGTGAGCCCCTCGACTCCGGATCCGGTCAGCTCCCGTACGTGGGTGGTGAGTTGGGGGTTCCATTCGGGCCGGAGGTCCAGCGGGAGCGGGCGCTCCAGCGTCACCCGGTGTCCGCGCACGGCCGCGATCCGGACCGGCCATTCGTAGGGGACGTACGACAGCAGTTTGGTCTTGTCCTCCCAGGAGTACCCGGCCGGGCCGGGGCCGTCGCCCGACATGTGCCGGAGGAGGGTGTGGGCGGTGTCGTCCGAGACGCGGAGCAGGACCAGCCGGCCTTGGCGCAGACGGGAGGGGTCGGCGACGGTGACCGTCCAGTCGCCGCGGCGGGCGGGGGAGACCGTGGTCAACTGCTCCCACGCGTCACGTTTGTTGCCCGTCCAGCCCTCGAACGGCCAGTCCCGCGCCTTGATCGCGGCGGTCAGGGAGTCCCAACGGGCCTTGGGCGCCAGCCAGATCAGACCGCCCGCCCAGGACCACGCCGATTTCGTGCCGCCGTAGCGGGAGCCGTAGGGGCCGATCAGCTCGGTGAGGTTCTTCGTCGCGTGCAGCGTCGTACGGCCGCTGCCGGCGCCGCGCAGCACCACGTCGTCGTAGGCGAGACGGACCAGGCCGTCGATGCGGAAGGTGCCGGGCGGAATGGTGACCGTGCCACCGCCGGCCCTGGCGGCAGCGGCGATGGCACGGTTGATCGCGGGAGCGCAGTCGGTGACGCCGTCGGCCACCGCACCGTACGCGCGGACGTCGGCCACCACCGGAGGACGGCGGATCCGGGCCGCTCCGGCCCGGCCGATGTACGGGATCTGCGGGTGGGTGAAGGGGGTGCGGGTGAACTCACGCCAGAGGGAGGGGACTTCACCGCCCGATGCCCCCGCGGTGGCGGCCGAGGCCCGGCCGGGGGCGCCCGCCACGGCGGTCGCGGCGACCGCCGTGGCGCCGGTGAGGAGGCTCCGTCTCGTCATGCCGTGGTGCGCGGTGCTCATCGCGTACGTCCTTCCCATGGCGGCTTTGCGTGGCGGCTTTTCATGGTTGTGAACGTTGTTCATATCTGCGTTGGGCGCGAGCATGCCACGGCACCCCGCCGTCTCGAAAGAGGCGTGCAGGGATCGATCAGGCCAGGTCTGGACCTGAACTCAGTCGGCTGGGCGTTCGATCAGGTGTGTGAACGCGTCCAGATTCCGCGTCGACTCGCCCCGGGACACCCGCCATGCGTACTCCTTGCGGATCGCGGCGGCGAAGCCCAGCTCCAGGAGGGTGTTGAAGGCTCCGTCCGCCGCCTCCAGGACCTGGCCGAGCAGGCGGTCGATCTCGTCGGGGGTGACGGAGGCGAGCGGGAGCCGGGCGGTGACGTAGACGTCGCCGAGCCGGTCGACGGCGTAACTCACGCTGTACAGCTTGAGGTTGCGCTCCAGGAGCCAGCGGTGGACGGCCGGTTCGTTCTCGTCGGGGTGCCGGATGACGAAGGCGTTCAGGGAGAGGGAGTGCCGACCGACCAGGAGGGAGACGGTCGTCCTCAGCTTGCGGGTGCCGGGCAGCTGAACGACGTAGTTGCCCGGCCCGGGGCTCTCCCACTCCAGTTCGGCGTCCTTCAGGACCCCCTCGATGACCTGCGCGGCCCTGTCCACATCACCCATGCGCCGAGCGTACGCGACGGCGGTGGGACTGGGTCGCGGCCATGTAGACGTCGGCGGTGGCGACGGCCGCGGTGTCCCAGCCGAAGCACTCGGCGTGCTGGGCGGCGGCGTCGCCGAAACGGTTCGCCAGGGACGGGTCGTCGGCGAAGCGGCGCAGCACGCGCGCGTAGTCGGCGGGATCGTGACCGCGCACCAGGAAGCCGGTCTCGCCGTCCCGTACGGCCACGGGCAGACCGCCGACCGAGGCGCCGAGGACGGGGGTGCCGGCCGCCTGCGCCTCTATCGCCACCAGGCCGAAGGACTCGCTGTAGGACGGCATGACGAGCACGGAGGCGGCCCGGAACCAGTCCGCGAGCTGCTCCTGTCCGACCGGCGGGCGGAACCGGACGACGTCCGCGATGCCGAGCCGCGCGGCCAGCTTCTGCAGGCCCTCCGGCTTGGCGAGACCGCTGCCGCTGGGGCCGCCGACGATCGGCACGACGATCCGGGAGCGCAGCTCGGGGCGCTCGTCCAGGAGCACGGCCACGGCCCTGAGCAGCACGTCGGGTGCCTTCAGGGGCTGGATGCGGCCCGCGAAGAGCGGGATCAGCGCGTCCTGGGGAAGGCCCAGGCGGGCGCGGGCCGCCGCCCGGCCGTCGGCGGGACGGAAGCGTTCGAGGTTCACGCCGGGGTGGACGACGGCGACCTTGCCCGGGTCGGCGCGGTAGTGGCGTACCAGTTCGTCGGCCTCTTCGGAGGTGTTGGCGATCAGCCGGTCGGCCGCGGACACGATCTGGGTCTCGCCGATCACGCGGGCGGCGGGCTCGGGCGTGTCGCCGTCGGCCAGGCTGGCGTTCTTGACCTTGGCCATGGTGTGCATCGCGTGCACCAGGGGAACGCCCCACCGCTGGGCGGCGAGCCAGCCGACGTGGCCGGAGAGCCAGTAGTGCGAGTGGACGAGGTCGTAGTAGCCGGGGCGGTGGCCGGCCCAGGCCTGCATCACGCCGTGCGTGAAGGCGCACAGCTGGGCCGGGAGGTCCTCCTTGGCGAGTCCCTCGTAGGGGCCGGCGTCGACATGCCGGACGAGGACCCCGGGGGCGAGTTCGACGGTCGGCGGGAGGCCGCCCGAGGTGGCCCGGGTGAAGATCTCGACTTCGATGTTGATCGCGGCGAGGCGCTGCGCCAGCTCGACGATGTAGACGTTCATGCCGCCGGCGTCGCCGGTACCCGGCTGGTGGAGCGGTGAGGTGTGCACGGAGAGCATGGCGACGCGGCGAGGCCTGCGGTGCAGCCGAAGCCGTGAGGGGGCCGCCGGAGAGCGACGCCCGAGCCTGCTGACGTACTGGCTCACGTGGCGGACCTCCTAGTTGCGGGCATGCCTGTCGGAGGGTGTGGGGGACCCTCCGACCCACTGCAACGCGGAGGTGTGGATTCCCATTCCACGGAGTTGAGTTTTTACCGGGGTATTACCCGGCATCGCTCAACCGTTCGAGGGTGACGCACCCCGTGGCCCTGCCGGGGCGCTCTACCCTCGTACGCATGAACGCCCGCGCCGCCTCCCTCCCCCACTCTCGGCTTCGCTCGAGCGGGGGAACCCCCATCGTGGGGACGGTGACGCGCGGGACCACGAACCCCAATCGGCTACGCCGCATGGACCGGTGGATCGCCGTCACGCACGGCGCCGCGCTGCGTCGCGCCGCCGACCCCCTCGCCGTCGACCTCGGGTACGGCGCCGCCCCCTGGACCGCCGTCGAGCTGCTCGGGCGGCTGCGTACCGCCGCACCGCGCACGCGGGTCGTCGGGATCGAGATCGAGCCCGACCGGGTCGCCGCCGCGAAGCCGTACGAACGGGACGGGCTGGTCTTCCGGCACGGCGGCTTCGAGATCCCGGTCGCCGGGCGGCCGTTGCTCGTCCGCGCGGCCAACGTGCTGCGGCAGTACGACGAGAGCGAGGTCGCCGCCGTCTGGGCGCGGCTGTGCGCGCGGCTCGCCCCGGACGGGCTGCTCGTCGAGGGGACCTGTGACGAGATCGGGCGGCGCCATGTGTGGGTCGCGCTCGGGCCCGAGGGGCCCCGGACGGTGACCTTCGCGACCCGGCTCGGCTCCCTGGAACGGCCGTCGGACCTCGCCGAGCGGCTGCCCAAGGCGCTGATCCACCGCAACGTGCCGGGCGAGCCCGTGCACGCGTTCCTGCGGGACTTCGACCGCGCCTGGGCGGCCGCCGCGCCCTACGCGTCGTACGGCGCCCGGCAGCGGTGGATCCGGGCGGTGCGGGACCTGGCCGGCGACTGGCCGGTGACGGACTCGGCGAGGCGCTGGCGGCAGGGGGAAGTGACCGTGACGTGGAAGGCATTGGCCCCCTCGGACTGACACCGGCGGGCCGGGAACGATCTCGGTGAGGCGTTCGTCACAAAGGCGGGGAGATCGTCATGCCCGGGGGAAAAGCGGGGAGGAACCCAGCGGTCACTACCCCTGTCGGTTTGCGGCGTGACATGGCACGATCCCCACGTATCGGAAGTTACTGACGGTTAATCAGTTCTGGGGGTCGGTCATGGGACCGGACAAGCACGGCGTCCGGGCGGGCGGGCGGCGCGGAATCCTGGCGACGGCCGTGACCGTGGTCTGTGCGGTGACCGTACTGGCGGCGCCCGGCACGGCGTTCGCGGCACCGAGCCCCACCCCCTCCCCGAGCGGCTCCGCCAGCGCCTCCGCGACTCCCGCGCCCGACAAGGACCTTGAGGCCGTACGGGAGAAACTGGACGATCTCTACCATGACGCGGCCGTCGCCACCGACGCGTACAACGCCGCCGAAGAGGCAGCCGACAAGCAGTCCGCCGAGATCGTCGACCTGGCCAAGAAGATCGTCAAGGGACAGCGCAGGCTCGACGGCCTGAAGGCGCGGGCCGGCCGGGCGGCGGCCGCCCAGTACCGCACCGGCGGGATGCCCGACAGTGCCAAGCTGCTGCTGAGCGACAACCCCTCGCAGTTCCTGGACGGGGCCGGCCGGGTACTCCAGGGCGAGCGGGCCACCAAGGCCCTGATCAGGGAACTGACCCTGACCCAGCAGGACTTGAAGCAGTACGCGGCAGACGCGGCCGACCAGTGGGACAGGCTGGAGGCGGGACGCAAGGCGAAGGCCGCCGCGAAGAAGAAGATCCAGCAGCGGATCGCCGCCGCCGAGAAGCTCCAGTCGACGCTGGAGAAGCAGCAGAAGGAGCGGCTCGCCGAGCTGGAGCGGGCGGCCGCCTACAAGGCGCAGACCGCCTGGCTGGACACCGGGATACTCGACGAGATCCACAGCAAGGCGTCCGCGGCGGGCCGCAAGGCGGTCGCGTTCGCCACCGCCCAGATCGGCAAACCGTACGTGTGGGGCGCGGAGGGCCCGGACTCGTACGACTGCTCCGGACTGACCTCGCAGGCCTGGGCGAGCGCCGGGCGGCCCGTCCCGCGTACCTCGCAGGAGCAGTGGAAGCAGCTCAAGCACGTCGACGTCAGGGACATGCGCCCCGGCGACCTGATCATCTATTTCGACGACGCCAGCCATGTCGCGATGTACGTCGGCGACGGCGCGATCATCCAGGCCCCGCGCCCGGGGCGGACGGTGTCGGTCGGCGGCGCCGGGGCGATGCCGATCCTCGGGGTGGTACGGCCGGACGCCTGAGCACTGCCAGGAAGTTTAGGTGTGATGTCCCTTTCGTGAGCTGCGCCATGTGACCCAGTACACGCCAACCCCCTTGCAAACCCGGGCACCACGTGACCTTCGTCATCCCCGCCGGGCGGCCTTCTTGTCCAACTCCGGTACGGCACGCGGCATATGCCAAAGGCCTGAGACAGAGCGACGGGGCTCACACCATTCCGTTGCGGTGGCCAGTACCGCTATGGTCCCCGTCGGGTGGGTCGAGGTCCCTCGCCCCGCCATGCCCTCGGGGGGAGGGAAGGAACCCAACACGATGCCCGTACCCGTACCGCGGCAGAGAGCGATCCCGGCCGTGGAGAGTGGTCAGGCGCCGGTCGCCGTGCCCGCACAGGGCGGCGGCCCCCTCAAGGAAGAGGCCAACCGCACGGAAGCCGCCCCGCCGAACAGCGGCGGCACCACTCTCACCATGCTGCTGATCGAGGACGACCCGGCCGGCTCGCCGATCCTGCCCGAGTTGCGGGACGCCTCCGGCACCTCGATCCGTGTCCGTACCGCCCGCAACCTCACCGAGGCCGAGCGGCTGCTGACCGACGACGTCCACTGCATCCTGCTCGACCTGGCGCTGCCGGCGCCCGGCCGGGCCGACGACGACGCCGACGAGCTCGCCGTGCTCAAGCACGTGCTCAAGCTCGCGCCCCGGCACGCCGTGCTCGCGCTCACCGCCTCCGGTGACGCCGAGCGCGGCGCCGAGGCCGTGCGCGTCGGCGCGCAGGACTACCTCTTCCGCGATGAGCTGGACGGCCGGCTGCTGAGCCGCGCCATCCGGTACGCGGTGGAGCGCAAGCGTTCCCTCACGGTCGAGCGCAAGCTCGCGGAGGGGCGGATGCGGGCCCAGGAGAACCGCCGCCTGGAGCGGGGGCTGCTGCCCACACCGCTCCTGGACGGCTCCTCGCTGCGCTTCGCCGCCCGCTACCGCCCCGGCCGCTCGCGCGCGCTGCTCGGCGGCGACTTCTACGACACCGTGCGCACACCCGACGGGACCGTGCACGCCATGATCGGTGACGTCTGCGGGCACGGCCCCGACGAGGCCGCGCTCGGCGTGGAGCTGCGGATCGCCTGGCGGGCGCTGACCCTGGCGGGGCTGTGCGGCGACGAGCTGCTGGGCACGCTGCAGGAGGTGCTGGAGCACGAGCGCTCCGACGAGGAGATCTTCGCGACGCTCTGCACGGTCGACATAGCACCGGACGGCCGCCGGGCCGGGCTGTGCCTGGCCGGGCACCCCGCGCCGCTGGTCGCCCGGCCCGGACGGCCCGCGGAACTGCTGCCGTACGAGAACAACGGCCCGGCGCTGGGGCTGCTGGAGGGCGCCCGGTGGCCGCGGATGCAGGTGGAACTGGGCGCCGAGTGGAGCCTGATGCTCTACACCGACGGCCTGATCGAGGGCCGCGTCGGTTCGGGCGGGGAGCGACTCGGTCAGGAAGGGATGCTCGAGATGGTGCGCCGGCAACTGGGCGAGGGGCTCAGCGGGGAGGCACTGCTGCGGGCGGCCGTGAACGAGGTGCGGGAGCTGAACGGGGGCGAGCTGACCGACGACATCGCCCTGGTGCTACTGGATCGGCAGGCCTGAGCCGCGGAGCGAGCCGGCACCGCGCCCCTTCGGGGACGCGGTGCCGGACGCGCGCTCGGTAGGGGCCGGGGTCAGCGGCCGCCGTTGTACGGGCCGTAGGGGCCGTCGCTGCTGCTGCCGCCACCTCGGCGGCGGCCGAAGCCCCCGCCGGAGACCTGCCTGAGGGCGGGGCGCACGTCGACGAAGAAGACGATCGTGGCCACCAGGCCCGCCAGCTGGAGGAAGAGCATGGGCACCAGCAGGTTCACCGCGACCGCGATGCCGAGGATGATCAGCCAGAAGCCCTTGTTCTGCTTGTCCGCGGCCCGGTACGCGTCGTCCCGGAAGAGCGCGGCCATCACCAGCGCCACCACGGCGAGGACCAGCATGGCGAGGTAGAGCAGCCCCAGAAAGCTTGAGAAGCCCTGCATCAGCACAACGTCCACCACCCGTTTCGGCTTGTTCCTACGCGGCCACCGTACCCGCTGGGCCGATCCCGCTACCCCGATAACGGGCCGGACATCCGAGGAGTGCCCGGCCCGTGCGGTTCCCCGCCCCGCCGGTTACTTGGCCGGCGGGGTGGTCTTCTTGACCGGGGTCGCCTTGCGGGGCGCCGGGGCCTTCTTGCCGCCGGCGTTGGCGCCGGCGCCGGCGGTCGGGGCCTTCCTGACCGCGACCGGCTTGGCCTCGGCGGCCTTCGGCCGCTCCGCCTTCTTCTCGTCGGCCTTGACCGCGACCGGCTCGGGCTTGCCCTCGACGGCGATGGCCAGGTCCTCGATCTCCTCGGCCGCGTCGCCGCGCCAGGTCTTCACGGCCTGCTCGCCGTGCTCGGCGACCTTCTCGTAGGTCTCGCGGGCCTTGACTGCGTACTCGGCGGCCACGCCTACCTGGCGCAGGGCGAAGTCCTGGGCGGACTCGCCGAGCTTCTTGAGGTCGCCGTCGAGGGAGACGATGAAGTCGTTGACCCGGGCCTGGAGGCTGGCCTGCGCCTCCCTGGCCTTGGCACCGGCCTCCTTGGCACGGGAGGCGGCCTTCTCCTGCACGGCCTTCGGGTCGGCGTTGCGGACGGCCTCGATGCGGGCCGGGGCCTCGGCGCGCAGCTGCTCGACCAGGCCGGGGACCTTCCTGGCCTGCTGAAGGGCGAGGTCGGCGGTGCCGGCGGCGAAGTAGAACGGGGTCGGGTCACTGAGGGTCTTGCGCAGATCGTCGGTGATGGCCATGGTGATGGTCCTCCCGGATTCAGGTTCGGCTGAGGGTTTTGTGGTCCGCGGCGTGGCGGTCGGCGCGCTTGGCCGGCTCATCCGGCCGTCCGCCCCGGACCGATCTCGCTGCCGGCGTCACTGCCGGTACCGCTGTCGGCGTCACTGCCTATGTCACTGCCTGTGTCACTGCCGGCCTCGCTGCCGTCGCCCCGCCCACCGCCGGCCTCACTGCCGGCGGCACTCGCGCTCTCCTCGCCCGACCCGAAGCCGTTCTCCTTGCGGAACGACTCGTAGATCTGGAGCAGCACCTGCTTCTGCCGCTCGTCGAGAGTGGGGTCGGCGAGGATGACCGCACGGGTCTCCACCTCGTTCAGATCCCGCTCGGCGTCGAGGATGCCGGCGCGGACGTACAGCGTCTCGGCGGAGATCCGCAGGGCTTTCGCGACCTGCTGGAGCACCTCCGCGCTCGGCTTGCGCAGCCCGCGCTCGATCTGGCTCAGGTACGGATTGGACACCCCGGCGGCGTCGGCGAGCTGCCTGAGCGACAGCTGCGCGTTGCGCCGCTGTTCACGCAGATACTCACCGAGATTGCCGACGTTGAGCGATGCCATACCCCCACCCTGCCTCATCCTCGCTAACAATTGCAAGCACCCGCTTGCAAAAGTGTGCCGCGTGTCGCCCCGCCGGTCCCGGGGCGAGAGGACCTGCCCGTCGACCTGTCCCGCTGAAGGCGGGCCAGTCTCGGTCTGTCCGAGTCGTCTGGTCCTGCGTCCCGGTCGACCTGGGCCCTCTACCGATCCGTCTCGCTCTTTCCGGCCACCGCCGTGCCCGGTCCCTACGGTCGTCGTACCTGGTCAGCGCGAGTGGGGGTGGCTGGTGGGGCCTGTACGCATGAGGCCCCTGCCGGATATGACCGACCGCGAGTACTTCGCCGGCGTCGGCCGACGTCCCGGCATGTTCGTCGGCGAGACCTCCTTCCACATGCTGACCGCGTTCCTGACCGGTTATGACCAGCACGCTCTCCGGCACGGTGGACCCGGGCTCACGGGCTGGCACGAGTGGCTCGCGGCCCGTCGCGGCCGCGGCTGCAACCACGCCTGGCCTGGCCAGGTCTTCCACATCGCCCTCCCGAACGGCTGGGACGACTTCTGGAATCTTCCGCCCGAGGACGAACAGCACGCGATCAAGGTCCTGTTCGAGCTCGTCGAGGAGTTCGCTGCCGAGCGCGCGGCAGCGCAGGACTCACAGACCTCGGGTGGGGTGAGACGCCGCGCGGAACCGCGTCCCACTCAGGACGAACCACTGCCGGTCAATACCTCGTCATGGTTCACCTCGACGGAGACGGGACCCCCGTCGTCTGAGTAGCAGAGCTCATGCGGGCCGTGGAGCCGGCTGACAGGCTCCGTTTCATGACGAGGGGCCGAGGGACGCTGACGGCGCTGCATCTCTTCCAGGTCTGGGCGGCGATGACGGCCACGGTGCCGACGCTCGGCTTCGCGCTGGTGCTGACGGGCTGGGGCGGCGGCACCGGGGCGGCCCTGCTGGTTCTCGCGCTGGGCGCGCCGCTGCTGGTGGGCCTGCTGGCCCTCGTGGGCACCTCGGCCAGGACCCTGGTGCCGCTGTGCGGCTCGGTGGGCGGGCGGCTCGGCTGGGCGGCCCTGGTCTTCACCCTCGGCACCCTGGGCGTGCTGGCGGGTGTCGCCGCCTACAGCGGGGACGTCGGGCTGGGGAGTGCCGGGGCCCGGGTCGCGCTGACGGGGGTGCCGTACGCCGTCGCCGCCGCGCTCCTCGTGCCGGGCCGGTGGTGGGTGCGGCTGGGCGCGGTGGCCGTGCTGGCGGCCGGTGTCGGCTACGGGGGCTTCGTCGGCCCGGCGCAGGCGGAGCGGCACCGGCAGACGGCGGAGACCGCGCGCTACCGGGAGCATGCGGAGCTGCTGTATCTGGGCGCTCCGCCGCCCGGAATGCGGGTGGCCGACGCCCGGGTCGGGGCCGCCTACTTCACTGTCGCGTACCGCGCCGTACGGGAGGGGTACGACCTCTCCTACGCGGGGCTCACCGTGCGGCCGGCGCGCTCCCCGGCACCCCGGTGCCCCGAGCCCGCGCGGAAGGCCGTGACCTGCACCGTGGACGCGCACGGCGAGATGCGCACGGTCGAGCGCATCACCGGCGGGGTCCGCGCCGTCACCCTCACCCGCCGGCACGGCGACACCGAGGTCGAGATCAGCAGCCAGTCCGTCGACGAGGCCGGCCTGCGGCACGTCCTGGACACCCTGCATCCGCTGTCGGACACGGAACTGGAGAAGCTGATGCGCGAGAAGGCGATCACCCAGGGCTACTGAGCCGTGCCGCTCTCACCGCCGCCCCCGGTTCCTCCCCCGAGCACGCTCTGGCAGGACGCCCAGGCAGGCCGGCTCAGCAGGGGGCGGAAACGGGTGAACAGGGCGAGGAGATCCGGACCCCACGTCTCGCGGAAGGACGGGTCCACGCCGGCGAGGTCGAGTTCGTTGGCGGCCGTCAGCTCGGCGAAGTCCCGGCGGGGCCCCGGATCCGGAACACGGGTGCGGCCGGTGAACCGGTCGTGGACCGGAGCGTCGGCGTCCGGGAACGCCGGGTACGTGGCTTTCCGGTCGCAGGAGCCGTAGAGGTACACGAGGGCTTCGGCCTCCGTGCCGATCACCGCGGCGAGTTCGGCACGACGGCCGACGGGCAACAGCGCCATGGGGAAGCCGTCGGTCCCGTAGAAGGCGTGGCACAGGCCCGCGAGCCGGAGTGCGGGACGGGCACCCCATGCGGCGAGCTGCTCCTCGACGCGTCGCAGATGCGCGAGCAGAGTCCCGCCGGGATGGGCGGTCCCGGCGGCCCCGAGGTCCCGCAGGAGGACGACGGCGGCCCGGCTCGCGGCGACGGGGTCGGGCACGGGCACAGACGCAGGCACAGGCACAGGCACAGGCACGTCGGACACGATCGGGATCCTTGACCGTTCCCCGCCCGACGTCAACCACGCGTCCTCAACAGGGCGTTCTCAACCGCGCGCCCTCAACTGTGCTCTCTCAGCCAGGACTTCAGGGCGTCCAGGTCCACCGGTGTCAGGCCGAACTCGTGGTCCACGCGGTGGAGCAGGGCCGGGCCGCGGTGGTGGGTGGCCACCCAGGCGCGGTCGGCCTCGGTGATCTCGTCATCGATCCAGATGAACGGCCGCTCGCCCGCCCACTCCACCAGCGGCCGCGTCTTCCAGTGCAGCAGGGTGGGCGGCTCGTCCTCGTCCGGCCACTCCACGACGGGCAGTGGGGGCAGTCCCAGCCACGGGGCGACGCAGGCGTTCGCGTCGTCCATCCAGGTGGTGGCCCAGACGAGCTGGCAGCCGAGTGCGGACAGCCGCGGGCCCAGCGCCGGATCGATACGGGTGACCAGCGGGTTCAAGGGCGCGTGGGCGGTCTCGTAGGCCGGGTACCGGTGCCCCTCGGGGGCGCCGAAGGGGATGAGGGTGCCGTCGATGTCCAGGAAGATAAGCATCGGGGACACGTTCCCTCAAAACGGCAGCGGCCTCGCGTGCACCACGTCCAGCCTGGTCACCGCACGGGTCAGGACGACGTACAGCCGGTGCAGCCCGCGTTCCTCGCCCTCCGCCACCGCCGCCGGTTCGACCGCCACCACATGGTCGTACTCCAGGCCCTTGACCAGGCTCGCCGGGACCACGGCCACCCTGGCGCCGAGCTGGTCCGCCTCGGCCGGTTCGATGCCCCCGGCGGTGAGCGCGGCACGTACGTCGGCGACCTGCGCGTCCGCCGCCACGACGCCCACCGATCCCTCGCGGGCCAGAGCCTCCCGCACCGCGGCGACCGTGGCGGCCGGCACGTCCCGCGTCGGACGGATGGTCAGTTCCCCGTCCGCGCGGTGGGAACGGGCCGGGGGCACGTCCGTGTCCAGGCGTGCCAGCAGCCGGTTCGTCAGGTCCACCACCGCCGCCGGAACCCGGAACCCGGTGGTGAGCGGCACGACCGCCGCGTCCGGTTTGCCCAGGTGGCCCAGTACGGTGTCCCAACTCCTTGCGGACCAGGGCGTGGTGGCCTGCGCCAGGTCACCGAGGACGGTGAGCGAGCCGAAGACGGCGCGGCGGGCGATCGCCCGGCACTCCATGGGGGACAGGTCCTGGGCCTCGTCGACGACGATGTGGCCGTAGCCCTCGGGGTGTTCGACGAGTCCGGCGATCTCGTCGAGGAGGACCAGGTCGGCGGCTGACCAGCGGGCGGACTTGTACGAGCGCGGTGGGCGGGGCCAGCGCAGGGCCTGTTGTTCGGCGGGGTCGAGGAGGCCGTCGGCCGCCCGCGCCAGCACCTCGCCGTCCGTGAGGAGTCCGGCCAGCACCTCCTCCGGGCGCACCTTCGGCCAGACGGTGTCCAGGCAGGCGCTCATCGCCCGTGACCGTTCCAGGCGGCGGGTCCAGGCGGCCGGCTGCGGTCCGGCCCGCCGTTCGGCCTGGAGCTGTACGGCCCGCATCGCCCGTCCGCGCACCCGCTCCCGCCCGACGGCGTAGGGCGGTTCCTCGCGCCGTACCGCGGCGACGATCCCGGTCAGCGCGGCGGCGGACACCCGCCAGGTGTAGGTGCCGTCGGAGAGGGAGAGGGGGTGGACGGCCTCCGTGGACACGTGGGCGTACAGGGCGCGGCGCAGGACCTCGGCCATCCGGGGGTCGTGCTTGAGCGCGGCGGCGCGGGCGGAGTCGGCGCCGGTGGCCGGATGGCGGGCGATCTCCTCGTGCAGGGTGGCCTGCCGTACGCCGGTCTCGCCCAGGGCCGGCAGCACCTCGGAGATGTACGACAGAAAGGTGCGGTTGGGGCCGAGGATCAGCAGGCCGGAGCGGCGGATGCGCTGGGGGTGGGTGTACAGGAGGTAGGCGGCGCGGTGCAGGCCGACGGCGGTCTTGCCGGTGCCCGGGGCGCCCTGGACGCAGACGGAGTCGGTGAGGCCGGCGCGCACCAGGTCGTCCTGGTCGGGCTGGATGGTGGCGGCGATGTCCCGCATGGGGCCGACACGAGGCCGTTCGATCTCCCGGGCCAGGAGGGTGCCGGGGGCGGACTCGCCCGTGGCCAGCCGCTCGTCCTCCCATCCGGTGAGGTCGGCGGAGTCGCCGCGGCTGCCCGGGGCCCAGCCGAACCGGCGCCGTACCGCGACGCCCTGGGGTGCGTCGGGGCCGGCCTGGTAGAAGGCCCGGGAGACGGGCGCCCGCCAGTCGACGACCAGGGGCGGGGCGGCCGGCTCCGCGCTGATCCGCAGCCGGCCGATGCGGTAGCTCTGGCCGGCGTGCTCGCCGGAGTCGAAGCGCAGCTTGCCGAAGAACAGCGGGCCCTGGGGCAGCTCGCGCATCTCCTTGGCCCGGCTGCGCAGCCGGTACCCGAGGACTTCGGCGTCGGCACCGGAGGCGGAGACGTCCTCACCGGTGACGACGTGCTCGGCGGCGCCTTCGACCATGCGGGCGAGGGCGGCTCGGCAGGTGTCGTGGTAGGAGCGTTCGCGGTCGAGTTCCTGCTGGGCGGGTTCCTGCTGCATGGAGGACAGCGTAAGCGAGAAAATGCAACCCGGTTAAATTTTTAACCGGGGAGATCCGGAGTCCCCGGCTGTTCCTGAGCCCCCTGGAGATCCCCCAAGGCCCTCTCCAGCCGTCCGAAGGCCCGCTCCGCCGCCAGCACCGCGTCCTCCCGCACCTCCTCGACCCGCTCCCCGGCCACGATCCGCCGCCAGTTGTCCTGCGCGAGGATCCGCTGTACGGCGATGATCTGGCCGGCGGCCAGCCGGGCGTCCAGGGTGCCGCCGAGGGCCTCGGCGAGCGCGGCCTCGGACCGCTCCAGATAGATGTGCTGGCGGGCGACGAGGGTGGCGGTGCTGTTGAGGAGGGTGTGGAAGGCGAGGACCTGGGGGTGGTCGTTGAGCCCGGTGACGGGGTCGTTGCGCCGGAGTCCGTCCAGGAAGCGGGCCCGCAGCGCGCCGACCGGGGACCCGGCCCCCGCGACCAGCCGAGCGGCCTCGGTCTCGTGGTCGGCGATCCGGTGCAGGACCAGGTCCTCCTTGACGGGGAAGTACCGGAACAGCGTCGGCTTGGAGATACCGGCCGCGGCCGCCACCTCGGCGACCGGCACCGCGTCGAACCCCTTCGCCAGGAACAGCCGTACGGCGATGTCCGACACGTCCTCGTACATCCGCCGCTTCTTGCGCTCACGCAGGCCCGTCTCACCCATGGGTCGAGCCTACGCAGCGGCGGTCAGGCGAGGGCGCGGGCGAGGTCTTCCGGGCGCCGGCCCGGCAGGCCCAGGGAACCGGTCGCGGCCGCCAGGGTCATGGCGTACGAGTCCACCGCGCGCCGTACGTTCGGGGCGTCCAGGCCGGCCCCGGTGACCAGGCGGTCCAGGTCGACGTAGGCCGAGCGGACGATCTCGATCCAGCGGTAGACCCGCCAGTCCCGCTCCCAGTCGCGGGTGAACCTCGGCTCCAGCACTCGTTCCCAGCGGCGGAGCATCCGGTCCCGGATCTCCGGCCGGGTCGGGGTCAGGTGCATGTGCCGGACCAGGTCGTAGAGCGGGTCGCCGACCAGGGCCATCTCCCAGTCGATGACGGTCAGGGCGAGCGCGTCGTCACGGCGGACCAGGTTCCAGGGGTTCAGGTCGCCGTGGAGCAGGGCCGGGTCACGGTCGCTCACCCGGTGCCGGGCGAGGATCTCACGCAGCCGGGAGGCATCCGGAAGCCCGAGGAAGCGGGCCAGTTGCTGGGACTCCCTGGGAAGGCTGGCGACCAGGGCGACGAGTTGGTCGCACAGCCAGCCGTAGAAGACGCCCATTTCGTCGGCGACCGGGTCGACCTGCGTGTAGTCGACCCCGGTGAGCGCGGCGAGCTGGTCGACGAGCCCGTCCGCCTCGTGCGGACGCAGGCCGTGCACGGGGTGGTCTGGTCTGCGGCCGAGGTCGCCCGGTCCCTCGTAGGTGTGGATGGCGAAGCGGTCCCGGGAGTAGGCGCACAGGTAGCGCGCCCGGGTCTCCCCCAGGGCCAGCACACGGGGGGCCGCCACCGCGACCCCGGAGCGCTCGATCGCCCGCAGTACGGCGTGCTCACTGAGGTAGCTGCGCTCCAGGCGGCGGAAGTGCGGCACCTTGCGGCGGACCACCACCGGGAAGTCGATGTGGGGCACCCGGATCACCGAGTTGAGGTGCGCGGTGCCCTTGAAGACCTGGCCGGCCGGTGTCGCGCCCTCCAGGAAGAGCGCGGCCCGCACCGCGGAGTGCGGGAAGTCGGGGCGCTCGGGGACCCGCCGGTCCTGCTTCCACTCGATGACGTCGGTGATCCGGCCGCGCGGGGCGGGGCCCTCGGCGGGCGTGGACGCCGCCCAGCGGAACAGGATCCGCTCGATCTCCTGGTCGCCCGGGACCGTACGCAGCCGCAGTGGCTCGGCGGCCGTCTCCAGCGCCTGCCGGACCGCCGCGGTCGCGGCGTCCAGGCTGTTCTGGTCGAAGGACCCTCCGAGGGACCGCGCGGCCCGCATCACGTCCGGGTAGACGGACTGGGCGCGCTCGAAGTCCACGTAGTGCCGCAGGTCCTTGGCCGCCCCCTGGGTGGCGGCAGGCCGCACCGCCCGCATGGCCTCCGTCCACGTGTCGACGACCTCGTCCCACTGCTGGGCCGGGTACTGCATGCGGACCAGATGGGTGGCGAGGTCGTGCAGGGGGTCACCGAAGGTGGCCAGCTCCCAGTCGACGCAGGTGGGGGACGCGTCGCCGGACTCGGACACGATCAGGTTGTCCCGGTGGAGGTCGGCGTGGAGGAGGCTGTACGGACGCCGGGTCATCCAGGGCACCCGGTCGGCGAACCGGAGCAGGGCGTCCTCCGGGATGCCCAGCGCGGCGAACAGCCAGCCGAACGCCGGGCCGTTGGCCTGGCGGATCTGGAGGTCCGCCATCCGGGCCAGGGTCCGCAGGAAGGCCTGGCTGTCCGAGTGGTTCCGGGGCCACATCGACGGCAGCGGCGGCAGCGCGGCACCGCGCACCTGGGTCGTCCCGGCCATCAGCCGGGCCAGGGCCTTCAGCAGCACGGTGTCCACCGGCTTGCCGTTGGCGCAGATGCTGGAGAGCGGAACTCCCTCCACATAGCTGTGGATGGTGAAGCGATTCCCCTCGAAGAGGCACTCGGGAACATTGGGCAGCACGCCCTGCAGCGCACCCAGGATCCGGGCCTCGTTCGCCCACGTCCGGATCACCACGGACAGGGCGTCGGGTCTGCGGACCCGGACGATCACCGCGGTCCCGGGCGCCCGGCGCAGCAGCCGGGCCACCGGCTCGTTCAGCGGAAGGACGTAGTTCTGGTTGTGGAAACCGCTGCTCGCCAGCCCCCGCTCCGCCGCATGCCCCCGGAACGCCTCGTACTCGTCGTCGAAGAGGGGTCTGCCGGCGTCTCTCCCGGTCACGACAGGGGGGACGGGTGGTGCACCCACTGGTCGCTCCGGGGTGGTTCGCGCGTGGTCCGCGGGGATCGAGTAGGGGAAACGGTATTGCCGGGTGACACGTACCACGAGCCGGGGCGCCGCGAAGTGACCCTGACGGGTGGTGGGCACTCAGCTGTACGGTCGCCGGTCGGTACGGTCGCCCGGGGTCGGTTCTGTCACCTTCCCCATTACGCACGAACCCGAGCGGTTGCTCAGTCGACTGCGGCAGAGTAGCGCAGCGGAGTCCTCCTCCGGATCATCTTCGGACGGAGTTCACCCGGCGAGGAGATTCCAGACCGCCTCGAACCATCTGGTGGTGTTGGCGACGAAGGTCGAGCCTGGTGAGGTCGGGTTCGCGTCGCGGACGTGGTGGGTGAGGGAGGCGCCGAAACCCAGGACGTCCACGGACTCGACCTCCGTGCCGTCACCGAGGGTGATCTTGCGCAGAATGGGCTCGTAGAAGCCGTGCAGGACCTCGTCGTGGTTGATGACGTAGAGCTTGAACGTCGGGGTGAGCTCGGCCCGGCGCACCTCCACCTCGACCTCCGGCACCAGTTCGTCGGCGTGCAGCTGTTCGAGGACGGCGAGCAGGGAGTCGGTGTGGACCTTGGTGATGGCGCGCAGCCGCTCCGGCAGCCGCGGATCGTCCTTGTCGTCCCTGGCCCGGGGGTACGGCATGGGGTGCTGCGCGGCCGGCAGGATCATCCGCAGGGCGATCCGCCGGGGTGAGATGTCGCCGGTCCGGATCCGCTCCGCCTGGATGCGGATGTGGGCGTCCATGCTCTCCGAGGTCAGCGTGTAGATGTCCAGTGTGACCTCGTCCTGCTCGAAGGCCTCGCCGATGAGCGGGCCGAGGGTCACCGGGTGGTGCCGGGAGCGGCTGGCCCGAGGGGCGGAGGACTGTATGTGCTGGCGCATCACGACCCGTGAGCGCTTGCCCCGGCCGGACTCGATCCAGCCCTCGCTGCTCAGTTCGCGCAGTGCCCGTCGCACGGTGTCGCGGGCGACCCCGAACTCCCGTGCCAGTGACTCCTGCGACGGCAGGGGGGAGTCGATGGGGTAGGCGCCGTCCGAGAGCCGGACCCGGAGTTCCTCCGAGACCCGCTGAAAGGCTCCGGCGCTGGTCGGCTGTTTCGTCACATCCCGTACGTACCGCTCCGCAACCCCCGGCAAACAACCCCCAGTCAGGCAACTCCTCAGTCAACTTTCGTGTTACTGGATCTAGTTGACCGGGCATCTTTCCCGCAAGTCGTCAACTTCTCAGTCAACTGGTCACCTTGGGAGGTTGACGGAAGGCCGTGAGGCAAGGGGGGTGAAGAGCCGTGACCGTCCGGGTGTTCGGAGTCGACCTGCAGATCGACAACCTCGGTCAACTGGCCTTCTGGGTCACCGGATTACTGGTGTCCCTGACGGCATGGCTGCGCAGGCGCCGACGGTGGGGGCGGGAACTGCCCGCTAGTCCCGCAGCAGCTCCAGCAGCGGCTCCAGCGAGCCGACGACCCGGTCCGCGCCGGCCGCGGTCAAAAGCTTGGCTTTCCGTTCGTTACGCGCGTAGCCCAGGAACGGCACCCCGGCCCTCCGGGCCGCCTCCAGGTCGGAGGGGGAGTCGCCGATCATCAGGGCCGCGGCGGGGGCGGCGCCCATCGCGTTGAGGGCGCGGTTGAGGCAGTGCGGGTCGGGCTTGAGGCGGTGCAGGTCCTGGGTGCGGCCGTAGATGTGCGGGGCGAAGCAGGTGGTGAGGCCGCGGTCGTCGAGGTAGGCGCGGACCACCCGGGGCGAGTTGTTGGTCGTCACCGCCATCCGGACGCCGCCCGCGCGCCAGGTCTGGATGAGGACGTCCGCGTAGGCCGTCGGCATCGCCGTCGCGGTGGCCCGCAGCTCCTCCTTGGTGAGACGTTCCTCCAGCTCGGTCACCAGGTCGCTGCCGGGATGCCTGCGGTCCACGGCACGCAGCACGAGGTGCGGGTCGAGGGAGTCGCGCTCGGTCTCCGTGACCAGGCCGCGCAGGCCCCGGCTCGCCAGCCACTCCACCAGGCCGTCGGCCACGGTCTCCGCCGAGTGCCCGGCGAACAGACGGCAGATCGGGCCGTCGAAGTCCCAGAGGACGACGCGGGCACTTCTGATCAGTTCCGCGAGCCTTTCGGTCTGGTTCTCGCTGTCGGTCGCCACCAGTTCAGTCTGCGTCGCATCAGAAGTCACTAGGAGAGTGTCAGGTCCGTGGTGATGGTTTCCCAGAGGGCGTCGAACCACTTCTGCGATTGCTCCACGAACGCGGCGTCCCGGTGACCTGCCCGCTTCTCGAAGGAGAAGAGCAGGGACTCGGAACCGACGGCGTCGTACATCTCCAGCGTTCCGCTGTCGGTGAGTTCCTCGCGGCGCGTGACCATGTAGTACCCGAACAGCGCCTCCACGCCGTTGAGCAGATACAGCTTGGCCGGCGGGGTGAACGGCAGGGCCCGGAAGGTGACGTTCACGTCGATCTTGTGGGTGGAGCGCAGGGACTGGAGGTTGTACTGGAGGACCTGGCCCTGCGCGTTGCGCATGCCCAGCCAGCGGTTGTGCACGGCGTCGTCGTCGCCCTCGACCGGGACCGGGAACGCGAGGTTGATGTCGCGGCCGGGGAGCAGGACGCGGACGTCGATGCTCTCCGGGTGGATCCGGCCCTCGTGGATCAGGCGCAGGGGCTCGGCGAGCGCGGGGAGCAGGCTCTGGGCGGTGAGGCAGGCGGCGTCGATGCGGACGCGCGGGGCGGCGAACGCCTGCGTCATGCGGGGGCCGAGGCCGACCATCGTCGGCTGGGGCTCGCCGAGCGGCCGGGAAGCCGGCTCGGCGACGCGCGGCGGGCTGCCCTTGGTGACGTTGGTGAGGAGACCGTCGTCCTGCAGGACCCGCAACGCCTGGCGTACGGCAGGGCGCTCCACGCCGAACTCCTCGGCGAGTTCGGCCTGGGTGGGCAGGCGGTCACCGACCTTGAGCTCCCCCTTGCGGATGCGTCCCCGCAGGGTGTCGGCGATCTCCTGAGGTGTGCTGCCGGCGTTCACTGCCACGTTCTCCTGGGTCACGACCAAACGCTACAACTCTGATCCATCTACCGGGAGTTGTTTGAAGATTGGTTATAAGTCATAGCCAACTGGGAACAACTTAATCAGAGTTGGTTACCAACTTGATTAAGTTGGTGGAAGCTTTGCTTCCCGACGATGGGGGAACCGACATGCCCGCCGCTCTCACCCTCTTGTCCGCCGTCTTCGTCGTCGGCTTCGAACAGATGGTCCAGTCGAAGTATGGTGCCACTGGCATTATCGGTCTGCTGTTGCTCACCGTGGGCATCAAGGCCAAGAGTCCTGCGGTCAGCTCTGTCGGCGCGGTCCTGCTCGCCCTGCTGCTCACCGGTCCCGCACTGTGAGAAGAGGCCTCAGGCCGTCAGCTGCAGCTCCGAGCTGATCGTCTCCCACAGGGCGTCGAACCAGCGTGTGGACTGGTCCACGAACGCGGTGTCCCGCAGGCCGGCGCCCTGCTCGAACGCGAAGAGCATCGACCGGGTGCCCTCGGCGTCGTACGTCTGCAGGTGCTCGTGGCCGATCTCCCGCTCGTGGCGCCCCAGCGTGTAGTACGCGAACAGCGCCTCCACCCCGTTGAGCAGGTACAGCTTGACCGGCGGGGTGAACGGCAGGGCCCGGAAGGTGACCCGGACGTCGATGCCGTGCGTGGCGCGCAGCGCCAGCAGGTTGTGCCGCAGCACCTGGCCCTGGGCGTTGCGCTGGGCCAGCCAGCGGTTGTGCACCGCGTCCTCGGCGGAGGCGTCCAGCGCTGTCGGGAACGCGAGGTCGATGTTCCGGCCCGGCAGCAGCACCCGCACGTCGATCTTGGCCGGTTCCAGGCGCCCCGCGTGGATGAGCCGCAGCGGCTCGCCGAGCGCGAGGTTGAGGGAGACCGAGGTCAGGCAGAGCGCGTCGATCTCCACCTCGGGGGCCGCGAAGGCCGCCTCTATCCGGGAGGCGAGGGCCACCATGGTGGGCTGCGGCGACGCCTCCGGGCCGACGGCCAACCGGACAGGGCCCGGATCAGGGGCGACCGTCGCCGGTGCGCCCTTCGACACGTTGGTGAGCAGGCGCTCCGACTGCAGGATGCGCAGCGCCTGCCGTACGGCTCCCCGCTCGACGCCGAACTCGTCGGCCAGCTTGGCCTGTGTGGGCATGCGCTGGCCCGGCCGCAGCACCCCTGACCTGATCCGGGTGCGCAGTACGTCGGCCACCGCATGGTGGGACACCTGAGGCCGCTGTGACCTCTCCCGCCCATTGGCGGAGGCGTGTTCCGGCTCCACGGACAAACAGTACAACTTCCCGCCATCTTTCGGCAGTTCACGGGAAGGTGGTTATGAGTCGCTTCCAAGCGGAGATAAGTAAAGTGGAGTTGGCCGCCAACTTCAGCAACATGGTCATACTTCATCGGTGGTTGGCCAACAGGGTTCCCTTCCGGAGGGGAGCCGGGAGCCCGGTCAACCAGGGCAGCCACCGAGGCGCACGACCACCGCACCGCACCTGAGCACAGTCACAACTGAACACCGACAACCGAACACCGCCGGACCCGCACAGCCACAACTTCACAGCTCGAACGGCTCGCTACGGATGAGCACATCGGAACAACTGAACAAGGTGATTCAGGCACTGCCACCGCGCGGAAGGAGACCGTCTCAGAAGATGTCCGGGCACCAAGGCCGCCCGGGCGTGCGCAACAGGGCGTCGGCCTTCCGGACGGCGCCCACTCGCGTTTCCCGGACCCGGCCGAGGGCGTGCAGCCGCGCCACGGACTGGTCGCCGAGCCAGACGGCCGCCAACTCGGCGACGTCGAGGACGAGCTCCGGGTCCTCGGCGGTCGGGGCACAGGTCGCCCGGCCGGCCGACGCCGCCAGCCGGAACCGGCCGCCGGCCAGTCCCTGCCGGTCCACCACCTCGAGGACCAGCGCCCCTTCCGCGTCGTACGTCCGCGCCTCCAGGGCCCGTACGACGTCCAGGATCCGCACCCACAGCCAGTCCGCCTGCGAGGTGATCCGCGCGGCGCGCGGGTCGGGGAGGTAGTGCGGCAGCAGGTCGTCCGGCGACCGCCAGCCGCTCTTCACCCTGGTGATCCAGTCGATCGAACACAGGTAGTGCCACAGGGCGCGCTCGGCCGCGGGCGTGGCGCCGAGCAGCCATTTCACCGTCGCCGTCTCGTCCGGCTGCTTGCCGTGCCAGGTGTCGTCCGCCGTGTACGCCACCAGCCCCTCGACAGCACCGTCCGCCGACCGGTAGGCCGCGTGGAACGGCTCGGTCCAGTCGGTTTCGAAGCGGACCGCGCCGGTGCGCAGCTGCCACCACAGCTCGCTGCGGCTGACCGCCCCGGGCGTGCCCCGGCGGACCCGTTCGTGCAGCTCGGGGCCGAGCTTGCGGACGTCCTCGGCATCGAGGAGGTCGATCCGGGCGCCGTCCTCGGGGGCCGACCAGCGGGGGTCCAGGCCGGTGCGCCCGACCTCGACCGTCCACTCCGTCAGCGTGGTCGCCGGACCGAAGCCGTAACGGCCGTAGATCGGGTACTCGGCGGCGATCAGGGTCGCGACCACGTCTCCGCGTTCCTTCGCCGCGGCGAGGTCCTTGCTCATCATGCGGGTGAGCAGGCCGCGGCGGCGGTGGGTGGGCGAGACCGTGACGCTGGAGATGGCGTCGGCGGGGACGGTAGCTCCGCCGACGGCGGTGAGCTCCTGGTCGAAGGAGCGGAACGTGGCCACGCAGCGGGAGCCGTCGAAGGCACCGAGCAGCCTGCCCGGCACGAACTGCTTCCGCCGGGCTTCGAGTTGGTCGGCCGTGAGGGTGGGCTGCTGAAGGAAGCCGGTGTTCAGGGCGCGGTGCCAGTCCTCCAGCTCGGGTTCGGTCACGGGGCGGACTTCGACGGCGTCGGTCATGACAGCACGGTAGGTGTTCGGCCGGGGTGCTGCCGATCTAATTTCCAGGAGCCGGGCCCTACGTCAGCAGATCGTCGACCTGGGCCTCGCCCTCCCGGTAGCGCCTGGCGATCTCGCCGCTCGAGTCGTCCGCCGTTCGTTGCAGGCGCTGCCGCCGCCTCGACACCTCCTGCTCGTAGCGGACCAGGCGGCCCATCGCCGTCGTCAACTCCGTGTCCGTGCGCGCCTGGAGGTCGGAGAGTTCCACCTCCGCCAGCATGTCGGCGGCCAGCCGGCCGTACTCCTCGTTGTGCGGGGTGCCCAGGGTGACGTGCCGGGCCGAGGAGCGGTGCCGGGCCGGGGCGTCGGTCAGGATCTCCGGGAGGCGGTCCACGACGGCCGCCGCGCCCGCCGGGGAGCGGCGGGCCAGTTCCGCCCGCAGGATGTCGATACGGCCCTGGAGCAGCCGTCGGACATAGCTGAGGTCCGCCTCGTCGCGTTGCGCGTCCCGGCGCAGGACGCGCAGTTCGGGCAGGCTCAGGCAGGCCAGGTCGTGCTCCGGCGGCTCCGCGGGCAGTGCGATGCCCTCGCCGCGTTGTGCGGGCGGCCGGGGCAGGCTCTGCGTGCCCTGCGTCTTCAGTCGCCCGGTACTCGGTGTGCTCATACGCCTCTACCGTCCCCTCGACCGGTCTGTGGAAGCATGGTGCCACCCCAAGTGGCCGCAATGTGACCGAGTGCCCCCGAACGGCCGTAGATGTGAAGTTAAGGATCCATAATGGACCCCCCGTGGAGGCCTGCGGGGCACCGGGCATGATGGTCCGCATGCGAGCTGTGGTTCAGCGGGTGGACGGCGCCAGTGTGGTCGTGGACGGCGAGACGGTCGGCGCGATCGAGGGCGAGGGGCTGTGCGTGCTGGTGGGCGTGACCCACGACGACACCAAGGAGAAGGCGGCCCAGCTGGCCCGGAAACTCTGGTCGCTCCGGATGCTGGCCGAGGAACGGTCGTGCAGTGACATCGACGCGCCGCTGCTGGTGATCAGCCAGTTCACGCTGTACGGCGATGCCCGCAAGGGGCGGCGGCCCACGTGGAACGCGGCGGCGCCGGGCGACGTGGCCGAACCGCTGGTCGAGGAGGTCGTCGCGCAGTTGCGGGCGCTCGGGGCGACCGTGGCGACCGGGCGGTTCGGGGCGCAGATGCGGGTGTCGCTGACGAACGACGGGCCGTTCACCGTCCTGCTGGAGATGTGAGCGGTTCCCGGCAGTCACGGGCCGGGCCGGCCATGCCGGGTTCCTCCGCCGTGCCGAGCGCGCTCCTGGCCAGGTCGTGGGCGGTGGCCCGGGCGGCCGCCGCCAGGGCGAGCAGGCCGCCGCCGGTCCGCAGGGCGGCGCCGCAGCTTTCGGCGAGGAGCCCGCGTTCTCATCCGCGTTGCAGGTGAACCTCTGGCCTTGGCGAAGTCCTTCAGGGCCTGCTGCTGCACATCCGCGTTCCGCGAATCCAGCCACCACGTTCACTCCCGGCAGGCACGCAGCGCCTCGGCGGACTCTTCGGGTTTCGCCACCGGCGCCGCGCCGCCGAGGGCACGCCGCTCGTCGGGGCGAACGCGTGCACACCGTATCCACCTGGTCGCCGCCCGTTGCCCGTCAGGGGGCGTCAACGGCACGTCTCGAAGCGTACGTGCGGAGATTCACCGCTGGTGGACCGGTCCCCGCAGCGGGCCTACGGTTCGACGATCACTTCCTGCGCGGCCGCCGTGTCCCCCGCGACCAGCCGGGCGTCCACCGGGACGTTGCGCTTGACGAGTGCCAGGGCCACCGGACCCAGTTCGTGGTGGCGTGCGGACGTGGTCACGAAGCCGATTCTGCGGCCGTCCTCGCCGTCGTCCGCCAGCCGGATCTCCGTGCCGTGCGGCGGCAGGTGCACATCGCTGCCGTCCAGGTGCAGGAAGACCAGGCGGCGCGGCGGCTTGCCGAGGTTCTGCACCCGGGCCACGGTCTCCTGGCCCCGGTAGCAGCCCTTCTGCAGATGAACCGCGGTACCGATCCAGCCCAGCTCGTGCGGGATGGTGCGGTGGTCGGTCTCGAAACCGAGGCGGGGACGGTGGTTCTCCACCCGGAAGGCCTCGTAGGCGAGGAGGCCGGCCGCCGGGCCCGCCGTCGCCGCGTACGACTCCAGGTCCGCGCGGGGCAGGAAGAGATCACGGCCGTACGCCGTCTCGCGGACGACGGCTCCCTCCGGGGGCTCGGCGATCGAGCCGGCCGGGAGGTGCACCACGGCGAACTCGGCGGTCCGGTCGGCGACTTCCACCCGGTAGAAGAACTTCATCGACTCCAGGTAGGCGATCAGCGCCTCCGCGGTGCCGGGCTCCACGTGGGCCCAGACCGTGGTGCCGTCGTCGACCAGGTACAGCGCGTGTTCGATGTGGCCGTGCGCGGAGAGGACCAGCGCCTCGGTGGCCTCGCCGACGGGCAGCTCACTGACGTGCTGGGTGAGCAGGAGGTGCAGCCAGCTCAGCCGGTCCGCACCGGTGACGGCCACCACTCCCCGATGGGAGAGGTCGACGAAACCGGCGCCGTCGGCGAGGGCGCGCTGCTCGCGGAACAGGTCGCCGTAGTGGGCGGCGACGCCTTCGTCCACGCCCTCGGCGGGCACGGCGCCGGGCAGGGTCAGCAGGGGGCTCTTCATGGGAGTAAGCCTACGACTCGGTAATTGAAGTCTGGACGGTTGCGGCCTTGGCTCTCTTGCGGGCGCAGTCCTGGCAGCGGCCGAAGATCGCGAAGTGCTTCATGTCGGTCTCGAAGCCGAAATCCCGCCGCAGCTTGGCGGTGAACTCCGCGGCGACCGTCACGTCCGCCTCGATCACGTTCTCGCAGTCGCGGCAGACGAGGTGGATGTGATGGTGCCGGTCGGCGAGGTGGTACGTCGGCGCCCCGTGCCCGAGGTGGGCATGGCTGACCAGCCCCAGCTCCTCCAGGAGCTCCAGGGTCCGGTAGACCGTGGAGATGTTGACCCCCGACGCGGTTCTCCTCACCTCACCGAGGATCGCGTCGGGGGTCGCGTGCTCAAGGGTGTCCACGGCTTCGAGCACGAGTTGCCGCTGCGGCGTCAGCCGGTAGCCGCGCTGCCTTAGGTCGCTCTTCCAGTCGGTGCTCACCACACCGAAAGTCTAGGACCACTCGGCCGTGACCACTTGGCGACTACTTGAAGAAGGCGATGCCGTCGTCCGGCATGTCGCTGGGGAGGGCCTTGGCCCAGCGCTCGACTTCCTCGGGCGTGACGACCTTCTTCAGGTGCGCGGACATGTACGGGCGCAGCTCGACCTCGGGGGTCTGCTTCTCGCCCACCCACATCAGGTCGCTCTTGACGTAGCCGTACAGACGCTTGCCACCGCTGTACGGAGCGGAGGCGGCGGTGCGGGCCACGGCGTCCGTGACCAGGTCGATCTGGGGCTTCTTGTCGGCCATCTCGCCGTACCAGATCTCGATCACACCGTCGTCGCGGGTCATGGTGACCTCGACCCTGCGGTTGGCGTCGATGCGCCAGAAGCCGTGCTCGGTCTCCAGCGAGCGCACCTTGTTCCCGTCGTTGTCCAGCACCCAGGTCTGGGAGTGGTACTCCAGGAAGTCACGCCCGTCGTGGCTGAAGGTGGCCTCCTGGCCGAAGTTGCACTTCTCCGAACCCGGGAAGTCGTGGACGCCCGCACCGGCCCACTTGCCCAGCAGGAAGGCGAGCGGTACCAGGTCCTTGTGCAGGTCGGACGGAATCTCGATCATGACGGCGGTTCCTAGGCGGTGGGGATCAGCGCTGGCCCTGGTACAGCTTCTTCACGGTCAGTCCGGCGAAGGCGATGACGCCGACGCAGACCAGGACCAACAGGGTTTCGAAGAAGATCTCCACAGGTGCTCCTTGAGCGAGGGTGGGCATACGTACAAGAGCCGGGCCCCAGCTTACGCGGCCGGGGCCCAGGACTCCTGGCGAGGTACACCCCCCGGGCTCAGGACAGCAGCTCGCTCTGCAGGGTGACCGTCTGCTCGAAGGGGACGGCGAGCGCGCCGCCCTTCCGGGACTGGACGATCACACCGACGGTGTCGCCGGTGGCCAGGTAGGCCTGCCGGACCTGCGCGGCGCCGTACGGCTTCAGTTCCGTGTACGGGACCATCAGGACGTCGTCGCTGCGGGCCTTGCCGGGGAACTTCTGGTCGAGTTCGTACTGGTCGCCGTCGCGCAGTGCGTAGGCGGGCGACGAGTAGCTCATGAACTGGTGGTTGAGCAGATCCTCCGCGACGGCGGCCGTGTCGAACTGGAGGAGGTAGATCCGGGTGTGCGTGCCGTCGGTGGTGGTCCAGCCGCGTGCGGTGATGTGCCGCAGGCCGTGGTCGACGAGCTTCTGGCGCAGTCCGACGCGGTCGGCCGCGGTGAACTCCGCGAGGAACGTGCTGGTCGGCAGCCAGCCGTCGGCCCCCTTGAGCGCCGTGTCGGCGGTGGCGCCGGCCGGCGCCGGGAGGACCAGTTTCCGCAGGTCGGCGAAGTGGCTCCCGGCCGGGTTACGGACGTCGTCGTTCGGCCCCGGCTTCCCGGGCGGGAGCGGCGGCCGTACCAGGGTGGGGTACGTCCAGCGCCCGTCGGAGTGGCTGCCGAGCCCGGGCACATCGGTCCGGTCGGCCTTCGTGACGCCGTAGGCCGTCCCGGCCCCGACGACCGCGAAGGCGGCGACGGCACAGACCCAGCGGAGCGTGGCCCGCAGCACGCGCCGGTCCTTCTTCGGGGGCGGGGGCGGGACCTCGCCGGGGCCCTGGAGGTCTTCGAGGTCTTCGGGGACCTCCGGCCGGTTCGTGTCCGTGGTCATACCGTCGCCCCCGGCTCCTTGATGCGGTCGAGCTGTGCGCGGAGCATGCCGGCCGCGCTCTCCTTGTCCAGCGGCTTGCCCCCGGTCGCCGTGGCGGTGACCAGGATGTCGCCCACGTAGCCGGTGCAGAACATCGAGTCGAGCTTCTCGTCCGAGTCCGTCGGCGGCAGGAAGCAGGAGGTCGAGTCCTTGTACCCCTTGACCTCCGGGCCCTTCCGGAACACCTTGAGCGCGTCGAGGAGCTCCTGCTGGACGGTCGCCATGGACCGGACCGTCCGCTGGTTCCCCATCCGGGCCAGCACGATCTCCATCGTGTACTGGTGGCCGGACGTCCCGGCCGTGTTCACGTAGCTGCGCATCGCCATGCCCTTGACCGGGTTCCGGTCGAGCTGCCGCTCCAGCGCCTGCCGCTGCGAACGCGGCAGGTCCTTGATCGACTGCTCGCGCAGCAGGGTCGCCTGCCTGCCGGACAGTGCGACGTCCGACCCGAACTCGGCCGTGTCCGGACCCCGCTGGTAGGTGTCGGTGTCGTACGGCAGCAGCATCCCCTGAAGGCCGCCGGGGCCGGCCGCCTTGCTGTCCTTGACGGCCTTCGGCATGCTCCACAGGGGAGCACCGGGGTCACGGTCGGCGCCCCGGACGGTGACGACGGTGCCGGCGATCCCGGCCAGCACCGCGGCGGCCAGGACACCGGCGCCGACCACTTGGGCGATACGGCGCCGGCCACGCGTCCGCGTCTCCGCACCCGCGGGCACCACATCATCGGCGACGCCCGCACCGACGACACCCGGCTCGGCAACCGCCGCGTCGACGGCACTCGGCTCCGCGGCACCCACGTCCGTGGCACCCGGCGCCGGGGCGGCTGTGAGGGCGGGGAGTTCGGGTGATTCCGGGTTCTCGGTCACAATCGCTCCATCTGCCGCTTCGCCAGATCCAGCACCTTCGTCCTCGGGATCGGCTTCGTGTCGTAGATCCAGATCTCCATGGCGATGTCCCCGCGCCACGCGTACGCCTCGGCGGAGTACTGGCTCACGCCGTGGAAGACGTCGGGCTTCCCGTGGACGTATGCCCTGCCGTCACCCGTGCCGGGGATCGGCCAGCTGTCGGTCTCATCGGCCTGGTCGGCGAAGTAGTACGCGTCGTCCGCCGCGTCGGCGGCCTCCGTACCCGTCTCCTCCTGGCGGTACTGGGCCAGCCGGATCTCGACGTCGAGGTCGCCGTTCTCCCGCCAGTCGGTGACGGCCGCCCGGCGGAACTCCCTCGTGCCGACCAGGTTGCGGAAGGCTTCGGCCGGGTATTCGTACGTCTCCGCAAACTCACCCGCGTCCATCCACCCGTCGCTGCCCGACGGGTCCTGCCACGCGCGGGCCCCGTTCGGCCTGCTCAGCAGCAGCTTGCGCAGGTCGCCGTCGACCTTGACCTTCCGGTCCTGGGCCGCCGACAGCGGCTCGGGGCCCGCGCCCTCGGCCTGCGCGACGGACGGCTGGGAGAGCGGCGGCAGGGCGGTGGGCTCGCGGCCGGCCTGGACCAGGTAGCCGACGCAGGTGCCGGCCACGACTCCGAGCACGGCGGCGGTGGCGATCAGTGCGCCGGTACGACGGCGCCCTCGCGGTCTTTCGGGTGGTGTGTCTGGCGCGTCCAACGGACCCCCTGGGGAGACGGGAGCGCGGATTCCTTGATCCGCGCGTCACAGGAGACCCGTGGCCCACTCACTGAGTTGTACAACGATGAATCACGATCAGGACACCGCCGCGAGCCAGGCGGCAGCCGCCGCCATGAGCAGCAGCGTGCCGTTGAGGGCGACCTGACGGTCTCCCATCCGCAGGTGCACCCGGATCGCGCCGACTTGCAGAACGACGAACCCGATCGCGGCGGCCACGGCCGTCCAGGGGGCGACGCCGGTCAGCCGCGGGAGCACAAGGCCCAGCGCGCCGAGCAGCTCCACGGCCCCGAGCGCCCGCACGGCCGGCATCGGGATGCCGTCCACCCACGCCATCAGCGGCCGCAGCCGCTCCCGGCTCCGGACGGCCTTCAGCCCGCCCGCGTAGAGGTAGAAGAGGGCGAGCAGTCCGGCGACCGTCCAGTAGGCGGCGCTCATGAGGCGGGCTCGGTGGCGTAACGGCTCATCACCTCGGCGTTCGCCCCCGGGGTCATCGGCTCTCCGGACGCGTACAGGTCCCGCAGCTCCCGGAAGTACCCCACGTACAGGTCGGGGGTGAACGTACTGAGCATGACCGCCGGTGCGTCGGTGACCTTGGCGAAGGTGTGCGGGGCTCCGGCCGGCACCATCACCAGGGTGCCCGCGGTGGCGTCGTGCTCGTCCTCCCCGACCGTGAACCGCACGGAACCGGAGACGACGTAGAAGCCCTCGTCGTGCCCGGCATGCCGGTGCTGCGGCGGCCCGGGGGTGTGCGGCGCGAGCACGGACTCGGCGACGCCGAGCCGGTGGCCGGTGGTACGGCCGTCCTCCAGCACCCGCATCCGTGTGGTGCCTAGGACGAGCACCTCGCCGTCGTCCGGGCCGACGACGGACACGGCGGGATCATCGCGGTGGTCGTGAATCGTCATGCCCCGATTCGACGGCCGGGACCGTACGGCTGTCCAAGACCTGTTCCGCCCCCGCGATACCCGATCGGTATCGTGGCTGCATGGAGCGGATCGAGCTACGGACCCTGCGCTATTTCGTGGCCGTCGCGGAGGAACTCCACTTCGGCCGGGCCGCCGCACGGCTCCATATGAGCCAGCCCCCGCTGAGCCGTGCGATCAAGGGGCTGGAGGGCGAGGTCGGCGCGGCCCTCTTCGAGCGGTCCCCGGCCGGTGTCAGTCTCACGCCCGTCGGAGCCGTGCTCCTCGACGAGGCCCGCGCGCTCCTCGACCAGGCAGACAGGCTGCGGGTGCGGGTCGCCACCGCGACGGGTGCCGCCACGCTCACCGTCGGCCTCCTCGGCGACAGCACGGATCCCGGGGTACACCGGCTCGCCCGCGCCTACCGCGACCGCCACCCCGGCGTCGGGATCCGCATCCGCGAGACCGACCTCACCGACCCCACCTGCGGACTGCACGCCGGACTCGTGGACATCGCCCTCACCCGCGGCCCCTTCGACGAGACGGGCCTGGTGGTGCGGGAGCTGCGGGCCGACCCGGTGGGCGCGCTGCTCCGCGCCGACGATCCGCTGGCCCGCCGGGAGAGCCTGACGCTGGCCGACCTCGCCGAACGGCAGTGGTTCCGGTTCCCGGAGGGCACGGACGGCCGCTGGCAGTCGTACTGGAACGGCGGGGTGGTGCGGGAGGGGCCGGTGGTGCGGGCGATCCAGGAGTGCCGGCAGGCGGTGCTGTGGAACGGCACGGTGGGCATGACGACGACGGGTCACGAGCCGGGCGCCGGGCTGGTGACAGTGCCTGTCGTGGACATGCGGCCGAGCCGGGTGGTGGTGGCATGGGTCGCGGGAGACGCCAATCCTCTGCTACGGCCGTTCGTTCAGGTGGCGATCGACGCCTACCGCGACCACGACCTGGGGGATATCCCCCGCCCGGATCCTGGGGTGGACCGGATCGCGCCCCGGCCGGGGCGAAAATAGCGTTCGGCCATGATGCCGACTCCGCGAAGGCTCCTCGCCCTGGCCCTCGGTGCCGCCGCCCTGCTCTCCTCCGGGGTGGCCGCCGCCTCATCCCCCAGGGACTCCTTGCAGCGGGACACCGAGGCGATCCACGCCCTCGGCGTCAGCGGTGTGCAGGCCCGCGTGACCGCGCCCGACGGCCGGCAGTCGGTCGCCACCAGCGGCACCGCCGATCTGGACACCGGACGCCCCGTCCCCGCCGACGGCTACTTCCGCATGGCCAGCACGGCCAAGACGCTGGTCGCCACCGTGGTCCTCCAGCTGGAGGCCGAGGGCAGGCTGTCCCTGGACGACACGGTCGACCACTGGCTGCCGCACGTCGTCCGGGAGAACGGGAACGACGGCCGCCGGATCACCGTCCGGCAACTGCTCCAGCACACCAGCGGCATCCATGACGACCTGCCCGGATACACCACGCCGGAGGAGTACTACCAGCAGCGCCACGACGTCCACGGCCTCCGCCAGCTCGTCGCCCGTGCCGTGGCCCACGCGCCGGACTTCCCGCCCGGCGAGGGCTGGGCGTACTCCAACACCGGGTACGTCCTGCTCGCCCTGATCGTCCAGGAGGCCACCGGCCACCCCGCCCACCAGCAGATCGAGGACCGCGTCCTACGCCCGCTCGGCCTCGACCGGACCCGGTGGCTGGGCACCTCGCCGGCGCTTCCCCGGCCGCACGCCCAGGCCTACCAGTACTTCGGCCCCGGCTCCCGGGTGGACGTCACCGACCAGATCCCGGTGGACCCCGAGAACCTCTCCTGGGTCACGACCACCCGTGACGAGAACCGTCTCCTCCGCGCGCTGCTCGCGAGCCGCCTGCTCCCGGCGCGCCAGCTGGCCGAGATGAAGCGGACGGTTCCCGTGAGCGCGGAGGTCCAGCAGCTGTGGCCCGGCGGCCGATACGGACTCGGCCTGGTCGAACGGCCGCTGAGCTGCGGCGGAAGCTACTGGAGCCACGAGGGCGGGGACGGCGGCTACATCACCCTCAACGGCGTCACCGGCGACGGCAGGCGCAGCGCGGTGGTCTCCATGTCCGAGGCCCGCGGCGACCCCCCGGACCACATCCTGGCCCAGGAGAACGCGGCGAGCGCCCTCATCGACCACGCGCTGTGCGGGTGACTCCGCCGACGAAGGCCGACCAGGCACGGGCCCCGAAGACCAGCGCACCGCGCTCGGGGGCCTTGCTGTCACGGACGGGGACGAGGGAGACGAGGGAGGGGTGACCGGCGGCGACTTCGAGGCAGTTGCCGCCGTCGGTGTTGCTGTAGCTGCTCTTGCGCCATGTCACGCTGCTCAAGTCGATGACTCGCACGGCAGTTCCTCCAACATCCGCAATATGAAGGTCCGTGACTCGGCCGGGCTCAGCGCCAGGTCACGTACCGCATCATAGGTGCGATGCAGGCGTTCAACCCTGCTTGTTTCTTCGACCAGTTCGCCCCGTACGTCGTTTTCGGCATAGACGACGGTGCGGCCGTCGGCAAGACGCAGAAACATCGCGTCGGTGTTCACCAGGCCGTGCAGTCCGGTACCGAACGGCAGCACGTGAAGGGTGATGTTGGGCCGCTCGGCCACCTCCACCAGATGCTCCAACTGCTCCCGCCAACCCTGCCGGTCGCGAAGCGAGTTACGCAGCACCGCCTCGGCGAGGATGACTCGGAACGGCGGAGGGTCGTCCCCCTCCAGCACGCTCTGCCGCCCAATGCGTGCGCCAACCTGTTGCTCAAGGTCCTCGTCTTTCAGACCACCGGCCATGAGCGCCTCCCGGACGCACCCTGGCGTTTGAAGCAACCCGGGCGGCATGCTCACGGAGTACTGCCACAAACCGACCGCCTCGGCCTCCAGCACCATGTACCGCCGGTACTGCTCCTTGAACTGCGAAGGATCCCCGACCGCCAGTTCCCACAGGGCCAGCAACAGCCCCGGCGCCCCGTAGTACTGGTCCAGCGCCTCGACGATCTCCGGGCTTCCCAGGCTCCGGCCGCTCTCCATCTTGCCGAAGTTGGAGGCGTCCCAGCCCAGTTCCCCGGCCAGCTCCCTCAGGCTCACTGCCCGCTCGGCCCTCAGGTGCCGCAACTCCTCCGCGAACCGTTGCCTGGGCTCCTGACTACGCCCCGTCACCACCCGCCTCTGCGGCACCGCACCCCTCCCTGGTACGCCATGGAATTTGTGGAATTAGCGCCGCCAGACGGGGAAGAACCGCTCGCCATCGGCGTGCCGACGCCACCTCCGGGCCATGCTCGTAGCAGCCTCGATACCCAGAGTAGTCCAACTGACGCATTTCGTATAGATGTTGGACGAAAGGAGCAAATGCCATGGAGCCCGGAACCCTGTTCTATGACACCGCCACCGACCAGGTAGGCGAGTACCGGGACCAGTTGGGGCCGTACGCGATGCTGCGTCCCGTCGGCGGCGGCAGGGAGTGGCAGGCCGATCCGGCGGTGCTGCGACCGGCCACCGACAGGGAGCGGCTCAGTGCCGGCGTGCGCGCGGCGAACGACCGCAGTACGTGGTGCGTGCCGTCGAGCCCGGACGACCTGAGCCGGCCGCCCCGGCCCGTCCCCGGCTGCGCCGAGTGCGCGGATCTCGTCGGCAGCCGGGAGACCGCGCTGGTCGTGTACGACCACAGCGCGGCCACCGACGCGAACGTGCTGCTCCGGCAGCACCAGCGCGCGGAACACCAGCCTTGACGCCGCCCGATTACGCTGCACGTATGGCGAAGAAGCTCGTGATCAAGGTGACGGCCGGGGCGGACGCCCCGGAGCGGTGCTCGCAGGCGTTCACGGTGGCGGCGGTGGCCGTCGCCAGTGGCGTCGAGGTGTCGATGTGGCTGACCGGGGAGTCCGCGTGGTTCGCGCTGCCGGGGCGGGCCGCCGAGTTCGAACTGCCGCATGCCGCTCCGCTGCCCGACCTGGTCGACTCGATCCTGGCCGGCGGCACGCTCACGCTCTGTACGCAGTGCGCGGCCCGCCGGGACATCACGGAGAAGGACGTCATCGAGGGCGTACGGATCGCGGGTGCGCAGGTCTTCGTGCAGGAGGCGATGGCGGAGGGGACGCAGGCGCTCGTCTACTAGGGCAGGCCCCGGGACCGCGCCTCAGGGGCGCGGCGAGCCCGCGTCGTCGTACCGCCGGCGGGCCGCCTCGACGTGGTCGAGGTGGCCGGCGGACCAGTCGACGAGGTGGGCGAAGAGCGGAGCGAGGGTGGCGCCGAGCTCGCTGATCTCGTACTCGACACGTGGCGGCACCTCGGGGTGGTAGGTGCGCACGACCAGACCGTCGCGCTCCAGCCGGCGCAGCCGCTGGGTGAGCACCTTCGGCGTGATGCCCTTGATACGGCGCTCCAGCTGGACGAACCGCTGACGGCCGAAGGTGTGCAGGGACCACAGGATCGGCGTGGTCCACCGGCTGAACACGATGTCCACGACCGGGGAGACCGGGCACGCCAGCTCGGGGTCGGACAGGGCGTCGGGTGCCGCCCGTCGGGTCTCGGTCGTCATGAGCCGCACCCCTCTGAGGTAGTCACTTTCCTCTAGGTACCTACTATACCGGCGCTGTTAGCGTCGCCGTCGTCGCGGAAGACCACCGGAAAATACGGGAGCTGGACATGATCGTGGTGACGGGTGCGACCGGGAACGTGGGCCGGTCGCTGGTGGCGGCCCTGGCGCGGGCCGGGGAACGGGTGACGGCGGTGTCCCGGGGGATCGCTCCCGCGCGCCTGCCGGGCGGGGTCGTGCGGATACGGGCCGACCTGGCCGAACCGGAGAGTCTGCGGCCCGCGTTGGAGGGTGCCGAGGCGCTGTTCCTGCACGACGGCGGCACGGGCGGACACGGGTTCGACGCACGGGCCGTGCTGGCGGAGGCCCGGGACGCGGGGGTGGCGCGGGTGGTGCTGCTCTCCTCCCAGGGCGTGGTGACCAGGCCGGACTCCCCTTCGCACGGCGGGGCGATGCGGGCGCTGGAGGACGCGGTGCGCGAGTCGGGCCCGGCCTGGACGATCCTGCGGGCCGGCGGCTTCGCGTCCAACGCCTACGCCTGGGCGGAGTCGGTGCGCGCCGAGCGGACCGTGGCGGCGCCGTTCGGTGACGTCGGGCTCCCGGTGGTGGACCCCGCGGACATCGCGGAAGTCGCCGCGGTGGCGCTGCGCAAGGACGAACACACTGGCCGGATCTACGAGTTGAACGGACCGGCGGCCGTCACGCCCCGGCAGCAGGCCGAGGCCATCGGTGCGGCGCTCGGCGAGCCGGTCCGGTTCGTCGAGCTGACCCGGGCGGCGGCCTACGCGCGGATGACGGCGTTCATGCCGGAGCCGGTGGTGGAGACGACGCTGGCGGTCCTCGGCGAGCCCAACGCGGGCGAGCTGCGGCTCAGCCCGGACGTCGAGGGGGTGCTCGGCCGGCCGCCCAGGACCTTCGCCACGTGGGCCCAGCGCAACGCCGAGGCGTTCCGCTAGGCCGGGCGGCGTGCCGGGCCTCAGGGCCGGGGGCGTTTCTTCCCGTCCAGCTCGTCCCACCACTCGTCGGACTTGGGATCGCCGGAGGGATCGTCCCACCAGCGGTCGTCGGGTCCCCGGCGATTCGCGACCATCGCGGCGACGGGCGGGATGACCATGGCCACCACGCACATCCCCACGGCGGCGGGAACGGACCAGATGCGCACGACTCCCCAGGCCAGGACGAAGAGACCTATGCAGATCCCCATCATGACGAAGTAGACGCGACGTCGCCGGGCGAGCATGCATCCAGGGTAGGTCGGGTGGGCGGACACGGCGCAGGGGCCGCACCCGGGTCTTCGACCCCGGAGGTGCGGCCCCTGCGTCCAGCTGGTCAGACCGCGATCGCGACCTCGGCCAGGCCACCCTGCTGGGCGACGACCGTGCGGTCGGCGGTGGCGCCGGGGACGAGGGCGCGGACGGTCCAGGTGCCCTCCGCCGCGTAGAAGCGGAACTGTCCGGTGGCGGAGGTGGGAACCTCCGCGGTGAACTCGCCGGTCGAGTCGAGCAGGCGGACGTAGCCGACCACGGGCTCGCCGTCCTTCGTCACCTGCCCCTGGATCGTGGTCTCACCGGGCTTGATCGTCGAGGCGCCCGGGCCGCCGGCCTTCGCTCCACACATACGGAAACTCCAGAGGTCTTGAAAGGTCGGGGCTTACTTGCCGGCGCCGAGCTCGATCGGAACGCCGACGAGGCTGCCGTACTCGGTCCAGGAGCCGTCGTAGTTCTTGACGTTCTCGACACCGAGCAGCTCGTGCAGGACGAACCAGGTCAGCGCGGAGCGCTCACCGATACGGCAGTAGGCGATGGTGTCCTTGGCGAGGTCCACCTGCTCCTGGGCGTAGAGCTCCTTGAGCTCGTCGTCCGACTTGAAGGTGCCGTCGTCGTTGGCGTTCTTCGACCACGGGATGTTCCGGGCGGACGGGACGTGGCCCGGACGCTGGGACTGCTCCTGCGGCAGGTGGGCCGGGGCGAGCAGCTTGCCGGAGAACTCGTCGGGGGAACGGACGTCGACGAGGTTCTGCGTGCCGATGGCCGCCACGACGTCGTCGCGGAAGGCGCGGATCGCGGTGTTCTGCGGCTTGGCCGTGTAGGTGGTCTCGGTGCGCTCCGGGACCTCCTCGACCAGCTCGCGGGCGTCCAGCTCCCACTTCTTGCGGCCGCCGTCGAGGAGCTTGACGTTCTCGTGGCCGTAGAGCTTGAAGTACCAGTAGGCGTAGGACGCGAACCAGTTGTTGTTGCCGCCGTACAGGATCACCAGCGTGTCGTTGCCGATGCCCTTCGCCGACAGGAGCTTCTCGAAGCCCTCCTGGTCGATGAAGTCGCGGCGGACCGGGTCCTGCAGGTCCTTGGTCCAGTCGATGCGGATCGCGCCGCGGATGTGGTTCTTCTCGTAGGCGGACGTGTCCTCGTCCACCTCCACGATCGCGATGTCGGCGTTGTCCAGGTTGTCCTGGACCCAGTCGGCGTCGACCAGGACGTCGCTGCGGCTCATGCTCTTTCTCCTCCGGGGCAGGTGCGGCGGTGCGTGCGAGTGCGGGGGGTGCGCGTGGGCGCGCACGGATGCCCTCAGCGGGAGGGCAGGGGGGATGCGGAGGCAGCGGCCTCCACCGTCAGAAGGGGCGACAGAGCATGGCGGCGACGCGGCACAGGTCGACTGCCCGCCGCTTCGTGAGATCCGCCTGACGCTTCATGGGCTCGATCGTAGGGACGGATGACCGGGCATGTCACCGGCATGTCGCATGATGAGACGCGATCGTCCGGATTGTGGGACGAGATCCGGCTCGGCGGCATGCCGGGACCGCGGCCGCCCCGCCGCGCCCTTCACCACATCTGCGGTACGGACGCCCCTGTCTCGACAGATGGACGGTCCCCGGCCGCCGGACCGGCGGCCGCCGTGCCGCCTTCTACCCGGCGAGCCGGACGTTCGAACCCTTCACCCCGATCTCCACACCGTCCGGCGCCGCCTGCACCCTGTCCAGCTGGATGCCGCCGGGGAGCTGACTGATCGCCTGCTGGAAGTCGGAGGCCTGCCGGAACCGGTCCTCGACGAGGCTGACCCCGGCGAGCTTGGGCAGGTTGTCGGCGTGCACCTGCACGGTGTCGTCCTTGACGGCGACCGTGCTGAGGACGTTGACCTTCTGGTGGGCGCCCACCCCGGGGACGGTGACGTCGAGGGTGACCTTGATCTTGCCGTTGCCGCCGTCGGCGAGACCGACGACCTTGCCGGTGAAGCCGAGGCCGAGGTCGGTGGGCTGGGTGTCCACGTTCTTCAGCAGCTCGGCGTAGGAGATGAGCGCGGTACCGGTCGCGGTCCGCGCGGTGGCGGAGCTGTAGTCGCCGGTGAAGGTGACGCCCTTCATGTCGGCCTTCAGATCCTCGATACGGATCGTCTTGCCCGCGGTGCCGGTGGTGGCGTCGTAGTCCTTGATCCCGACCTCCACGTCCTCCAGCGTGCCGCCGGCGACCTGGGTGAGGAACGGGAAACCCTTGATGGAGACGTCGGGGTCGCTCGCTAGGTTCTCCGTCGTCTTCAGCTTGCCTGCGGCCTCCCCCTCGGCGAAGTGCACGGCGACGCGGTCGACGACCACGAAGAGCACGCCGAGGATGACGACGACGATCAAAAAGATACGCAGGGCTCGCATGGTGGTGGGGTCCCCCGGGTCGGCGTTCGGTAACGGCGGGTTCACGCTAACCCTGACCCGGGCGACAGCCGGGAATTTGTCGAACACCTGTGACAGGTTTGAACATCAGGATGCCCGGGGGCGCCGGTGAGCCGGCCGGGACTACCGGCCCAGCAGCCACACCACAGGTGCCGCGGCGGCCAGCGGCAGCGCCACACCCGCGGTGAAGTGGACGAACTTCGACGGGTAGTCGTAGCTCGCCACACGGTGACCGGCCAGCGCGCACGCCGCGGCACCCGCGCCGATCAGCGCGCCCTTGGTGCCCAGCCCGGTCATGTCGCCCACCGCGATGCCCGCTCCGGTCGCGGCCAGCACCGAGACGACCACCGAGGCCACCGTCGGCAGCGGCAGCGCCCGCGCCACCACGGCCACCGCGACCGCCGCCGCGCCCACCGCCGCCGCGTCCGGGTCCGCGCCCAGGAAGCCCGTCGCGATGATCGCCAGCGCGGAGGAGGCCACCGTGGCCATCAGGCCGTACATACGGGTGTCGGGGTCGGCGTGCGAGCGCAGCTGGAGGACGAGGGAGAGCAGGACCCAGATGCCCAGCGGGCCGAGGATCGCCGCCGGGGCCTGGTCCCGGCCCGCCACCAGGAGCGCGCCGTCCGCCGCCAGCGCGCCCAGGAAGGCGAGGGCGATGCCCTGCCGGGCCGGCCACATGCCGTTCAGCCGGAACCAGCCCGCCGCCGTCAGCGCCTGGAGGATCACCAGCGGGACCACCAGGGCGTACGAGGAGAGCGGGGCGGCCACCGCGAGGAGCAGGCCCAGCAGGCCCGTCAGCAGGGCCGGCTGCATCCCCGGCTCGATGATCGGCGAGCGGCCCTCCAGGCGGGCCCGCTGCGCGTCGGTGACGCGCGCGTTGCCGGCCAGGGTGGCCGGACCGTAGCCGGTCCCCGGTCCGGCGGGGCCGGGAGCCGGGGGCGGGGTGTGCGTCGGCTGCTGCGCCGGTGCCTGCGGTTGCTGGGCCGCCGCCTGCGGCTGCTGCTGGGCCGGTGCGTACGTCTGCGGGGGCATGTACGCCGTCTCCGCCGCCGGCACCTGCGGCTGTGCCGCCTGCACCGGCGGGTGCGTCTGGGTCTCCCAGGTCTGCCCCTGCCACTGCTGCGTGGCGTACTGCTGCTCCTCGTACCCCCACTGGGGCTGGGCGGGGGGCTGCTGCTGGTACGGGTCGTAGCCCTCGTACGGCTGGTTGCTCATCGGTCTCGCTCACCCTCCTGCGAACGGCGGGAGCACCTCGACCGTGCCGCCCTCGGCCAGCCGTACCGTCTCATGCCCCCGTGTCCCCACGGGGTCACCGTCGATGAGGAAGGAGCATCGCCGCAGGACCCGCGCGAGTTCACCGGGGTGTCGCGCACGCACCGCGTCCAGCGCCTCGGCGAGGGTGTCCGCGTCGTACGGCTCCTCGGCGATGCCGGCCGCGGCCTTCGCGGCCGCCCAGTAGCGCACCGTGACCTTGGGCATCAGCTTCCTCAAGAGACTCGATCGATCGGCTGTGTACGGGCTCAGGCTAGCCCGCCCGGGAGGCCGCCCAGTCGCCGATCCTGGCCAGCAGCCGGTCGTCGGCCGCGTGCTCGGCGTGGCCCATGCCGGGCTCCAGCCACAGGTCGGCCGTGTCACCGGCGGCGTCCGCGAGCATCCGGGGGTGGTCGACCGGGAAGTAGCCGTCGCTGTCGCCGTGCACGATCAGCAGCGGGGTGGGGGCGATCCTGGGCACCGCCTCCACCGGTGACAGCGGCACCGGGTTCCAGTCCCGGTGGTGGATACGGGTACGGAAGCCGTAGCGGCCGACCAGCCGGCCCGCCGGTCTGGTGACCAGCCAGTGGACGCGGCGCATGGGGGCGGTGCCCCGGTAGTACCAGCGGGCGGGCGACGACACCGAGACCACGGCGTCCACGCCAGGATGCAGCGCCGCGTGCCGCAGCACCACCGAGCCGCCCATCGAGAAGCCGACGGTCACCACCCGGGCGGCCCCGAAGCCCCGCGCCCAGCGCACCGCCGCCGCCAGGTCGAGGACCTCGCGGTCGCCGACCGTGGTGCGGCCGCCGGAGCGGCCGTGGCCCCGGAAGGAGAAGCTGACCACCGGGGCGTAATCCGTCAGGGCGGTCACCACCCGTCGTACATGCGGCCGGTCCACGTCGCCGGTGAAGCCGTGGGCCAGGACGAACACCAGGTCACGGGAGGGTGGCCGGGAGCCGTCGTATACGACCGAGGCGGGATCGTATACGGAATCAATGGAAATCCCGTCGTCCGTGCGCAGAAACGTCCGGATAGGAGTGCTTCTGCTCGTCTCACAGTTCGGACGAACGGCGGAACGTGCCACATGACCTGCCGGACCATTGCTCATGTGGGCTATTCTGCTGTGCAGAGGACTCGGGCAGCGCCGCCACCGGGTCCTTTTGTGCTTTCGGAACCTCTGTATACGAAGCGGGAAACTCCAGGTGACCGCGGACGTACGGGGCTCGGGAGCGCAGCGCAGTGCCCTTGCACACAGTCCTCGCAGGGACCGAGGAGGAACCAGTCTTATGAGTTCTCTGCTGCTCCTGACCAACGCCCTCCAGCCGTCTACAGAGGTGTTGCCGGCCCTCGGGCTGCTCCTGCACAACGTGCGGGTGGCTCCGGCCGAAGGCCCCGCCCTCGTCGACACCCCCGGTGCCGACGTCATCCTCATCGACGGCCGCCGCGACCTCCCCCAGGTCCGCAGCCTCTGTCAGCTGCTGCGGTCGACCGGCCCCGGCTGTCCGCTGATCCTGGTCGTCACCGAGGGCGGGCTCGCCGCCGTCACCGCCGACTGGGGCATCGACGACGTGCTCCTCGACACCGCCGGCCCGGCCGAGGTCGAGGCCCGGCTGCGCCTCGCCATGGGCCGCCAGCAGATCGTCAACGACGACTCCCCCATGGAGATCCGCAACGGCGACCTCTCGGTGGACGAGGCGACGTACAGCGCCAAGCTCAAGGGACGGGTCCTCGACCTCACCTTCAAGGAGTTCGAGCTGCTCAAGTACCTCGCCCAGCACCCCGGCCGGGTGTTCACTCGTGCACAGCTGCTCCAGGAGGTCTGGGGGTACGACTACTTCGGCGGCACCCGGACCGTCGACGTACACGTACGACGGCTGCGCGCCAAGCTCGGCGTGGAGCACGAGTCCTTGATCGGGACCGTCCGGAACGTCGGTTATCGATTCGTTACCCCGGAGAAGGGTGACCGGGGCGAGCGGGTCGGCGACGAGGCCAGGGCACGGGCGGAGGGTCCAAAGCCGGAGGATGCGGACGCTTCGGCGGCCCTGGACACGGCCGAGGTACCGGCGGAGGCGTAGTGGCCGTCCGGGGGCGGCTCGGCCGCCTTCCGGACAGGGCATTGCTCCCGCAAGCCAAGCTTCGATACGCCCTGCCCAGAGCGGGTCCATCCGCGTAGACTCCGCGCGTGGCCAAGGTGACTCGGGATGATGTGGCGCGGCTGGCGGGTACGTCCACCGCCGTTGTCAGTTATGTCATCAACAACGGACCCCGGCCGGTCGCACCGGCCACGCGCGAGCGTGTCCTCGCCGCGATCAAGGAGCTGGGGTACCGGCCCGACCGGGTCGCCCAGGCGATGGCGTCCCGGCGCACGGACCTCATAGGTCTGATCATCCCGGACGCCCGGCAGCCCTTCTTCGGCGAGATGGCGCACGCGGTGGAGCAGGCCGCGTCCGAGCGCGGAAAAATGGTCCTGGTCGGCAACACCGACTACGTCGCCGAGCGCGAGGTGCACTATCTGCGCGCGTTCCTCGGGATGCGGGTCTCGGGCCTCATCCTCGTCTCGCACGCGCTGAACGATCTGGCCGCCGCGGAGATAGACGCCTGGGACGCCCGGGTGGTGCTGCTGCACGAGCGGCCGGAGGCGATCGACGACGTGGCGGTGGTGACGGACGACCTGGGCGGCGCCCAGCTCGCCGTCCGGCACCTGCTGGAGCACGGCTACGAGTACGTGGCCTGCATGGGCGGCACCGCCGAGACCCCCGCCGTCGGCGACCCGGTCTCCGACCACGTCGAGGGCTGGAAGCGGGCCATGGCGGAGGCGGGCCTGACCACGGAGGGCCGGCTGTTCGAGGCGCCGTACAACAGGTACGACGCGTACCGGGTGGCCCTGGAGACGCTGGCCGGCCCCGACCGGCCGCCGGCCATCTTCTGCTCCACCGACGACCAGGCGATCGGCGTGCTGCGGGCGGCCCGAGAGCTGCGCATCGAGGTGCCGGGGGAGCTGGCGGTGGCCGGCTTCGACGACATCAAGGAGGCGGGGCTCGCGGATCCGCCGCTGACAACGATCGCATCGGACCGTCCGGCGATGGCTCGGGCGGCGGTGGACCTCGTCCTCGACGACGGGCTGCGGGTCGCGGGGTCGCGCCGGGAGCGGTTGAAGACGTTTCCCTCGCGGCTGGTGGTGCGGGGGTCCTGCGGCTGCGGGTAGTTCTTGGGCTGCGGCTGGGTGAGGGTTGCGCGCGCAGTTCCCCGCCCGCGCAGTTCCCCGCGCCCCTGGAAGCGGGGCGCTGCGGTGAGCGCCCCTGCAGGGGCGCGGGGAACCAGCACGGCAAGCCTCCGCCGGGCCGCACCCGAAGGAGGACCCACATGAACGCTCTCTGAGAGACTCGCCCGACCCGCGAGAAGGTTCCTTATATCGGGCAAACGCGCTTCTCGCGGCGTTCTCAGCGGGCCCTCAGCCGGCTCTCATGGTCGCGGGACAAGCTAAATGTCATGACCGAGAGCCTCCGCCGCAGTGGCGAGTACGAGAACCCCCAGGGTCCCCAGGGTGACGCCTACCAGGGCGCGTACCCCCGGCAGCAGCACGCCTCCGCCCCCGTGAACCCGGAGTGGCCGCCCCCGCCGGCCCACCAGCCGGCCCCGCAGGCCGCCCCCGAGCCGCAGACCGCGCGGTTCCCGGAGTACACGGCGGAGCACCCGGAGCACTCGGTCCACGCCGGGCAGAAGCGCACCCGGGGCCCGATAGCCCTCCTCGCCGCGGTCGCGATCGTCGCGGCGGCCGTCGGCGGCGGCACGGCGTACGCCTTCCAGGAGCTGACCGGCAAGAACGACACCGTCTCCTCCAGCGCCTCCACCAACGTGGTGCCCTCCAGCAAGAAGGGTGACGTCGCCACCATCGCCGCCGCCGTCAGCCCGAGCGTCGTCGAGATCACCGCCACCCTCAGCAACGGCACCTCCACCGGTTCCGGCGTCGTCATCAGCAGCAACGGCGAGATCGTCACCAACAACCACGTGATCTCCGGCGCCCAGTCGATCAAGGCGACGACCAGCACCGGCAAGTCCTACACCGCCGAGGTCGTCGGCACCGACAGCGCCAAGGACATCGCCCTCGTCAAGCTCCAGGGCGCTTCCGGGCTCAAGACCGCCGCCCTCGGCAACTCCGACGGCGTCCAGGTCGGCGACACGGTCGTCGCGATCGGCTCCCCCGAGGGCCTCAGCAACACCGTCACCAGCGGCATCGTCTCCGCGCTCGACCGGGACGTGACCGTCGCCACCGACGAGGGCCAGGGCCAGCAGAGCCAGGGCGGCGGCGACGGCCAGTGGCCGTTCTCCTTCGGCGGCCGGCAGTTCAACGGCGACACGGGCTCGTCCACGACGACCTACAAGGCGATCCAGACCGACGCCTCGCTGAACCCCGGCAACTCCGGCGGCGCGCTGATCGACGCCGGCGGCAACATCATCGGCATCAACTCGGCGATGTACTCGGCCAGTTCGGACTCCTCGTCGTCCTCCTCGGACGCGGGCAGCGTCGGCCTCGGCTTCGCCATCCCGATCAACACCGTCAAGTCCGACCTGGCCAAGCTGCGGGCGGGCTCCACCAGCTGAAGCACGGCACCACGAGCAGACCGAGCGCAAGGGAGTACGTCATGATCAAGCAGATTATGCACCTCACGAGCGGTGACGACCCGGCCGGCTTCGACCTCGCCCTCGAGGTGGCGTACGAACTCAACGCACCGGCCAGGGCCGCGGCGGTGACCATGGCGCCGCGCGCCCCGGAGGTCGTGCCGGCCCCGCAGCTGATGGGCCTGCGCACGTCCGCGGACCGCCCGCACCAGCGGAAGGTGCCGCTGAGCCGGATGACCCTGGTGCGCGGTTAGGGGCGTATCGCCCCACCGGCGTGCATACCCGACAGCCCGGAAACATGCGAGGCTGAGAGGCGCCCCACCCCACCCGGAACCACCACACCCCGAGGAACCGCGAGCGATGAGCCCCGCCGAAGGCGACCGTGACCCCCAGCGCATCCTGATCGTCGACGACGAGCCGGCCGTACGCGAGGCACTCCAGCGCAGCCTCGCCTTCGAGGGGTACGAGACCGAGGTCGCCGTCGACGGAGCGGACGCGCTGGACAAGGCCACGGCCTGCAAGCCGGACCTGATCGTCCTCGACATCCAGATGCCGCGGATGGACGGCATGACCGCCGCCCGCCGCATCCGCGGGGCCGGCGACAGGACCCCGATCCTGATGCTGACGGCCCGCGACACGGTCGGCGACCGGGTCACCGGCCTCGACGCCGGGGCGGACGACTACCTGGTCAAGCCCTTCGAACTCGACGAACTCTTCGCCCGTATCCGTGCTCTCCTGCGCCGCAGCTCCTACGCGGGCACGGTCGCCGAAGGCGGCCAGGAGGACGAGGCGCTCACCTTCGCCGACCTGCGCATGGACCTGGCGACTCGCGAGGTCACCCGGGCCGGACGGCAGGTGGAGCTGACCCGCACGGAGTTCACGCTCCTGGAGATGTTCATGGCCCACCCACGCCAGGTCCTCACCCGCGAGCAGATCCTCAAGGCCGTCTGGGGCTTCGACTTCGAGCCCTCCTCCAACTCCCTCGACGTCTACGTCATGTACCTCCGCCGCAAGACCGAGGCCGGCGGCGAGCCCCGCCTCGTCCACACCGTGCGCGGCGTCGGATACGTCCTGCGCCAGGGTGGCGCCGAGTGACCGGCCTCGCCCGCCGCTTCCGCAACCTCCCGATCCGCGCCCGCCTGTCGATGCTGGTCGCGGCGGCGGTGGCGTTCGCGGTGGCGGCGGTGTCGGTGACCTGCTGGTTCATCGTGCAGGGCAAGCTGTACGAGCAGTTGGAGAGCGATCTGCAGAAGCAGCAGCGCGGACCTGTGGTGTTCGACATCCTCAGCCACGCCCTCGCCGACTGCTCCCCCACCCCCCAGGACACGAACAGCTTCCGCACCAACTACGGCCAGGCGGTCACGACGAGTGGCAAGGTCTGTCTGCTGACCGGCTCGACGGGCGCGGTCGAGGTCACCCAGGGCGACAAGGACATCATCAAGTCCGGGGACACCAACACGCTCTACTTCCGCAACGGCACCGACGGGGCCGGAAACGCCGTACGCGTGATGACGCAGGTGTTCCCCACCGATACCGGGTCCTACGTCGGACTGATCGCCGCCGTTCCCCTGAAGAGCACCCAGGACACCCTCAAGGACCTCGCCCTGATCCTCCTTCTCGTCTCCGGTATCGGGGTCGTCGGTGCCGGAGCCGCGGGCCTGGCTGTCGCCCGCGCCGGTCTACGCCCCGTCGACGAACTCACCGAGGCCGTCGAACACGTCGCCCGTACCGAGGACCTGAGCATCCGCATCCCGGTGGAGGAGGAGTCGGACGACGAGATCGCCCGGCTGTCCCGGTCGTTCAACAGCATGACCACCTCCCTGGCGAGCTCCCGCGAACTCCAGCGGCAGCTCATCGCCGACGCCGGCCACGAACTGCGCACCCCCCTGACCTCCCTCCGCACGAACATAGAGCTCCTCACCCGCAGCGAGGAGACGGGCCGCCCGATCCCCCCGGCGGACCGCAGGGCGCTGCTGTCCTCGGTGAAGGCGCAGATGACGGAGCTGGCGTCGCTGATCGGCGATCTCCAGGAGCTGTCCCGCGCGGAGGGCCAGCGCGGCGAACGCGTGCAGGTGGTCGCCCTCCAGGACACGATCGAGGCGGCCCTGCGCCGCGCCCGTCTGCGCGGCCCGGAACTGAAGATCACGGCGGACGTCCGGCCGTGGTTCGTGCGCGCCGAACCCTCCGCGCTGGAGCGGGCGATCGTCAACATCCTCGACAACGCCGTGAAGTTCAGCCCCGAGGGCGGCACGATCGACGTCGTCCTCGACCACGGCGTCCTCACGGTCCGCGACCACGGCCCGGGCATCCCCGCGGACGAACTCCCCCACGTCTTCGACCGCTTCTGGCGCAGCCCGAGCGCACGCGCCCTGCCGGGCTCCGGCCTCGGCCTGTCCATCGTGGCCCGCACGGTCCAGCAGGCCGGCGGCGAGGTCACCCTGGCCCACGCGTCCGGCGGCGGCACGGTGGCGACCGTACGGCTGCCGGGAGCGTCCACGCCTCCGCCCGAGACCGCGTAGCCGCCTCCTGACCTGCCTGAAGACGCCGCATCGAGACGGCCTATCCTCTCCCCAGTCGCGCACCCGTCCGGTGCGTGCGGGGAGGGGTTCGGGCGTGGGCGAGGGTGAATTCGAGCGGGAGTACCGCAAGCGGCGAAGACCGCCGGGGGCGTATCTGCTCCTGCTCGGGGTGGTGCTGCTCAACGCGCTCTTCCAGGCCGGCCGTCCCTATGGCGAGGGCGGGTACCGGTGGGGGCCGCCGGTCATGATCGTGCTGATCATCGCGACCCTGGTGCGGGTCCTGCTGGAGCAGTACCGGGCGTACACCAGGGTCACCAGCGCCGGGATCACCGCGCGGCGGCCCCTGCGGACCCGCACCTGGGCCTGGTCCGAGGTGTACGACATCCGGGTCGAGCCACTCCCGCGGGGCTCCGGCCGGCAGGGTCCCCAGTGGTTCACCTACCTGTACGACTTCGACGGACGCCGCTTCCTGCTCCCGCACCTCGACGACTGGCAACTGCCCGACCCCTACGCCGAGGTCTCGGAGCTGTGCCTGACGGCGGACCCGGAGCGCAGCCTCAGCTGGGGACGGCGCCCGGACGTCGAGGAGCGGATCCGGCGCGGGGCCCTGCGCCGCAGGGCACGGCTGTGGGGCGGGTACGGAGCCGTCGCCATGATGGTGGTGATGTTCGTGGTCAGCCTGGCGCTGGTGTTCGCGGACCGGGCCGACCACCCCTTCCTGCTGATCGTGTGCGTGCCGGTGGTCTCGGGCGTCGCGCTGAGCGCCGTACTCCAGTGGTACTGGACCGTCCGACCGCGCAACTGACGTCACAGTGCATGGTCTTATCCTCTCCTCAGCCGCGCACCAGTTCGGTGCGGGCCCGGATGAGGGGGGCCTCGATGGGGGAGGCGACAGGCGTGGAGCGCGTGTACCGGAGACGCCGCAGGCTGCCGGGGCGGTACTTCCTGGTGGTGGGCGCGGTGATGGGGGGAGCGTTCCTACGGCTCTACACGGACGACACCGGGCTGCGCAGATGGGGCACGCTCGGGTTCGGGCTGCTGTTCCTGGTGATCCTCGTCATGGTCCCGCTGAACCAGTACCGGGCACACACCCGGATCACGGCCCAGGGCGTCACCGCGCAGTGGGCCCTGCGCGCGCGGACCTGGGCGTGGCGGGAGGTGTACGGCATCCGGGTCGAGCGCGTCCCGGGCGGCGGCTCCGGGGTGACGTATCCGGACTGGGTCGTCTTCCTGTACGACTTCGACGGCCGCCGGTTCCCGCTGCCGCAGCTCAACAACTGGCAGCTGGACGACCCGTACGCCGAGATCACCGACATCTGCCTGACCGCGGTCCCCTACCGCGGCTTCGACTGGGAGCTGCGTCCGGCCGTCGAGGAGCAGATCGTGCGGCGGATCGCCCGGCGCAAGACGTGGTCGGTGGTGGTGGGCCTGGCGGTGGCGGTGGCGATCGTGGTGGCCGTCGTCGCCGTCGTCACCCTCTGAACCACCGCGCGCCGCTACCACCTGAGGATCAGCGTCTCGTCGGGCACCGGCGCCGGGTGCCGCCGCGGTCGTCTCCGGGAGGGGACGGGCCAGGGCGGCGTAGGCGCCGCCCCGGGCGAGGAGTTCGGCGTGCGTGCCCGCCTCCACCAGGCGGCCGGCGTCGACGACCAGGACGCGGTCGGCGTCGGGGGCGAGGGTGAGGTCGTGCGTGATCACGATGGCCGTACGGCCCGCCATCAGCCTGCGCAGCGGGGCCACCACCTGGCGGGCGGCGATCGCGTCCAGGCCGGCCGTCGGCTCGTCGAGGACGAGGACCGGGGCGGCGCGCAGCATCGCGCGGGCGATGGCGATCCGCTGGAGCTGGCCGCCGGAGAGGGCGGCCGTGCCGGGGGCGATGCGGGTGTCGTAGCCCTCGGGGAGGGCGGCGACGAAGTCGTGGGCGGCGGCGGCGCGGGCCGCCTGCTCGATCTCCCCGTCCGTGGCGCCGGGGCGGCCGCACCCGATGTTCTCGCGGACGGTGCCGTTGAGGATCAGGGTCTGCTGCGGGAGCAGGGCCACGTTCTCGCGGAGGAACGCCAGGGGTATCTCCGCAAGCGGGACGCCGTCCAGGCGGATCACGCCGGCCGAGGGGTCGTAGAAACGGGTGAGGAGCTTGGAGAGGGTGGACTTGCCGGCGCCGCTCCTGCCGGTGACCAGGACCAGTTCGCCGGGTCCGGCCGCGAGGTCGATGTCGCGAAGGGAGGCGCGGCGGGCGCCCGGGTAGCAAAAGGAGACGCCGCGGAAGCTGCCCCAGCCGCGCACCGGCCAGGGGCCGGCCGGACGGACGGGGTCGGTGACGGCGGGCTCGGCGTCCAGGATCTCGCCGATGCGTTCCGCGCCCGCGGTGGCCGCGGTGAGGGTGAGGCCGAGCCGGCCGAGGCTGCGGACCGGCGGGTAGAGGTAGCCGAGGAAGGCGGCGAAGGCCAGCAATCGGCCGAGGGTCATACGGCCGGCGGAGATCTCCCAGACGCCCAGCCCGATGACGGCGAGGACGCACAGGGTCTCGACGACCTCGACGGACTGCGCGTACATCTCGCTGAGCCGGGCGCCGCGCACGCTCGCCCGCATCCAGGCGCGGGCCTCGGCGTCCAGGCGCTTCTCCTCGTCCCGGTGCCGGTTGTACGCCTGGGTGAGGACGATGTTGCCGAGGGACTCCTCGACCACGGAGGTGATCGCGCCGTCGGCGGTCCGCTCGTCCTTGGCGGCCTTCCCCATCCGGCCGGAGAAGCGGCGGGCCGCGAGCAGGAACAGGGGCGCGAGGACGAAGGTGACCAGGGCCAGGTCCCAGCGCAGCCAGCAGGCGGCGGCCGCGTAGAAGACGGCGGAGAACGCGGCGGCGACGGTGCCGACGGCCCCGGACACGACCATCTGCTCGATGGCCTCGACGTCACCGGTGAGGCGCTCCACCAGGTCGCCCCGGCGGTGCTCCTGGAAGAAGTGCGGGGGCAGGCCCTGGAGGTGCCGGAAGACCTTGGCGCGCAGCCGCAGGACGAATCTCCCGGCGGTCCAGGTGGCCAGCGAGTTGCCGAGGTAGCCGACGAACGCGCCGAGTGCGGCGACGCCGAGCCAGGCGCCGGCCGGTCCCCAGAAGGCGGACAGTGAACCGGCCGCCAGGGCGTTGTCGGTGAGGTCGGCGAAGAGCAGGATCGCGGCGGTCTCGGCGAGCGCGGCCACCACCACGCAGGCGATGATCGCGCCGAGCCACCCGCGGTCACCGCGGGTCAGCGGCCAGAAGCGGCGGAAGGCCACCCGGGCTTCTCTCATGGTCGACGACTCCCTTCTGTCATCCGTCCGGGCCCGGACATGGCCGAGGCGGGGCCTCCGGCACGACCGTGCTCAACCGGTGACCCCGCCTCGCCGCAGGCCTGTGAATTGCTTTTAATTACGCCTGTAAATTCTTTGTCAGCGATTGTCGCCGACGGGGCGACGCTTCGGTTCCGGCCTCTTCGGCGCGAGCTCCTTCGGGGCCGGAGCGGGCTTGTGGTGCTTCTTGACGGGGGCGATCCTGTGGAAGCTCATGGTGTTCTCCTTCGTTGTGCCGTCTGCGCCGTTCGCTTTCGACATGGAAAAGATTACGTGCCTCGCGGGCCGAAGAAAGCCATTTTCACTTAGACCTCAATGAATTACGGCTGAGATTAATTTTCAGCAGCAATGTGGAACCAAACACCGTCTCACACAGGTTTTACCGAACAGAACGGGCCCGGTGTGCGCGGGGTGCGCACACCGGGCCCGTAGGGATGCCGGGGGGTTACTGCACGATCGTGATCCGGTCCGTGGCCGGCGGCGCGAGCGGAGCCGCGGCCGAGGAGCCGGCCGTCAGGTAGTCCGCCAGGGCCGACAGGTCGTCGGTGCCGACGACGTCGCCGGTTCCCTGGCCGAGGGTGGTGAAGCCGTCGCCGCCGCCCGCGAGGAAGGAGTTGGTGGCGACGCGGTAGGTGGCCGCCGGGTCGATGGCGGTGCCGTTCAGCTTCACGGAGCCGGTGACCACACGGTCCGCGCCCGTCTTCGTCAGGTCCAGGGTGTAGGTGAGGCCCTTCGACGGCAGCAGGATCTTCGGCGCGGCCGCGTTGCCGCCGCTCACCTGCTCCTTGAGCACCTGGATGACCTGCGCCCCGGTGAAGTCCTGGAGGTTGACGGTGTTGGCGAACGGCTGGACCGTGAAGCCCTCGGCGTAGGTCACCACGCCGTCGCCCTCGGTCCCCTTGGCCGCGTAGGTCAGTCCGGCCCGCACCCCGCCCGGGTTCATCAGCGCCAGATCCGTCTCCGGGTCCAGCTTCCTGCCGTACGCCAGTTGCGCGTCGGCGATCAGGTCGCCCATCGGGGACTCGGTGCCGGTGCTGTTGACGTCGGCGGAGATGTAGCCGATGGCGCGGTTGCCGATCGGGGCGGCGAGGGTGTTCCACTTCCCGATCAGCGCGGTCATGTCGGGCGCCTTGGCGACGTCCCGGGTGACCACGTGGTTGGCCGACTTCACGGCCGTGCGCGCGATGTCGCCGGTACGGCGGTCGTAGGTCAGCGTGGTGTCGGTGTAGAGGCGCCCGAAGGAGGCGGCGGACGTGACCATGCGGGGGTTGCCCGCCGGGTCGTCGACCGTACAGACGTACGCGGTGTGGGTGTGGCCGGTGACCAGCGCGTCCACGGCCGGCGACACGTTCTTCGCGATGTCGACGATCGGGCCGGAGATGCCGCTGCCGGCGCCCGGCGCGTCACAGTCGTAGTTGTAGCTGGACGAAGCCGGGAAACCGCCCTCGTGCACCAGTGCCACGATCGACTGGACGCCCTGGCGCTGGAGCACCTTGGCGTACTTGTTGATCGTCTCGACCTCGTCCTTGAAGGCCAGCCCCTTGACACCGTCGGCGGAGACGATGCCCGGCGTGCCCTCCAGGGTGACGCCGATGAAGCCGATCCTGACGTCCTTCTTCTTCCAGACCCAGTACGGCTTCAGGATCGGCTTGTCCGTCCTGTCGTCGAGGACGTTGGCGGCCAGATAGGGGAAGTCGGCGCCCTTGAACCTCTTGTCCGTGTAGCAGCCGTCGGTGGGGTGGCAGCCGCCGTTCTGCAGCCGCGCGAGTTCCCTGGCGCCCTCGTCGAACTCGTGGTTGCCGACCGTCGTCACGTCCAGGTCGAGCTTGTTGAGCGCCTCGATGGTGGGCTCGTCGTGGAAGAGCCCGGAGATCAGCGGGGAGGCGCCGACCATGTCGCCGCCGGCGGCCGTGACCGAGTACGGGTTGCCCTTGCGGGCCTCGCGCAGGTGCGTGGCGAGGTACTCCACACCGCCCGCGTCGATCGTCTTCGTCGTCCCGTCGGCCTGGGTCTCGGTCACCCGGCCCGACGAACCCGACGGCGGTTCCAGGTTGCCGTGCAGGTCGTTGAAGGAGAGCAGTTGGACGTCCTGGTAGCGGCTGGGGCCGTGGTGCCCGTGTCCCTTGCCGGAGTGCGCGTCGGCGGGCAGCGCGCTCGCCAGGGCTGCGACGGTGGCGAGCCCGGCGGCCGACGCGAGCAGCGCGTACGTACGCCCTCTGGACGGTCTGGACTTCGCTTGCATGGAACCCCCCTGTGGGTCTGCTGAGAAGTGGCCCGGTCCGGCGCAGCCTAGGGTCAACGCGCGTAGCACAACAGGGGGTTCATGGTTACATCTTGATTGCCGGTTGCCCTGCCCTTTACCCTCCCCGGTGTCGCCACTTTGCCGGTCCGGCCCCGTACCCTCGTACGCATGACCAGCGACGACACCGCACGGCCGCCCATGCACTCCCGTTCCATCGACACCTACTCCGCGCTCACCCCGGACCAGGCCGAGGCCGTGCTGGGGCTGCTGGCGGAGGCGGCCCGGTCCGACGGCCAGCAGCCGGTGTCCGAGCAGGGCCGTATCCAGATCCGCGGCGGCGCCCGCGAGGGCGTCTCCCATCTGCTGCTGACCGTCGGCGGCGAACTCGTCGGCTACGCCCAACTGGAGGACACCGACCCGGTGGAGGCGCCGGCCGCGGAACTCGTCGTCCATCCCGCCCACCGGGGCCACGGCCACGGCCGCGCGCTCGGCTCCGCCCTCCTCGCGGCCTCCGGCAAGCGGCTGCGCGTGTGGGCCCACGGCGGCCACTCGGCGGCCCGCCATCTCGCCCAGGTGCTCGGCCTCACCCTGTTCCGCGAACTGCGTCAGATGCGACGCCCGCTGACCGGCCTTGACCTGCCCGACCCGAAGCTCCCCGAGGGCGTGACGGTCCGGACGTTCGTGCCCGGCCAGGACGACAGCGCCTGGCTCGCCCTGAACGCGGCCGCCTTCGCCCACCACCCCGAACAGGGCTCACTCACCCAGCGCGACCTGGACGACCGCAGGTCCCAGCCCTGGTTCGACCCGGCGGGCTTCTTCCTGGCGGAGCGGGACGGCGAGCTGCTCGGCTTCCACTGGACGAAGGTCCACGACCGGGAACTCCTGGGCGAGGTCTACGTCCTCGGCGTCTCGCCCACCGCGCAGGGCGGCGGACTCGGCAAGTCCCTCACCACGATCGGCCTGCGCCACCTCGCGGACCGGGGCCTGCCGACGGCGATGCTCTACGTCGACGCCGACAACACGGCCGCGGTGGCGGTGTACGAACGCCTCGGCTTCACCACCCACGAGACGGACCTGATGTACCGCACGGAGACGTGAGGACCGTCGGCCGGTGGGGAGGGATCGCCGCCGTCGTGGCTCCGCCGTCAGCCGTTCCCGCAGTCGTCCTCGCCCTGCGGGACCGGCACGCCCAGCAGCCGGGCCGCCTCCGCCGCGGTCGTCCGTGACGAGGTCAGCTCGGCCCAGTGGGCCTTCACCCGGGCCGCGATCGTGTCGTGCGGGTCGCGGAACAGGCTCCGTACGACCTCGGTGACCTGCGCCGAGACGCCCATGCTGCCGCCGTCCGGGGTGAGGACCGCCGCCGGGCCGGTAAGACTGTCGTCGATGCGGAGCCGGCGGAAGGTGGCCTCCGGGGTGGCGTCGGCGGCGAGGGCCAGCCACATCGTCGTGACCCCGCGGGCGTCGCACAGGTCGAGGGCCGCCGCCTCGTCGCCCGTCACCAGGACCCGGGCGACACCGACGGCGAACTCGGGGACCCGGTTGCCGCCCCACTGGGTGCCGACGGTGACCGTGTCCCGGGCCGAACCGGTCGTCAGGGCGCCGTCCGTGGTCAGGTCGGTGATCTCCTGGATGCGCTGGCGGACGGTGAGCCGGGCCGTGGCCGCCGCGCCGCCCGCCTCGGCCCGCACCCGGCGCTCCACCCTCGCCCAGTCGGCCGTCCAGCCGGCCCAGTCCGGGTAGGCGCAGTACCGGGACATCTCGCGCCGCACGCAGGTCTGGTACTTCGCCGGGTGCTCCGCCTCCGCCTTGCGGGTGGCCTGGAGCGAGGCGGACGGGCCCGGCGTCTGGCCGTTCACGCCGAGGACCGTCGCGGCCAGGGCCGCGGCCGTCACCACCTGGAGCACCCGGGCCCGGCCGCCCGCGACGAGTGCCGCGACGCCGGCCGCCAGCACCGTCAGCCCCGCGAGGTACACCGCGTGCCAGCCCGCGGGGCGGCCGAGCAGCTCGCCCGGGACCGGGGTGGCGCCGCTCTCCCCCACCGTCGGCCAGAGCCACTGCACGCCGTGCACACCGCCGGTGACGCCGCCGACGAGGGTGAGGACGACCGCCAGGGTGAACACGAACAGCACCGGGGTCGCCGCGTACGGCAGCACCCGGGCCAGCAGGACGCCGACCGCCCCGGAGAGCAGGACCGTCAGCGGGGCGACGGCGAGTTCGGCGAGCGAGCCGTGGCCGGCCGCGCCCGGCCGCAGTGCCGCCCAGCCGAACTGGACGCCCACCACCAGGCCCACGCCGGCGGCGAACGGCACCACCGACAGGGCGTGCGCCAGCGTGCGCCGCGGCGGCGACATGACCAGTACCGAGAGCTGCTCCTCCAGCCCGCGCCGCCGGTCCAGCAGGACGGCCCGGTGCACGCACGCCAGCAGGGCGACGCAGAGCAGCATCGGACCGCCCTGGGTGGCGCGGTCGGCGTCGTGCAGGACCGGGTACGCGTCCATGCCCTCGTCGCGGCCGAGCAACTGGTGGCCGACGTAGACGAGGTACACCAGTCCGAGCACCACCACCGGTATCTGCAGGGCCAGTTGACGGGCCTCGAAGACCGCGAGGGACAGTACGGACGCGGTCCGGCGGCCGGTCGCGCGCGCTTCCGGCACGGCCGCCTCCAGCTGGGTCGTCGTCATGCCGCCGCCACCTCCGTGGACTCGTCGTCGAGGACCAGCAGGTAACCGTCCTCCAGGGTCGGTTCGAGCAGGTCCGCGCCGGCCGGGGGGTCACCCACGTTGCGGTAGGTGCCGGTGCCGGTGCGCCAGGCCGCCCGGGCGCCGGCGGCGCGTTCCGCGCTGCTCCACACCCGGCCCGCCGCCCGCGCCGTCAGCCCGGCGGGGGTGCCGTCGAAGCGCACCCGGCCGCCCGCCAGGACGATCACGTGGTGGCAGAGCATGGCCACGTCCTCGGTCTGGTGGGTGGAGAGCAGCACCGTGCGGCCCTCCCCCGCCTCCGCGACCAACTCCCTGAACCGCATCCGCTGTTCGGGGTCGAGGTGGACGGTCGGTTCGTCCAGGACCAGGAAGGCGGGGTCGCCGACGAGGGCCGCGGCCAGGGCGACCCGTTGCCGCATCCCGCCGGACAGCCGCTTGATGCGGTGGCCGCGTACGTCGGCGAGCCCGACCTGGTCCAGGACGCGCCGCACCTCGCGATGGCGTTCGGCCCGGCCGGTCAGCTCCTTGAGGACGGCCACGTAGTCGACGAACTCGAAGGCCGTGAAGTCCGGGTGGAAACCGGGGGTCTGCGGGAGGTAGCCGAGCGTGCGGCGGACGGCGAGCCGGGCGGCCGGGGCCGACGGGTCCTCGCCGCGGACCGTGAAGCCGCCGTCGTCCGGCGGTACCGCCGTGGCCAGGACCCTCAGCAGGGTCGTCTTTCCGGCGCCGTTCGGGCCCAGCAGACCCGTCACGCCATCGGTCAGACACAGCGAGACGCGGTCCAGGACCCGGGTGCCGCCGTACCGCACGGTAAGGCCTGCGGCCGAGACAGTGGTGTTCACGAAGAGGCTCCAACAATCAGGATCAACAGGTCGAGAGGACGGTGGGCCGGTGGGCCGGAGGCCCGAAGGCCGGTGGCCCGGAAGGCCGGTGGCCCGGAAGGCCCGGAGGCCCGGAAGGCCGGTGGCCCGGAAGGCCCGGAGGCCCGGTGGCCCGAAGGCCCGGGAGGCCGGTGGCCCGGAGGCCCGAAGGCCCGGGAGGCCGGTGGCCCGGAAGGCCGGTGGGCCGGAAGGCCGGTGGGCCGGAAGGCCGGTGGGCCGGAAGGCCGGTGGGCCGGAAGGCCGGTGGGCCGGAAGGCCGGTGGGCCGGAAGGCCGGTGGGC